>JAEDOD010000103.1 GCA_016302165.1 Sphaerochaetaceae bacterium
CTCTCATCACGCCTATCTCTTCTGTCGTCTCTCCTGTCGTCTCCGAAGCGTCTCTCGCTCCTTCTCTCACCATCACGTCTAGGACTATTTTTCTTTCTGAAGCTATCCTCTTCTTCTGTCCTGGCCTTTTCTTCCCCATCCTCAAAGGAGAACACTCTTGGAGAAGCCTTCACTCTCTTCTCTGCCTTCTTCTCATTGGCAGCACTTTCATCCAGCACCAGCCTTTCAGGTGCCTCCATCTCTTTCATTTCCTCGTCCATTTCCTTCTTCTCTTCTTTTGCCTCGGAGCTATAGTTTCTTTTTGTCTTCCGGGCCTTCTTCGCCATTTCCCAGACCCTGCAGCTTCTCCTCTTTCTGGAGAAGTTCATTGCTGAGACTTCCGTTGTCAACTCCCTGATCTCAAACCAGGGATCAAGTTTCTTCTTTTCAAATCTGAATCCCGACAGGTTTTCAGAGAAAAATACTACTCCACCATCCCCAAGGATCTTCCATATTGCAGCAAGGAAGGGGATGTAGTCCTTCTGCACATCAAAGTCTTCGGCCTTATGGGAGTTTGAGAAGGCAGGAGGATCGAAGATAACTATATCATAGGTCCTTCCTTCTTCTACAGCCATTTCCAGGAAGCTTCTGGCATCCATGGCCACTGTCTTGTACTTCTCTTCGCTCAGAAAGCCGTTTCTCTCAAGATTCCTTCTAGACCAGGAGATGTATACATTGGAAAGGTCCACGCTTTCCACGCTTAATGCTCCACCCTGGGCTGCGTAGACACTGAAGGAGGAAGTATAGGAGAAAAGATTGAGAACCCTCTGGTTCCTCGATATTCCCTTTACTATCTCCCTTGTCTCTGCCATATCCAGAAACAGGCCGGTATCTGCATATTTTCTAAGCTCGCACTCAAATTCCAGGCCTCTCTCCCTGACCACTACAGGGCACTCACCTTCTTCCGTTCCGTGCTGCTCCCGTCCTTCCCTTTTACGTCTCTCCTTCCAGATGATCTTGTCCCGTTCGATGTATAGGAAGCGGGAGACAGTGTCCAGGATCTCAGTTATCTCCTCTTCACTTCTCTCTCCATCACCATAGTCCATGACACGGGCATATCTTCCGTATATGTCTACAGTAAGCTCCAGACCCTCCAGGGATCTGTCATATACTCTGCATACATCTGAATCAGTATTCTTCATCCAGCGTCTGGCTTCAAGACCAGCGCTTTTGAGGATCTTACCAAAATCCTTCCTGAGATATTCTTCCACTCTCCAATTCTATATCAATGGAAAGAAAAATAACAGTATCCAGACATTTGTTGTTTGCACATATATGGGTTAGAATATTAGGGATTATGTTCGACGAAGAGACAATGGAATTCATAAAGGAACGGGAAGAGAAGCTGGGAGCCCCCATGCTTTGGCGGTCCTATGCAACCTGGTATGCTGAAAAAGGCAGGGAAAGAAGAGAGTATGGGGTCTTTGTATATACAGATGGAGAGACTCTGGTCTTTGAAGACTTCTTCCGTCCTGCCACCCTTCTTGGATATACCCTGGAAACCAAAAGGGAGAAGCAGAGAAAGAAGGATTACGTAAAGATGGAGATTCCTATCCCAATCTCATCCATCACCCAGATATCCCTTGTTACCAAGGGAAGGGCTGAAAAGGCCTTGAGGGAAGATGGATTTGAGGCGAAAGAGTGCAGTACTCTGGGCCGTTTCTTCAATAGGACAGTAACCATGGTGAAGACAATAGACCGTACCTTCTTCATCGAAATACCTGAGCACAAAGTATTCAAGGAAAAGATCCAAAACTATAGAGAGAGGAGTGCAAAATAGAATGAGTGTATTTAAAGCCTATGATATTAGAGGAGTCTGGGGAAAGGAATTCAATGAAGACACAGTATACAGAATCGGATACTTCCTTCCTGAGCTGCTGAATACAGACCATGTAATAGTAGGAAGGGACGTAAGGGAATCCTCCCCTGTAATCCATGATTACCTTACCAAGGGAATTACAGATAGAGGAGCTGACGTATGGGACCTTGGGCTCAGCACCACTCCAATGGTCTATTGGGCAACTACACACCTTAACGCCCACGCTTCAGTACAGATAACAGCCAGCCATAACCCTGCCCAGTACAACGGCCTGAAGATCAGCCGTACCGGTGCTCTTCCTGTAGGTGGAGACAGCGGCCTGAAGGACCTGGAGAAGCTGGTGGAGGAAGGAACTGTAAATGTGTCAGAGAAGAAGGGAACCATAAAGGATTACTCCTTTGTGAAGGATGAATATGTAGAGTATTTCCTTCCTCTATCAAAGGGACTGGAGGACCTGAAGCTTTCCATCGATGCCTCCAACGGCATGGCAAACCTGGTTGTGAAGGATATTCTTGCCAACAACAGTGATATCCACTACATCTACGACACCTTTGACGGAACCTTCCCTAACCATGAGCCAAACCCTCTTGAAGAGAAGAACTGCAGGGACCTGGAGAAGGAAGTCATCAAGAACGGCAGCGACTGCGGTGTCATATACGATGGAGACGCAGATAGAGTCATCTTTGTAGACGACAAGGGACAGTGGATCCAGCCAGACTACGTAACAGCTGTCATCGGCTACTACTATGGCAAGAAGGGAAGAAAGGGAAATGCCCTCTGCGACATCAGAACCAGCAAGAGCACCACAGACTGGCTGGAAAAGAATGGATGGAACTGTACTCTATGGAAGGTGGGCCATGCCTTTGCAAAGGTGAAGATCAGGGAAATCAAGGGAATCTTCGGCGGCGAATTGGCTGGACACTACTATTTCCAGGATTTCGGCAACTGCGACAGCGGAATCCTTGCATCCCTTCTGGTACTCCATGTAGTGAAGGAGCTGAAGGAGGAAGGAAGAAAGCTATCTGACCTTCTTTCAGAAATCATCACCTACGAGAACTCCAGGGAAACCAACTTCAAGCTGGAGGATAAGGATGGAGCAATCAAGGCTCTATATGAAAAGTATGCAGGAGACGCAGAGAAGGTACTGGACTTCGACGGCTACAGGATCGAATATCCAGACTGGTGGTTCAACGTGAGAAAGTCCAACACAGAGCCATATCTGAGAATAGTTGCTGAGGCAAAGAGCAAGGAAATGCTTAAGGAGAAGATGGAAGAGATATCAGCCATCATCCATCAGTTCCATTAAAGGGGAAGGGGTCGTGGAAGCGGCCCCTTATTTAATACATATAGAATTAACTTCGTCATTTATGACATTTTTTAGAAAATTGTCATATTAATAATGACCCTTCTTTACCTTTAGGCTATATTCAAGTAATGAATATTCTAAAGAAAGCATATTGCAGAACATTCCAATTCTGTTTTTGGGCAGCTTTCCCTCTTCTCCCCTATAGAGAGCCGGAAATCGTGGAAGGTGGACTGGAAGGCATTCCAGAGGTCCTCAAAAAAGAGAAGAAGAGCCATCCTCTTCTCTTTACAGACAGCGGAGTGGTGAAGGCAGGACTCCTGGATAAGCTTACTTCTGTCCTTGAAAGAAACAATGTAGAGTACTCCCTCTTTACAGAAGTAGTTGCAAATCCTACCACAGACAGCGTAGAGAAGGCCCTTTCCCTCTACCTTGAAGAGCAGTGCGACTCTCTCATCGCCCTGGGAGGAGGTTCCTCCATGGATACAGCAAAGGCTGTAGGAGCAAGAATAGCAAATCCAAAGAAGCCTCTATCAAAAATGGGAGGAATCCTTCGTGTCAGACACCCCATCCCTACCCTTCTTGCCATTCCTACCACAGCAGGAACAGGAAGCGAGACCACTCTTGCTTCTGTAATCGTTGATAGCGAGACAAGACACAAATATGCAATCAATGACTTCCCGCTTATTCCCCGGTACGCTGTACTGGACGCGGAAATGACCAGGACCCTTCCTCCCCATCTTACAGCCTCCACAGGCATGGATGCCCTGGTCCATGCCATTGAAGCATATATCGGGAAGTCTAACCACAGGATGACCAAGATTGAAGCAAAGATTGCTGTACGCCTCATACTATCCAACATCGAGAAGGCCTACGACGACGGAAACGACATGAAAGCCAGAAGCGCAATGCTTAGAGCGTCCTACCTGGCAGGCTGCTCCTTCACCCGTTCATATGTGGGCTATGTACATGCCATTGCCCACACAGTGGGAGGGGAATATAACATTCCTCACGGCTACGCCAACGCTGTAATACTGCCACTGGTGCTGGAGGCATACAGACCTCATATCGACAAAAAGCTATGGAAGCTTGCTGTAGCAGCTAATCTGGCAGACGAACTTACTCCCGTAAAGGTGGGAGCTGATGCCTTCATGGCAAGAATCAGGGAGCTGAAAGAAAAGTTCTCCATTCCAGACACCATTAAAGAAATACGGAAGGAAGACATCGAAAGACTTTCAAAATATGCAGATAAGGAGGGAAATCCCCTCTATCCGGTTCCTGTACTGATGGATGCAAAAGAGCTGGAGGTATTCTACAATGTACTGAGGGGGCAGGATAATGAATAAGGCTGAAATCCATAGCATAGTCGAGAAACAGAAGGAGTACTTCCTGAAAGGGGCCACTCTATCTGTCGATGAGAGAATCAGAAACCTTAAGCTTCTCCACAAGGCCATTGAAGACAATGAAGAGAAGCTGCGGTCAGCACTGAAGAGTGACCTGGGGAAAAGCGCCTTCGAAAGCGATATGTGCGAAGTCCGTCTTACCCTTGAGGAAGTCACATATATGATCCGCCACACCAAGGCCTTCTCTCGGGACAGGAATGTGAGGACACCCTTGGCCCAGTTCCACTCCAGAAGCTATGTCCATCAAATGCCCTATGGCAACGTACTGGTGATGAGCCCTTGGAACTATCCTGTACTTCTGACCCTTTCTCCTCTTGCTGACGCCTTAAGCGCAGGAAACACTGTAGTGATCAAAAGCTCTGCTTACAGTCCTGCCACCACAAAGGCTATGAAGGAGATCATTGAAGATACCTTTCCCAAGGAGCTTGTTGCCTATGTGGACGGAGGAAGAGCTGAAAACGAAGCACTCCTAGATGAGAAGTTCGACTTCATCTTCTTCACAGGAAGCAAGAGCGTAGGAAAGCTTGTAATGGAAAAGGCTTCCCGCCATCTCACTCCTGTGGCCCTGGAGCTGGGAGGAAAGTCTCCTGTGATTGTAGAGAAAGACGCAGATATTCCTCTTGCTGCCCGCAGAATCGTCTTTGGAAAGTTCCTGAACTGTGGCCAGACCTGTGTAGCTCCCGACTACATTCTGGTCAACGAAGAAGTAAGAGGAAAGCTGGTGGAGAACCTTATCCGGGAAACAAAGCGCCAGTTTGGAGAGAATCCTCTTAATAATGAAGACTATGGCAAGATCATCAACAGAAAGCACTACGACAGGATCCTCTCCCTCATTGACGAAAAGAAGACAGTATTGGGAGGAAAAGGAAGGGCTGAGGAGCTACGTATCGAGCCCACCATCATGGATGGTGTCACAAAGGAAGACAAAGTAATGGGAGAAGAGATCTTCGGCCCTGTACTTCCAATCATCGAGTACAAAGATATTTCAGAGGCAATATCCTTCATCAGAAGCTTTGACCATCCCCTTGCCTTCTATGTGTTCTCAAAGCCAAGAAACGCCAGAAGAATAATGAATGTAATAGGCTTCGGGGGAGGATGCATCAACGACACCATAATCCATCTTGCCACCAGCGAAATGGGATTTGGAGGCTTTGGAGAAAGCGGCATGGGCTCCTACCATGGGAAAAAGGGCTTTATGTGCTTCTCCCACGAGGCAAGTATTGTAGATAAGAAAAGATGGATCGACCTTCC
>JAEDOD010000104.1 GCA_016302165.1 Sphaerochaetaceae bacterium
GGCCCTCGTCACAAGAAAGAGATAGGCAGGATAGAACTTCAGATTATGGGCTTTGAGAACTTTCTTCAGTTCTGTGATATCCAGTTCCTCTGTAATGGAATAGGTTATGGGGCGATGGATGAAAAGTAGTGGAAGATTTCCCGTCTCTTCCAGCTTTCAAGATCAATGGGAGTGAATGCAGGTTCTGTCATAAGGATAATCTATGTCTAAAGGGAAAGGAATTCACCCGACTTTCCGTTGAGAAAAAGGTAAAAGAAAGGGTAGAATAGGCCATGGAACTTAAATTCATCTCCTGGAACGTGAATGGCCTCAGGGCTGTGGTAGGCAAGAATTTTCTTGAAGCTTTCTCTTCTCTCGACGCAGACTTCTTCTCCCTTCAGGAGACCAAGCTGCAGGAGGGGCAGATAGATCTTCAGATTCCTGGATATTACTCCTATTGGAACTACGCAGAGAAGAAGGGATATAGCGGAACAGCAATATTTACGCGACATAAGCCTCTTGGAGTATCCTATGGCCTGGGCATTGAGGAGCACGACAAGGAAGGAAGGGTCATAACTCTCGAGTATGAGAAATTCTATCTGGTGAATGCATATGTGCCCAACTCCCAGGATGAACTCAAGAGACTGGATTACAGGATGAAGTGGGAGGATGACCTCAGGTCCTACCTTATGGACCTTTCAAAGAAGAAGAGTGTGGTCTACTGCGGAGACCTGAATGTGGCCCATAAGGAAATAGACCTTAAAAACCCCAAGACCAACAGAATGAATCCTGGGTTTACAGATGAGGAGAGGGAAAAGATGACAGCTCTTCTTTCCTCCGGCTTTACAGATACTTTCCGCTATCTCTATCCAGATAAGGAGAACATCTACTCCTGGTGGTCCTATCGCTTCCGTGCCAGGGAGAAGAACACAGGCTGGCGTATCGATTACTTCATCGTATCAGATGACCTTAAGGACAAAGTGAAGGAAGCTGGAATCCACACTGAGATTCTAGGCTCTGACCATTGCCCGGTATCCCTGGTGCTGGATATCTGATCAGAAAAGGGTATATCCGTTATCTATAAGGATAGTCTGCCCGTATATTCCTTTCGCTTCCGAGAGGAAATAAACAAGCTTTGCTATATCCTCTGTCTTCATCATCTCCCTGCCTCCTGTGTGGGCTTTCCAATGTTTCTCCAGTTCTGATCCCAAGAGGCCCTGGCGTTCAATGAGGCCGGGAGCTACAGCGTTGACTCGAAGGGAAGTTTCAGAAGCAAGGGACCTGGTATATGCTGATACTGCTCCCTTGGAAGCGTCGTAGTGGGCTGTGGTGCCGAAGCCAGGGTGTATTGCATTCATGCTGGATATGTTTACGATCGCTCCGTCACTGGCCTTTAGTAGGGGAAGAAGCGCCTTGGTCACAAGAAAGAGCCCTTTCATATTCACAGCAAAGACTTCATCGAAAAGGGAAGAAGGAAGTGACTCCTGCTTACCTTCGGTAAAGATTCCTGCGTTGTTTATGAGTGCGTCCAGTGTAGAGAAGAAGAAAGGAAGTGCCTCCACGCTTTCTTCCTTCCTCAGGTCCAGGACTATGGCCTTCTCGCCATCCTTCTTTTCTTCTGAAGACACAGTGTAGTATACGTCGTAGCCATTATCTTCAAATACCTTTCTTATGGCACGCCCAAGGTTTGAGAGCCCAGCTGTAACAAGAACCTTCTTCATAGATATTCCTTCACTTCCTCCATTTCCCTGATTCGCGGGTCCTTCTTTCCTTCCATATACATTTCTCCCTTATAGCGGGGACTCATGAAGGTGGAGAACAGGGCATAGCCATGGTTATTCTCTAACAGCTTAGTTCCCTGGAAATGGTTTTTCTCCACATTTACAACCCGATTCTCCGGGCCGAGAACGGTACGGGAGAGAGATAAGCTTTGGTCCACTGTAATCTGCTGAGCCCTGTCTCCTTCAAGAAAGACCCAGACTTCATCATCTGTGAGAAGATGGAGATGTGAGAAGGATTCCTCTGTGACCAGGTAGTATATGCACCCCGCTCCGTTTCCATACTCAGTGAGGAACCTGAAATATCCTCCTTCCCCCTCAAGTGGCTCCAGAGAGAGCTTTTCAATGATTTTCTTCGCTTCTTCTGTCATAAGCCTTCCCTCCTCCAGTATGAGACAATGTTATCTATGATAGTGGATATATTTATGCTGTGGCTGGGAGTGAAGAGGGAGCTATGGGTTCGCCCCTTCTTCGCTTCTTCACTAAAGGATTCTATTTCATACTCGAAGCCATTGATCAGGAAGGGAGATGAGAATTCCTCATGTGTGCTCCCTGTCTCAAGAGTGAAGGAAGTAAGGTTCTGAAAATCAGGAATATTTATGGCTCCCTTCTCACCCTGGATAGTGCAGACTCTTGGAATATCCTCTCCAATTGCATTGGTGGTCTCAACTACGGCGCCTTCCTTGTAGCGGAGGACAGTAAAGGAGTACTCGTCGCTTCCCAGCTCGTTTCTCCTTACTTTGCTCTCCAATACTTCCGGCTCCGTCAGACCCAGCATTTCAGGAATGCCTAGATTATATATTCCGATATCATATATGGCTCCTCCTCCCAAGGAAGGAGAAAGCTTCCGTCTTCTCCGCTCTCCTTCCGACACGAAGCCATAGGTAAGGGTGATTTTTTCTATCCTGCCAATCCTTTCCTTTATTTTCCTCAGCTTTTCAGCCATGGGAAGGAACCAGACCCAGTATCCTTCCATCAGCATCACCCCTCTTTCTTCAGCCAATCTGTAGAGTTCACTCATTTCTAAGGGAGAAAGGGTCATGGGCTTTTCTGAAAGCACATGCTTTCCATTCTCCAGGGCTTCCTTAATAAGAGCATAGTGAAGAGTATTTGGAACAGCTATGTATACAGCTTCCACCCTTTGGTCTCTAAAGAGGTCGCTGTAGCTTCCATGGGCCGTGATTCCAGGGCGGGGCGAGATGAAGGCTTCAGCGCTTTCCTTTCTTCTTGAACCTACAGCTACTATTCTCTCACCTTCCATCTTCTCGATAGTGTCAAGAAACTTATGGGCTATCTTTCCTGTTCCTGCTATTCCCCAGTCCATTCCATTCCTCCGCAGTAAGTATACTATATTCTCAATCCATTTACCAAAGGGTGGTGGAAAACAAAAGGCAAAAGCTTAATAATCATGGAAGGAGTAGGCCATGGGTAGAGCTGTAATAGTTGGCGGCGGAGAAATAGGAAACTACAGTAGGGCGAGAAGCTTCCTGAAGGAAGGTGACTATCTTGTATATTGTGACTCAGGACTGAGACACGAAGAGAAGCTGGGAAAGGCTGACCTTATCGTTGGAGACTTCGATTCCTTCTTTCTAGGATGGAGGGCATGCGAAGTCATAGTGCTGCCGGAAAAGAAGGACGATACAGACACTATCTTTGGCGTGAAGGAAGCATATAACCGAGGCTTCAGGGACTTTCTCCTTCTTGGCTTCACTGGGCGCCGTATGGACCACACTCTTGCAAATATCTATGTCTTGGACTACCTGGCTCAAAAGGGAGCAAATGCAAAGGTTGTAGATGACTGGTGCGAAATGGAGACAGTGGGAAAAGAGTGGAAGGAGATTCCTTCCTCCTTTCCATATTTCTCACTTATTGCATGGAAAGGAAAAGTGGAGGGAGTAGATATAGAGAATGCCCTCTATCCCTTGTCTGGTGCTGAAGTCGAAAGCAGCTGGCAATACTGCGTCAGTAATGAGCCTCTTTACCCTGGAGCCAGGGTCAGGGTGGAGAAGGGCTCCATGCTTCTGGTGAAGATTTTCGATGATGACAAGGAAAGAAGGTTAGGGGATTAATGGGAAGAATATATTTTGTAAGGCACGGTGAGACAGTTTGGAACAGGGAGAAGCGGATTGCAGGAAGCACAGACGTGGCCCTGACAGAGAAAGGACGGGAAGAAGCTGAAGAGAGAGGAAAGGAGCTGGAGAAGCTGGGCCTCAAGGTGGACCGGATCTACTCTTCCCCTCTTTCCAGAGCCTATGACACGGCCCTTATCATTGCGTCTCACCTGAATGTGGAAGTTGAGAAGGACGAAAGACTGAGGGAACAGGATTTCGGATACTGGGAAGGGGTTGCTCCTGGAGATAGAAAAGAAGATTTCATCCGGGACAAAATGTGCTTTATGAAGAAGTATGGAGATGGAGAGTCCATGCTGGAGACAGCCCATAGGGTATACTCCTTCATCGATGAGAAGAAGAAGGAGAGCGGAGACATTCTGGTGGTGGCCCACAATGGGATTGCTAGATTTTTCCACGCCTATTTCAACGAGATGACCAATGAGGAGTTTGCCCATTATTCAGTTCCCAACTGCTCAGTGACGGTGTATGAAAAATGAGAGAAAGCTTCATAACAAGTGTGCCTGACGAAAGCGGAGCCTTCCTGAAGGCTGTAACAATATTCACATCCCTTGGACTGAACATAGTCCGCACTTCCTACAACAAGGCTGTAGACCAGCACATGATCTTCCTGGAAGCTGAAGGTGATGAGGAAGGAATCAGTAAGGCTAGAGTCCAGCTGAAGAAGATAGGCTACCTGACGAAGGAAGAGAAGGAGGAAGTGGTGCTTCTGGAGTTCCTCCTTCCAGACAGGGTTGGAACCCTTGAGAAGGTATTGAAGCTTATTGAAAGGATGGGCATCAACATCTCATACATCTCTTCCGTTTCAGATAACAGCGGGTGGCAGAACTACAGGATGGGGCTCTTTGTAAAGAGTGAAGAGGAGAAGGAAAGCTTTCTGGAGGAAGCGAGAAAGCTATATATGGTAAGGACCATAGAGTATGGAAGGCTGGAAAGAAGCTATGACAACTCCATCTTCTACTCTGGCTTTGTGGCCCAGATGGCCAGAATGACAGAAGTGAAGGAAGAAAAGAAGGGCCTTCTGATGGTTTCAGCCAACATGGCTATGGAGATTCTGGACTCCCAAGGGCTCTCTCCCCAGGAGACCTTCTCTTCCATCGCCCACTTCACTACGCTTCTTGCAAAAGGTAGGGGAGAAGGATTTCGGCCAAGAATCACCAGAGAGACCATCAGACCTGGATATTCCCTTATCCTCATTGAGCCTCCAAGCGGCAGCAATACAGCCTTGATTGTCCACGGCTCCTCCCTTCTTGCCATAGATTCCGGTTACGCTCTCTATAGAAAAGAGATGGAAGCTCTCTTCGATTCTCTCCTTCCAGAGTGGAGAGATATGGACAGGACCATGTTCCTGACCCATGCCGATGTGGACCACGGCGGGCTATTTCCTCTCTTTCCGAAAATCGTGACATCAAAGCGAAGTAAGGAGGACCTGCGACGGGAATGCAATGGTCTTGACGGCTACAGGGAGGAGAACAGGCTCCATAGGCCCTATATAGTGATGTGCAAGATCCTTACCCATTACTCTCTTCCGGAGATTGATAAGGTGGAGGCCATAGGGGAAGATGGAGATTTCTCCTCTTCTGCCATTGTGGAGACTGGAAAGTGGAAGTGGGAGGATCTTTCCTTCACACTCCTTGAAGGAAAGGGAGGCCATCTGAAGGGAGAATCCATTCTCCTTGATGAAGAGGACGGCATCATCTTCACAGGAGACGTGTGGGTGAATCTGAAGGATATGACTCCAGAGCAAAGTGAATACAACACTGTGGCTCCTGTGCTTATGACCAGCGTAGACACTAATCCTGATTATTCCAGGGAGGAGAGACGGGAGCTTTTGGCCATGCTGAAACCAGG
>JAEDOD010000105.1 GCA_016302165.1 Sphaerochaetaceae bacterium
GATTAGATTACTGTTCCATCAGGAATGATTGCATTCTTGTTGATTACAATGATTCCATCATGTACTGAATACATCTCGAAGTCACCTTCAGCTCTCTTGATGTTGTCGATACCGATACGGCAGTTGGAGCCGATTCTTGCGTTCTGGTCGATGATGGCCCTCTTGATGATTGTTGCCCTTCCGATACCGATGTTTGGAATGCCCTTCTTTGCGTTGGCAGCCTTTTCATCTTCGCTTTCATATCTGGAAGCTCCCATGCAGTAGACTCCATCCAGGGATGCACCAGCCTCGATGAAGGTTCTTACACCGATGATGGAGTTGACGATGGTTGCGTTGGTGATGATGGATCCTTCAGATGTAAGGGCGTTGGACAGTGAGCAGAAGTTTGCCTTTGTTGCAGGCAGGTGTCTTCTGTGTGTGTAGATAGGCATCTCTTCATCGTAGAAGTTGAAGCTTGGCTTATCGGAAGCAAGGTTCAGGTTTGCTTCGTAGAAGGCCTTTACAGTTCCGATATCTTCCCAGTAGCCGTCGAAGAGATAGGATGCAACAGGCTTGGTCTTGATGATGTCTGGAATGATCTCCTTACCGAAGTCTGTCTTATCATTGTTGAGGGCAAGCTCCATTTCCTTTGCATTGAAGATGTAGATACCCATGGAAGCGATATATTCGTTTTTCTCTGTCCTCTTCTGCTCAAGCTGCTCCTGGAGGCAGGCTTCTGGAATGATGTAGTCTGTGATGTCTGCATCTGGGCTTGGCTTCTCGAAGAACTTTGTGATCATACCCTTGTCGTCACAGCCCATGATTCCCAGTCCTGTAGCTTCTGGTCTGCTGATTGGCTTTCCTGCGATTGTAAGGACTGCACCTGTGTCGATGTGGCGCTGGAGCATCTTGTTGAAGTCCATTCTGTAGAGCTGGTCTCCGGAGAGGATGACGTAGTAGTCTGCATCCTGGTCCCTGAAGTGCTTCAGGTTCTTTCTTACAGCATCAGCTGTACCCTGATACCAGGTTTCTGATGTGTATGTCTGCTCTGCAGCCAGGATCTCTACGAATCCGCCAGAGAAGGCATCGAAGTTATATGTTGACGCAATGTGGTTGTGGAGTGATGCGCTGTTGAACTGTGTCAGAACATAGATCTGTCTGATGTTGCTGTTGATACAGTTTGAAATAGGGATGTCGACAAGACGATACTTTCCTGCAAATGGAACAGCTGGCTTGGACCTGTCCATTGTGAGAGGATAGAGACGTGTTCCCCTTCCGCCTCCTAGTACGATTGCTACAACTTTCTTGTTGTTACGTGTCATGTGGTTACTCCTTTATTTATATTCTGTGCCCGTAATCTATGAAAAAAAAGCCAAATTCTTGCATTTCGAATTAGTCTTATGCAACAATTCTTCTCCTTTTAGATAGTCTATCACCAAAAATAGAGCTCATGCCACAGAAATTCTTCTGAATTAACTAAACTTTCCCTATTCTTAATCCGCCTCGTTCCAAATGGACAGGAAGGAAGGGTGAAAAGAATTATCCCCTTTTGGGGGATAACTCTCTATATCAAGCTTCTATAAACTTCTTCATAGGCTTCAGCACTGCGCTTCCAGGTGGAGTCTATCTCCATGGCCCTGATTCTCGCTGCCTTTAGCTTTTCCTTATCCTTATGGAATTCCACAGCCCTTTCCACAGCCTTTACAATGGTGTCTGGATTAAGTGGTGAGAATACGAAACCTGTTCCATCCTCCTCTGTCATATCCTTCACGGAGTCCTTCAGCCCTCCTGTGGAGTTCACCACAGGCAGCGTTCCATATCTCATTGAGTAGAGCTGGTTAAGGCCGCAGGGCTCGAAACGGGAAGGCATCAGGAAGAAGTCTGCTCCTGCTTCAGCCATATGGGAGAGAGGCAGGGAGAAAGCTATCTTTACAGACAGGTTCCTGTATTTTGCCATCAGAAGGCTAAGCTTGGTCACATATCTGGAGTCTCCTGTTCCAATTATGACAAAGGCTGAATCGTTCTTCTCAAGAATACGCTCAAGGGCACAGGGGGAGCCTTCAAGAAGAAGCTCGTCAAAGCCCTTCTGGTCAGCAAGTCTGGATATCATGGAGAATAGAGGTTTATCTTCATAACCCTCGATTCTGAACTCCTCCAGAAGTGCCTTCTTGCATTCTTCCTTTCCCTTTAGGTCACTGGAAGAGAAGTTAGCCTTGATGTTTCCGTCCTTTTCCGGATTCCATTCATCATAGTCGATGCCGTTGATGATTCCTCTGCTGCTTTCTTCCCTCTTTCTGATGATGTCAGAAAGAGAGCAGCCGTAATCCTCTGTCTTGATCTCTTCCATGTAGTTGGGAGATACAGTGGTTATGTAATCGCTGTCCAATAGGCCTGCGGCCATCATGTTGATGGTCTTATGGCCCCTTTCTCCTCTCTGGGCGCTCTTGGGAATCCTTGTGGATGATATTACAGCATCAAGGAGAGGGAAGACTCCCTGGTATGCCAGGTTATGGATAGTGAATACTGTCTTTGTCTCAACCTTGAAGTGCTTCAGGTAATGGGGTACCAGGCCTGTGGTCCAGTCGTGGCAGTGGACGATGTCAACTTTCCAGTCTGTGGCGGCAAGATATAGTGCCGCTGCCTTTGCAAAAGCCAGGAACCTGGGACAGTTGTCGCTATAGGGCTGGAAGGAGGTGTCTCCATATATTCCCTTGCGAGTGGTGAAATAGGGATGGGCAAATCCCACATATGTTACATTTCCAACCTTCTTTTCAAGAATGTCGGCCTTTTCATTTTTTCCCAGCATTGGTATCTGGTATGAAAGGGTCTTCTTCCAGTCATCCCTATCAATGAAGGAATACATAGGCATGAACACTCTTATTTCATGTCCCATCTCCGAAAGTGACTGAGAGAGGGCGCCCACAACATCCGCCAGTCCCCCAGACTTTGAGAAGGGGACGGTTTCGCTTGTTACCATTAAAATATTCATGTCCATATTATCCATCCACCTCATGAGAGGGTGCAAGGATATTTTTTCACCATAGCTCAGGGTGAGCGCTTCCTTCTTCACTTTCAACAGCGTCAAGGATGAAGTAGGGCTGGAAGGGAAGGGTAGTTGGAGTGGCAGTAGTGTATAGGTGTCTGGAGTCCATATGGCCTTCAATTTTCCATCTTTCGGAAAATGGCGCCTTGAACTCTACTGAGATAAAGATGGTGGAGTCTCCATTTCCTCTCCTTGTCTCCACTTTCCACCCGTCGCCTAGATATGTCATCACTTCATAGGTAGTAAAGAGGGAAGGGGAGGCGAGGAGACTTTCCATCTGGGATAGCTTTTCCAAGACAATTGAAAGCTCTTCCTGTCTTGGTTCTCTACCGTCTACAAGAAGGATCGTTCCCTCCTTGTCGCTATAAAGCTCTATGGTCTTCTTTCCGTCAGAATATGAGTAGGAAAGGAAGGATGAAGAGTATTCAGCTGTCACCTTTTCTCCTCTCTCAAGAGTTCCCTGGTGCCTTATGGACACAAGAGGGGAAGAGAAGGAGGAAGGAAGGGATGCAAGGTAATCCCTTGCCTTCTCTTCCTCAATTCTTTCCACTGCACCCTCTCCAAAAAGTAGGGAGGAAAGAATGAGAAGGAGAAACACAGAGACAGACAGCTTTTTCATAAGTTATTCTTTCTTATATATTCGTCAGCGCCATGGGCTGCCTTGGCTCCGTCGGAAGCTGCTGTAACAACCTGTCTGAATGTAGTGTTCCTTACGTCTCCAGAGGCGAAAAGGCCTGGAAGGGTTGTTTCCATGGAGTCGTCTGTCACCACAAAGCCATTTTCTGTCTTTGCGATCCTCTCCACCAGGCTGGAGTTTGGTACAGTGCCGATGAAGACGAAAACTCCGTCGGCTTCAATGGTTTCCCCTCCGTCCAGGACCACTTCCTTCACAGAGCTTCCATCTCCCTTTATCTCAACTATGTTTCTTCCCATGACAGTGGAGATGTTCCCGACTTTGGCAATTTTGTCCTGAAGAGCCTTCTGGGCCCTGAATTCCTCTCTCCTGTGGACTATGGTCACTGTCGAGCATAGCTTTGATAAGTAGAGGGCATCTGTCAGGGCTGTGTCGCCGCCTCCTGCCACCACCACTTTCTTTCCACGGAAGAAAGGACCATCACAGGTTGCGCAGTAGCTTACTCCCTTTCCTCTGTACTCTTCTTCGCCCTTCACTCCCAAATGTCTGTGGGAGGCTCCTGTGGCCAAGATTACAGCCTTTGACTCGACTTCCCCTATATCTGTCTGGGAAACAAAGAGATTTCCTTCCTTGCTGATGGATGATACAGCTCCATAGTCCATTTCAACGCCAAAGGAAGCGCACTGCTTCTCCATGGCCTCTGAAAGAAGATATCCGCTTGTTTCTCCCAGGCCTGGATAGTTTTCGATTGCGTCGATGTATAACAGCTGTCCACCGGGGCCCATAGGGTCCAGGACAAGGGTGGAGTATCCAGCCCTTGCTCCATACTGGGCTGCGCTCATTCCTCCGGGGCCTGCTCCAACAATAAGGATATCAACCTTCTTCATTTCTTCTCCTTTGCTTCCTTTGCCTTGGATAATAGCATTTCCTCTGCGTCACTACGTCTGATATATACCGGGCCTTCTCCAATGTCGTCAGCTCCAGACTCCTCATACTTCTCCTTTCCAAGGGTCTCCAGTGCCCATGATAGGCATCTAGGAGTCTCAATGTCCCTTTGAAGTGGAAGAGCTTGGCTGATGCCTTCAATTTTCGTAAGGAAGGAGGCTGCATCAGGGCCTGTAACAAGTATTGTATCCTTTTCATTTTCCAGAAGTGACACTATCTCCTCCAGGGAGCTATCCCTGTCAGAGATGACCACCTCTCCATTTTTGCTGTAGCGGATATAGTATTTCTTCTTCTTTGCGTCTATGACGCTGAGAATCGGGCCCTTCCATAGGGAGGACACGCTTTTCTCTATTACAGCCAGGGTTGGCACAGAAACCAAAGGGGAGGAGGACGCCAGGGAGATTCCCTTGAGGGTGGCCATGCCTACCCTAAGGCCGGTAAATGAGCCTGGGCCTTTGGTGCATATGAGAAGATCTATGTCTTTGAGGGCGATCTTCGCCCTGTCTGTCATAGCCTTGATCTCTCCCAGAAGGTTTTCCGAGTGGGAGAAGTTTCCCTTGATCTTCTTCTCCTCCAGTGAGGAGTCTGTACTAAGGGATAGGGACAGGACTTCTGTGGAAGTATCAAGCGAAAGAATGTTCATTTTCTTCGTCTCCAGTAATGGTAATTGTTCTTGAAAGGTCATCATTTATGGTGACATTTACATAGATGGTCTCATCTGGAAGCATGGATTCTATCTTTTCAGACCACTCGATGAGAGTGATGCCGTCAGGGTAGAGGAAGTCTTCGCCTCCCATGGACTCGAACTCATCTTCTCCGCTGAGCCTGTAGATATCAAGGTGGTACAGCTTCTCTCTTCCGTCATATTCCTGGACCAGGGTGAAGGTGGGGGAGACCACAGCTTCCGTGATTCCAAGGCTTTTGGCGATTCCCTTGGCAAGAACTGTCTTTCCTGCTCCCAATGAGCCCCTTAATGATACTACATCCCCTCTCTTTAGAGTGGAGCCGAAGCGAAAGCCCAGTTCCTCTGTCTCTTCTGTAGATTTAGTGGTAAATGTCATATTTTCCTTCTTTA
>JAEDOD010000106.1 GCA_016302165.1 Sphaerochaetaceae bacterium
AGACAGGAGAATACCCTGGAGTAGTAGGAAGAATCCTGGAACCCTACAGCACCTGCCACATCGGAAATCTTATAGTCTGGATTCCCTAGATATCTCAGGGAATTCTCTACCCGTATTCGCCTTATGTAGGATACTACTGTCTCCCCGACGCTTCTATGGAAGAGGCGGGAAAGATGGGAGGGAGAAAGAGAAACAAGGGAGGAAAGATAAGAAAGGGAGAGATTCTCGCTGTAGTGCATAGAA
The DNA here is from genome assembly GCA_016302165.1 of Sphaerochaetaceae bacterium. Lineage (GTDB taxonomy): Bacteria > Spirochaetota > Spirochaetia > Sphaerochaetales > Sphaerochaetaceae > Ornithospirochaeta. The sequence continues at coordinate 244 of JAEDOD010000106.1, forward strand.
ATCTCGAAGATCACCCGCCTTATGGGCTCAGAAAAGCTTCTATGCTTCATTTCCCCCACAAGCCTAGTGTAGGAGATGAGCATCTCAGTAAAGAGAGTCTCAATGGCAAAGGATGTGGACACTGTCTCGATCTTCATTCCATAGTACGAAGAGATCCTGTCTACCATGAATGGCGACACTCCAGCCTCCTCCGCTGTCTTTCTCAGAAGGGTATTGGCAATTATTGCGTAATTCTGGATATTCCTCAGGGCGCTGGGATTTCGCTTCTCCATGGCTGAGAAAAGGGAGGAGCCTGAAAGGGAAAAGGCCTCCACCACTCTCACATCACCGCTCTTAACCATCTCCAGAATCATATTCTCCCCTTCGTAGCGCCTTTCGATGCTCCTTACATCTCCGTATGAGACATCAAGGTCCTCAAATAGGCGAAGAGAGGTTTCGCTCCTTTTATCTATGGTCCACTCCCCTTCTCCCCAGAGAGTATCGAAGTAGGCTGAAAGAATGGGAAGAAGGGTCCTGTCCCATAGGACAAAGGGATATGAGGAGAGACCAGTTTCTGCGTTCTCGTCCCGAAATGGCCCGATCTCCACTCGCTTTCCTTCTTTCATGAAAACGACCTTTCCCAGCCCATTTCCGTCCCTCAGGAGAAGAGCCCTCTTCTCCTCTCCCTCTTCTGTCTCCTCGGAGATTACTATGGCCAATCCCAATCTATCCAGTATTCTCTCTGTAAATTGAAAAGCTTCCATAAAAAGAGTTTCTGTTCCAAATCCTCTTATTACAACAATAAATTCAATGAAAAGAACAAAAAAGTACCGAAGTAAATGAAAAAAGTACCCTTAGAATATAGAAAAAGGAGCAATACTATGGCAGACAAAGGACAGAGACCTTTCGGTTTCCGTGACAAGTTAGGTTATCTCATGGGTGACTTCGGCAACGACTTCACCTTCATTCTCTCATCATCCTTCCTTCTGAAGTTCTATACAGACATCATGGACGTGAATGCAGCAATAGTAGGCGTGATAATGATGATCGCAAGATTCGTCGATGCTGTCACAGATGTGACCATGGGAAGAATCTGCGACAGAGGTAAGGGCGGAAAGAATGGTAAGTACAGACCATGGCTTCTTCGCATGTGCGGACCTGTGGCCATCGCCTCCTTCCTGATGTATCAGAGCGGCCTGGCTTCCATGCCAATGACCTTCAAGGTAATCTATCTCTTCATTACATATATTCTCTGGGGCTCCGTGTTCTACACCTCAGTCAACATTCCTTACGGCTCCATGGCAAGTGCCATCTCTCCTGAGCCGGATGACAGACAGTCCCTGTCAACCTTCAGGTCAATGGGCGGTCTTCTTGCAGGAATGATCATCATGGTGCTGGTTCCTCTTGTTGTCTACAAGACTCTGGAGGATGGAACAGTGGTCATGGATGGCGGCAAGTTCACCATGCTTGCAGGAGTATTCTCAGTCCTGGCAGTAGGCGCATATCTTCTATGCTATGCCCTTACCACTGAAAGAGTGGTCCCTCAGGTAGACAAGAAGACCTTCGAAAGCAATTCAGTGGGAAGAATGCTTAGAAACGCTGTTATCAACAGATCCCTCTTGAGCATCATCGCAGCCTCCATCGTCATGCTCCTTTCCCAGCTGACCATGCAGGCCATGGCTGGATATGTCTATCCAAACTACTATGGAAGTGCAACAGCCCAGTCTGCTTCCACAGGTGCCATGGGTATCGGAATGATTATCGCTGCAGCCATCGCCAAGCCGATTGCAAGGAAATACGGAAAGGCGGAGCTTTCCATCGCCTCCAACCTCTTTGCTGGCGTAATGGGAATAGTCACATTCATCATCAGACCTCAGAGCGTATGGGTATTTGTGGCAATGCAGTTCCTCTGCTGGTTCGGTCTTGGAGTCTTCACCATGATCTCCTGGGCTCTGATTACAGACGTCATCGACGACGCAGAGCTGAAGAACGGCATCAGGGAGGACGGCTCAGTATATGCCCTCTACTCCTTTGCCCGCAAGATTGGCCAGGCCCTCTCTGCAGGCCTTTCTGGCTTCCTGCTTTCAGCCATCGGATATACAGCAGAGACAGCGAACCTGCCTAAGGTTAAGGAAGGAATCTTCAACATCTCAACCCTTATCCCTTCCCTAGGCTTCATCCTCCTGGCCCTGATTCTCTGGTTCTGGTATCCTCTACACAAGAAGACAGTGGATGAAAACGTAAGGAAACTCAAGGAGATGAGATAAGAATGAGATATATTACAGAGATCAATTCAGGATGGGAATTCTCCAAGGAAGGTAAGTGGGAGAGAGTCTCTCTCCCCCACTCCTGGAATAGCGTAGACGGAATGGATGGAGGAAATGACTACTATAGAGGCCAGTGCATCTATAGGCGCACCATCCTGAAGTCTGAGCTTCCGGAATCCCAGGAGCACTTCCTGGAGATTAATGGAGCAAACTCATCTGCCGTTGTTTCCCTTAACGGGAAAAAGCTCATGAGCCACGACGGAGGATACTCCACATTCCGCGTAAGGCTCTCAGATGACCTTAAGGATGAGAATACACTTGAAATCGCTGTAGACAACTCTCTGTCAAGCAGGGTCTATCCCCAGACAGCAGACTTCACATTCTACGGCGGCCTATATAGGGACGTAAGGATAATCAGCGTCCCATCCTCCCACTTCTCCCTGGAGTGGTTCGGAACTCCAGGCATCAAGGCAACTCCTGACCCTAAGGGAACGCTGGAAGTTGAGAGCTTTGTAGAGGGGGAATATGACGCCATCCGCTACACTCTCCTGGATAGAGACGGAAAGACCGTAACAGAGGAGACAAGAAAGGAGACTAAAGTTAAGCTTTCTGTTCCTTCCCCTCATCTCTGGAACGGAAGAAAGGATCCTTATCTCTACACAATAAAGGTAGAGCTTCTGGAAAAGGATGAAGTCCTGGACAGAGTGGAAGCTGAAATCGGCTTCAGAAGCTTCTCCATTGATCCCGAGAGAGGATTCATCCTCAACGGAGAAGAGTATCCATTGAGAGGAGTTAGCCGCCATCAGGACAGAATCGGAAAAGGCAACGCAATAACGAAAGAGGACCACGAAGAGGATATGGCCCTTATTGCTGAAGTTGGAGCCAACACCATCCGTCTTGCCCACTATCAGCATGACCAGTACTTCTACCAGCTCTGCGACAGATATGGAATGGTAGTATGGGCTGAGATTCCATATATCTCCCAGCACATGCCGGGAGGAAGGGAGAATACAATCTCCCAGATGAAGGAGCTCATCTGTCAGAACTATAACCACCCTTCCATTGTAGTCTGGGGCCTCTCCAATGAGATAACAATGGGTAACAGCAAGGATCCTGACCTATTGGAGAACCACAGGATCCTCAACGATCTCTGCCACAGTATGGACAAGACAAGGCTCACTACCATGGCCATGCTTACAATGTGCAATATAGATGACGAGATTGTACACATAAGCGATGTCGTGGCCTATAACCACTACTTCGGCTGGTATGGTGGAGAAGTATCCATGAACGGTCCATGGTTCGACAACTTCCATAAGAAGTATCCTTCCAGGGCCATCGGCTGCAGCGAATATGGCTGCGAAGCCTTGAACTGGCATACTTCACGCCCAACCCAAGGTGATTACACCGAAGAGTATCAGGCATATTACCATGAAGAGATGATCAAGCAGTTCTTTCCAAGGAAGTATCTATGGGCAACCTACGTATGGAATATGTTCGACTTCGGAGCTGATGCCAGAGGTGAAGGTGGAGAGAATGGCCAGAACCACAAGGGTCTGGTGACCATAGACAGGAAATACAAGAAAGACTCCTTCTATGCATATAAGGCCTGGCTCTCAGAAGAGAAGTTCGTCCATATCTGTTCAAAGCGCTATGTCGACAGAACGGAAGATATGACATTGGTCAAGGTCTATTCAAACCTTCCTGAGGTTACACTCTTCCTTAACGGAGAGAAGTTTGAGACAAAGAAGGCTGAAGACCACTTCTTCTCCTTCACTGTTCCAAACAAGGGAAGGACAGAAATAAAGGCAGTAAGCGGAGAATACTCTGATGAGGCTGTAATCAATAAGGTTGAAGTCTTCAATGAAGAGTATAGGCTGAAGGAAAAGGGCGCTATCCTCAACTGGTTCGACATTACAGAGCGTGAAGGCTACTGCTCCCTTAACAGCAAGATCAGCGACATCATGGCTTCCTGGAAAGGAAAGATGATTCTTTCCCTCCTACTTATGAAGAAGGCAAAGGGACTGAAGAAGAAAAACAAGGGAGAAAAGGGAAATCCAGCCTCCTCCATGGCCAATAAGGACATGATGGCAATGGTTGGCTCTTTCACTATCCTCCGCATATCCTCAATGGTTTCCATGCTCGGCATAGAGTTCACCAAGGAAGAGCTTCTGTCTCTGAATAGAAAGCTCAATAAGGTTAAGCTTAAGAAAAACTGATTGTATCCCGGCCTCTTCGGAGGCCGATTTACTTCTTCTCTATCAGCAAACGGAATGGAACAACAGTCAAGGACTCCAAAACTTTTATTATACAATTTGCCTTATTTTGTATCACTTATATGATTTTGAAGTTTTTTCAAACATAAAGACTATTCTCTCTGTTGAACTGAGACCATTTTAGTGGCATTTTACTCCTATAAAGTATTTTTTCATAAGGAGAAAAATAATGAAAAAGACATTTGCAATCGTTGCACTTTTGGTAATGGTAGTATCTGTAGTTTCTGCAGGATCAGTCTATCTTGACAGTGGTGTTTCCTTCTCAAATGGAAACAGGGGATTGGAAATTGATGGAGAGAAGGGTAAGAAATATGAACTTTCTGTAGTTTCACTTCCTCTGGAAGTTGGCTACAGGGAAGCATTCGATAATGGAGTAGTTGTTTCCGGTTCTGCTGGAGTTTTCTTCAATCTCAGCGAGAAAACCAATGGACAGACTGTTGATAAAGATAATATCTACCCTACACACTTCTCTCTGAAGGCTCAGGCTGGATATGGCATGGAAATCAATGAAAAGCTTGCAGCTGAGTTCCTGGGAGGCTTCTCTTACGCCTTTGGATCAGAAAAAGAAGACAAAGTCAAGACTTCTTTCTCAACAATCACTCTGACAGCTGAAGCTGGAGTGAAGTATGAGATTGTTGATTCCATCACTCTTAGAGCAGGTGCAAAGATCGGCATTCCATTTACAACTACTCTTAAGACAAAAGCTGATGGTGCTTCAGATAGCTACAAAATCAAGCTCTATGGCTTCATGTTCAACATCACTCCATTTGTTGGAGCTGCATACCAGTTCTAATTTCCTGTCAT
>JAEDOD010000107.1 GCA_016302165.1 Sphaerochaetaceae bacterium
AGCGGTTCAGATGTCAATCCGAATAATGAATGCTTTTGTTGAAATGCGTCGTTTTGGCATTTCCCTAATGAAGGACAATGAAATAGTAATAGAGTTATTGAATAGACTGAAGACAATTTGAAAACCACATTTAATGCTGGTTTTCAAAAAAAGAAGCTATTATCGAATATAATTATCTTTACGGTTTTTAGTGCTTTTCTTATGACAATAAGAAACTGATTAGAAAACTTTAGGTGAACTTTTGTGTGGCTATTTGTATAAAAAGGGATGTTCTTACAAATAGCTATACGAAAATATCAATAAAGCAACTCATTATATATAAATGAATTATTAAAAAGAAAACCCTAGGATAACCTAGGGCTACTATATTCGGAGAAGGGGGGATTCGAACCCCCGGACCCGGTATTAGCAGGTCAACTCCTTAGCAGGGAGCCCGATTCGGCCTCTCTCGCACCTCTCCAAAGTAGTTTCGGAAGGAGAGGGATTCGAACCCCCGGTGAGTTGCCCCACGGCTGCTTTCAAGGCAGCTACCATCGACCTCTCGGACATCCTTCCTTATTTATACAAAAGGCATTTTAGAAAAAAGAATGGCAATGTGTCAACTCATGAAGGTAAGTTGAATTCTTCCCTGACCGATGTTTTGGAGGCCATCCTCCAGTTTTTTCCTTTCTGTAGTGGGTATTTTCCCTTCTACAGTTATGCCTGTACCAAAATCCTCCTTGCTCAATGTAGCCTCAGTCTCATCGAACAGTCTCTTGGCGAGAGTGTAGTGGTCATACTGCATCTTCACCTGGAATTCCAATCTATCGATAAGTTCTTCGGTCTTGACTATCTTCAGCACTTCCTTGGTACTGTCGCCATAGGCTTTCACCAGACCACCTGTTCCTAGTAGGGTTCCTCCAAAGTATCTGACAGTGCAGACGCATATATCTGTGATTCCGGATCCCTTGAGAACCTCCAAGGAGGGACGCCCTGCTGTGTTCTTTGGCTCCCTGTCATCAGAGGAGGAGTATAGGGTACCGCTTTTCCCCACTACAGCAGAGTGGACCACATGGGTGGCGCTAGGATGGAGGGCCCTGGTTTCCAGTACCCTCTTCTTCACTTCTTCCAGGGAACTCACTGGATAGGCAATGGAAATGAACCGGGATTTCTTTATCTCTATTTCGGTTTCAGCTATCTCCAGTATTCTCTTCATATTCTGATTTTATCTTTCTATCCTCCCTTTCCTCAACTCCAACTGTGGGCGAAAATGTTGTCTTTTGAATAGGTGGAGACAATAAGGGAGGAAAGAGACGATAGAGAATCCATATCTTCCTGGTCAAGGACACATTTCCGGATTTTTGTGTCTTCGGCTTTACTTATACCTCTTACTATGGCCCAAGGGTTCATTGAATACACGAAGGAATATGCTGTCTCGTAAAGGGTCAGGGAGTGCTTGAGAGCTATTTCCTTCATTTTGTCGATGAGGATAGGGAAATACTCAGACTTGAAGGCTTCGTTGTCTTGTCTTCTGTCCTGGGGAGGGGTCTGGGGAGAGTATTTCCCTCCTAGAAGTCCTAGGCCTCCCGGGCCATAGGCTATGGTCTTCAGGCTAAGTTTTCTCTCCTCCTCCCACTCTCTGGTCCAGATCAGGGAAAGGGGACGTTCATGATAGGATAATTGGAAATCCCTGGATACTTTCTCCAGTAGAGGAAGAGGGAAATTGCTGACTCCAATCTCAATTGCCTTTCCTTCATCCTTCATTCTTTCGAGGGTTTTCAGGGCTGGGAAGAGATTTTCGTCTTTTGTGGGCCAGTGGAGCATAAGGATATCGAAATGGTCAGTGCCCAGTCTTTTCAAGGAAGACAGGGCCTTTCTTTCCAGAGTCGGGACAGCCATTACCTTGGACCATATGGCATAGTCGCATCTCTCTGCGTTCATCTCCCTCAGGGCTGAATACAGGAGGGAGTCTGCCTCCCTGTAGCTGAAGGCGGAGTCGAAGGCCCTGATTCCTTCCTTCCAGGCTTTTCTGATTATGGCCTTGGCTGCAGAAGGGGAGAGAAGGGAATGGAACGATCCGTCTCCCATATTCCAGAGGCCTAGGGCATCAATGGTCTCTTCACTCTTCTTCAACGGTTTCCTCTACCTTTGCGTCAACCATCTTTCTGTCATCGAAGATGAACCAGCCTTCGAACTTCTTTCCTTCCATGAGCATCGGGAGCCATAGTCTGTCGTCTTCCCACATCCTGGAATAGTCGATATCGCTTTTATTTATCCAGAATGGCTTGGTTTCATCGCATTCATCAATTAGCTCACCTTCCCACCGATCTGTAGTGAAGACATACCCTATCATTCTGATTCCATTCTTGAACTGGAATCTCAGGACTCCCATTTCCTTAAGGCCTGAGACAGTAAGGCCTGTCTCCTCCTTTGTCTCCCTGACTGCAGCTTCAACTGATGTCTCCTCAAGCTCAATATGGCCTCCTGGAGCATTGAAGTAGCCTTCTCCCATGCCTCTCTTCTTCAGGATCAGAAGAGCCTTCTCACTATCCATGACATAGGTCAGGACGCAGCGCTCTGTAGGTTCCCAGCTGCCCCAAGGTACATCATCCACCTTGTCGGCCTTTACGCAGAGTTCATCGATCTTCTCCTGGTTCTGGGCTGAAATGGAGGCCTTTCTCTCCTTCTCCTCCCTTTTCTCCTTCTCCTCTGGATGCTCTTCTTCCCAGCACTCCTGGCAGAGATTGGCATCACGTCCAAGGATGGCATCCCAGTCCATCTTCTTTCCGCATTTCCTGCACTTCAGTCTCCAGGGCCACATGCTCTTTCTGAAGGTGATGGCCAGAACCACTCCTATGGCCAGGGCCACATATTCGGTCCATGCTGGAAGCTGGAGCCAATCGATGAATATGAGAAGGAAATAGACAGCAAGGATATCCAGGGCCACCACCAGGGTGGAGAATCTCTTTCTCTGACCATTTTTGAACTTTCTCAAGGATAGGTTCAAGACAATAAGGAGGAGCATTGCGTAATCGAAGAAACGGGAAAAGAGCTGTAATAACATGGGTAAATCATATATCCAAGGCCTTTGTTTTGGAAGATGCGGGAAAATGGTATGGGAAAATTGCAAAAGCCCATTACTTGGGTTAATCTTCTCTTGGAGAGAAAAGATATGAAGATTAACAAGTTTATAGACCATACTGTCCTTGCACAGGATGCCGATGAAAAGAAAATAGAAAAGCTTCTTGAGGAAGCAAGGGAGCATGATTTCGCTTCTGTTTGCGTCAATACCTGCTGGACCAGGAAGTGCGTAGAGGCCCTGAAGGACACGGATGTAAATGTCTGCGTAGTTGTAGGCTTCCCACTCGGTGCCATGGATACCAGAAGCAAGGCCTTTGAGGCAAAGACAGCTGTTGAGGATGGAGCAGACGAAGTTGATATGGTCATCAACGTAGGCTGGCTTAAGAGCGGAAGATACGACGACACGGAAGAAGATATCAGGGAAGTGAAGAAGGCCTGTGGCGACAAGCACCTCAAGGTCATCATCGAGTGTTGTCTTCTGACAGATGAGGAGAAGGTCATTGCCTGCCGCCTCGCAGAGAAGGCTGGAGCAGATTTCGTCAAGACCAGCACAGGCTTCTCGAAGGGTGGAGCTACCGTTGAGGATGTGGCCCTTATGAGAAAGACGGTGGGTGACAGACTTGGAGTAAAGGCTGCTGGTGGAATCAGGGATGCTGAGACAGCTGTGGCCATGATCAAGGCTGGAGCAAATAGACTTGGATGTTCTGCCGGAATCAAGATCATCGAGGGCTCCGATCCAAATGCCGAATATTGAGAATGTGACTCCGGGGGCAGACTTCCTTAAGTCTCTTGGCTTTCCAACGGTGGAGGTCCACGAGACCTTCCAGCATTTCGACTTCACCACTCCTGGCCGCAGGGTCCTTCTGATCGGTCCCATGGGCTCAGGAAAGACGGAGTATGCCGCAAGAGTGTGGAGGGACGCTGAAGTTGCCAGAGGAAAGGGAGAGGCTGTGGCTTCTGTCACAAGTACCGGTGAGAGGGACAGAAGGAACGTATTCTTCATCCGTACTTTAATCGACGGCTCAAGGTTCACCGATTATCCCGATGATGCCCTTGCCTACCGTTCCGGCTATGTGCGATGCGGGAGCAATATTGCCAAGGTCCGTGACAGCTTCGATTTCGAGGCTGTGCTGAAGGATAATCCAACTGTAGGTACCTTCATCATCGACGAAGCCTCCTTCTTCGACGAGAGACTGGCATATGTTGCCAGGAACTATGCGGTACAGGAAGGCTGCATGTTCGTGTTCCCCACCCTGGTCCTTAACTTCAGAAGGGAATTCTTCAATTCCACAGCCCGTCTTATGCTGGATATTGCCACAGATGTCATTCCCCTTACAGCCTACTGTGAGGAGAAGGGCTGCTTGAATGACGCCTTCTATACCTACCGCTACTACAGCGTCAATGGAAAGGAGTGTCCAGCACTATACTTCGATCCCCTTATCATCGTCGGTGGAGACAGAATGAAGGAAGGGGGACTGGAGCCTAACTATGCTGCCCGTTGCGACAGGCACCACTATCTGCCAGGTAAGGAATATACCTTCTTCACCTTGAAGCCTCTGGGGCTGGACGCAGGTAAAGGAGACACTAAGGGCCTGATGGAGGAGCTTTCAGCCCTTAAGGGCCATAAGGAGAAATCGAAGCTGTACCAGAGTCTTCGCCAGCGTTTCGGAGACGATAAGGACGGCGAAATCTATATGAATTCAATTCATTCGGATATGATAGCCGAGAAGGCGCTGGCATATCTGTTTTCAGAGCAGAATCTCATAAGTGAAGTTCTTCTCAGGTCTATGGTAAAGGAACTTGAACTGGACACAGCTTATCTTGAGAAGACTCTGGCGGAGAACAGAAGGCCTGTATCCTTCCAGGAGCAGTATCTATTCTGAGGGAGTGTATTATGGATGACAATAAGGAAATGAAGGACCTTGGAGAGAGAATGGTCTCCTCCAAGGAGGTGTTTTCAGGTAAGCTTCTCCATGTCTACAGCGACAGGGTTGTGCTTCCCAACGGAAGAGAGACAGGCAGGGAGCTTATCCGCCATAACGGAGCTGTAGCAGTGGTTCCTCTCCTGGATAACGGCAATGTAATCGCTGAGCGCCAGTTCAGGTACCCTTTCGGGGAAGTGGTTACAGAAATCCCTGCCGGAAAGCTGGACAGTAAAGATGAAGACCATCTTGAAGCTGCAAAGAGAGAGCTGAGGGAAGAGACAGGATATGAGGCTGAGGAGTGGATTGAAATTGGCTCCCTCCGTCCTTCCGTTGCCTACACTACAGAAGTGATTTGGCTCTACCTTGCAAAAGGCCTTAAGAAAGGTGAGAGAGATCTGGATGAGGATGAGTTCCTCAATGTCTTTGAAATCC
>JAEDOD010000108.1 GCA_016302165.1 Sphaerochaetaceae bacterium
ATGATCTTCTGAAGGCATGGAAGGGTGACAGCTATATCTGCGGACTTGGCTGCCTGGAGGAAATTGGAAGCGTTGCAAAGAAATATGCAGGAGAGGGTGGTTCCGTCCTGGTAGTTTCCAACACAACCTATATGAAGCCTGTTGCAGACAGAGTCGTTGCAGCAATTGAGAATAATGGAGTAAAGATTGCAGGCGGAGCAATCTGCCCGGACGCAAAGCCAAATGCTCCAAGGGAAGACGTATACAGAATCACAACATATGTGCTTCAGCATAAGCCAGCTGCAATCGTTGCAATCGGTGGTGGTTCCACAATCGACGCATGTAAGGCAGCTTCCGTCCTTGCAACTCTTGGCGGTAAGGTAACTCCTGAGATTGACCACTACTTCGGAACAGGAAAGGTTTCTGAAGCTCTTGCTGCTACAGGCGCAAAGCTTACTCCTGTACTTGCTGTAGAGACATCCGCTTCTTCAGGTGCTCACCTGACAAAGTATTCCAACATCACAGACCCTGTGGTAGGACAGAAGAAGCTTATTGTTGACCCTGCTGTAGTTCCTGAGTTCTCCCTCTTCGACTATGAGGTCACATGCTCAATGCCTGTAAGAGTCACCATCGATGGCGCTTTGGATGCAATTGCACACACCTTCGAGGTATTCTGCGGAGCCAAGGGCGATGCCTATGACAGGGCAAAGGATCTCTGCGAGACAGCAATCTCACTGGTCGTTGACTGGGCAGGAAAGATCATCGCCAATCCAAAGGACACAAAGGCCAGAGAAGCTATCGGTCTTGCAACTGACCTTGGCGGATACGCAATCATGGTCGGCGGAACAAGCGGCGCTCACCTTACTTCCTTCTCTCTCGTTGACATCGTAGGTCACGGAACAGCTTGCGGAATCATGAACCCATACTATGCTGTGTTCTATTCCAAGGCAATCCAGCCACAGCTGAAGGTTGTGGGCAAGATCTTCGCTTCCCGCGGATTCGGAAGAAAGGATGTGGAGACTCTCGAGGGCAGAGAGCTTGCTGAGGCAGTATCCTATGCCATGATCGAGTTTGCAAAGAGCATCAACGCTCCTACAAAGCTCACAGATATTGCTGGATATAAGCACGATGTCCACTACGTAAGGGCAATCACAGCTGCTAAGGACCCAGACTTGAAGATGAAGCTGCAGAACATGCCTGTACCTATGACAGCAGATGATGTTGATGAGTACATGGCTCCAGTTCTTCTGGCAGCTGAGACAGGAGATCTTTCCGGTATCAAGGAAATGTAATCTTCTTTCCATGGGCAAGAGGTGGGGTCACTCCCATTTCTTGCCATTTTTTGTAGGAGTAGATCATGAAACTTGGAATAGTTGTTGCATCTGAGAATGCCCTCCCTTCAGCTTTTGCTGTATTCAGAGGCATTGAAAAGAGTGCAGAGATAATTCACCGCCTTGGATATGACGGCATGGAGCTGGCCCTTAAGGAAAGTGATGAAATCACCCACGATGAGCTGAGAGCCATACTTAAGAAGAATAGCCTTCAGGTGTCTGCAATATCCACCGGCCAGGTATTTGCCGCCCGTGGTCTCATGTTCACCGATAGTGACAAGGAGAGAAGGGCAGAGCTCTGGAAGAGCTTTACCGGCTTTGTCGACCTGGCCAGTGAATTTGGAGGCCTGGTGAATGTGGGTAGAGTCAGAGGAAGCATCGGAAAGAGAAGCAAGGAAGAAGCCGAAGGCCTCTTTTTGGATCTTATGGGCCAGGTTGCTGACTATGCAGAGAAAAGGGGAGTAACCATAATTCTCGAGCCTGTAAACAGATATGAGATTGACTATATCAATAGTGTGGACCAGGGTGCAGAGCTGGTGAGAAAGATGGACAGACCTAACTTTGCCCTTATGCCTGATGTTTTCCACATGAACATCGAGGATGCCCACATCGGTGAAACTCTCATCAGAAATAGAGAAATGGTGAAGTATGTACACCTGGCAGATACCAACCGCCTTAGCTGTGGTGACGGCCATATGGACTGGGATGATATCTTCTCAGCTCTTGGCAAGATCAACTATAATGGCTGGTGCTCTGTAGAGTGCTTCCCTGTTCCTGATGCCATTACAGCTGCAGAACGTACAGTAAAGTTCTTAAGGGAAAGATATATCTGAGGAGGAGACCATGGAACTTCATTTTCCATATGGAAAGGAGACTCTTTCCATAGATATAGATGACAAGAATCTCAAGGGAGTCCTTGTAAGCTCCCTCCATGACTACAAGAGCCAGAAGTCTCCAAAGGATCTGGTGGAGGAAGCTCTCATGAATCCAATCGGATCTGAGAGACTCTCCAAGCTAAGTGAGGGGAAAAAGAAGGTTGTGCTTATCTGCTCTGACCATACCAGGCCAGTTCCAAGCAAGGTGATAGTTCCTCCTATGCTCAGGGAAATCAGAAAAGGTAATCCTGATGCAGAAGTGACCATCGTCATCTCCACTGGTTGCCATAGGGCCACCACCAGAGAGGAGCTTATCGCCAAGTTCGGGGAAGAGATTGTGGAAAAGGAGAACATCGTCATCCATAAGGCTGATGAATCTCCTGTAACCTTTTTGGGTATTCTTCCTTCAGGAGGCGAACTTCTCATCAACTCCATAGTTGCAGAAGCGGATCTTGTATGTTCAGAGGGCTTCATTGAACCTCACTTCTTTGCAGGCTTCTCAGGTTCCAGAAAGTCTATCCTTCCTGGAGTTGCTTCCAGGACCACAGTCCTGGCAAACCACTGCTCAGAGTTCATTGCATCCCCATATTCCAGAACAGGAATCCTTGAAGGTAATCCGATTCACAGGGATATGGTTTGGGCGGCAAGAAAGGCTAAGCTGGCCTTTATCTGCAATGTGGTAATCAATAGCGCAAAGGAGCCAATTTACGCTGTGGCAGGAGATGTAGAGAAAGCCCATGAGGAGGGCTGCCGCTTCCTTTCTTCCCTCTGTAGGGTGAAAGCTGCTACTGCTGACATCGTAATCTCCACCAATGGAGGCTATCCTCTGGACCAGAATATCTACCAGGCTGTAAAGGGTATGACAGCTGCAGAAGCCACTGTAAGGGAAGGTGGAGTAATCATTATGCTTGCAGCTTCCAACGACGGCCTGGGCGGTGATGACTTCTATCATCAGATGGCTGACGAGAAGGATATACACAAGACCATGGCCCTGTTCCTTTCCAGAGGAAGAAATGAAACTGTACCGGACCAGTGGCAGACTCAGATATTTTTGCGTATACTGATGAAGGCTACAGTAGTGTATGTCTCCAGTGCTCCCGATGGAATAGTTGAAGACCTTCATATGGTCCCTGCCCATTCCCTTGAGGAGGCTTTGGAAAAGGCAAGGAAAATTGTCGGAAAGGCAGATGCCACCATCACAGCAATTCCTGATGGAGTATCTGTCATTGTAGAGGAGTGATTTTTCCGGGTCCTTAGGGCCCGGTTCTTCAAAAGGAGATAGAATGTCTGAGAATCTGAGAAAGGATGCAGATAGGATTATTGATAGGGCCATCAAGGAGTCTCTTCCTGACTCTGCTGTCAGAAAGGCTCTTCAGGAGTTCCCTGAAACCAAGGGTAAGGTTGTATTGATTGCTGTAGGAAAGGCTGCCTGGCAGATGGCTGATGCAGCATATAGCTTCCTTGGAGAAAGAATCACGAGCGGCGTTGTGGTGACCAAGTATGACCACAGCAAGGGAAGAATTGGAAACCTGGAGATATATGAAGGTGGTCATCCTGTTCCAGATGAGAATTCCTACAGAGGCACCAGTGCAGCAATCAAGGCTGTAGAAGGACTGGGAGAAGAGGATATTGTCCTTTTCCTTGTGTCTGGCGGTGGCTCAGCTCTCTTTGAGAAGCCTTTGATTCCTTCTTCAGACATGGCCCGTCTTACCTCCGAGCTTCTTGCTTCCGGAGCATCAATTACAGAGATGAATACTATCCGTAAGCGCATGAGCGCTGTAAAGGGTGGAAAGTTTGCACTTCTGTGTAAGCCTGCAAAGGTATTCTCAATTGTTCTTTCAGACATCATCGGAGATCCTCTGGACATGATAGCTTCAGGCCCTGCATATCCAGATTCCTCCACCAGAGAGGAGGCTGAGGCAATTGCAGAAGCCTATGGCCTCACCCTTACTGATGAGATGAAGAAGCTCCTGGCAGAGGAGACTCCAAAGTCACTGGATAATGTGGAGACCCACGTTACAGGTTCTGTAAGGGAACTATGTGCTTCAGCTTCCCGTGCTGCTGAAGAGCTTGGATATAAGAGCTTTGTAATAACTTCCTATCTTTCCTGCATTGCGCGTGAAGCAGGAGTGATGATGGCAGATATCGCCATGCACAACAAGGACAGCAAGGAAAGCCTTGCCTTCATTATGGGTGGTGAGACAGTCGTCAAGCTTACAGGAAAAGGTAAGGGCGGAAGAAACCAGGAGCTGGCTCTCTCTGCTGCTCCTCTCCTTTCCTCTGTGGAGAATGCAGCTGTCTTCAGCGTAGGCTCCGACGGAACAGACGGACCCACAGATGCTGCAGGCGGATATGTGGATAGTGATACTCTCTCCATCCTTAAGGCTAAGGGTATTGATGTACAGAAGGTCCTTGAAGACAACGATGCCTACCATGCTCTTGAGAAGTGTGGCGGCCTAGTTATCACAGGTCCTACAGGAACTAACGTTAACGACGTTTCAGTTCTTCTTATCAAGAGAAACTAATTGCTTTTATAGAAAGTAAATGCCCACAGAAAACCTGTGGGCATATTTCCTTTTTACATCTACTTTCCCTCCAACATCCTCCGTGATATTTCGTTGGCCTTATTCTTTATAACCTCCTCGTCAAAACCCTGGAGAACACCACTACGTACAGTGAACTCGCCGTTGACGATAGTGTGTCTGGTTTCGTGGCTTGTTCCGCAGAAAATGAGTGCTGCAATTGGATCGCTCTGGGCTCCTGCGTAAGGAAGCTTATCTACGTCGAAAACTGCAATGTCTGCTCCATAGCACGGTTTTATCTTTCCCAGGTGTCCTTCGTATCCCAGGGTCTTTGCACCATTGACTGTGGCAAGACGGAATACATCCCTTACAGATAGGCTGTCAGAACCATATTTTACTCTCTGCAGCATCAGGGCTGCCCTCATTTCTCCAAGCATATCAGAGGAGTCATTGCTGGCAGAGCCGTCAACGCCCAGAGAGACGTTAATATCCTTTTCCTGTATTTCCTGGACTCTGCATATTCCGCTGCCCAGCCTCATGTTGCTGGAAGGACAGTGGAATATGGTGGTTCCTGTGGACCGGAGTATTTCCAGCTCCTTGTCGGAGAAATGGATTCCGTGGGCGTAGAATACATCTTCTCCAATGAG
>JAEDOD010000014.1 GCA_016302165.1 Sphaerochaetaceae bacterium
TACTCTCTCCAATAGTTCCTAGAGTGGAGAATGGATCTTCCTCAGTCCGCGTCACCTGGGACAGAGTGGAAGGGGCCAAGCGCTACGAAGTGAAGGTATATCCTTCCTCCACTACACTGGAAGAAGTGAAGAAGGTGACCATTACTGACACTAATGCCCTGGAGTTTACACTGCGCTCTGAAGACACAGAGGAATTTGGAATACCCTCTCCGCTTTCCTCTTCCTACTACTTCTCTGTAACTCCTTATGTGGGAAACACAGCTCCAGCAGAAGAGAAGAGAGTTGAAGGACACTGGATTCTTCCGCCCCTTTCAGTCACAGCTTCCAAGGCAGATTATATAGATATGACAGTCATAGGCTGGAAGAATGCTGGAGACGCTGACGAATACCATATCTACTACAGAAAACCTGGAGAAGAATATAGCCCGGACGCCTTCTTTACAGCTCCTGGTACTGCCGAAAGCTACAATCACCTTAATTCTTCCTCTCTCTATGAATATAACCTGGTGGCTGTGTCAGGAGGAGAGGAAGGCCCTATGGCAGAAAGGGAAGGGGATGACAACCTTGGCTATCCTCTTCTTCCTCCTTCCTCCTTCTCTCTAGAGGACCTGGGGGAGAGTGGCTTCTATAAGATTGTCTTCCGGGAAAGCCTTGGTGCAACGGAATACATAATCAATGTGGGGGATGGTAGGGAAAAGATAATCAAGGTAGAGGATATCCATTCCGCTTCAAAGAACATTGAATCTATCTCTGACGGTACAATCCTCTACGACAATGGCCTTGTAACCCTATATATGGCCAGAAGTGAAGTAAAGGATTCCTTGATTGTCAACATATCAGTCAGGGCAAAGAACAGTAACGGAAAGCTAAGCTACAGAAATACCACAGAGTCTGTAGTGTCTCACCTGGTTGTGTCGACTATCACAGACGAAGAGATAGTGAACCTTGCCAACAAAGCACTGAACAATATCTACTCCCTGGCAGATTCCTACTATGGTGGTGACTGGTGGGAAGGAACAAGCAGAAAGAAATTTGACACATTTGGTGATGGAAGCGCTGTATTCATAAGGCCCAGCGGTCTTTGGACCTATGGTTCAGGGTCCGGCTGGGAGAATGGAACCACCACTCTCAAGAGCTACAGCTACCGTACGGCCAACGGAGATTCCTTCTCCCTTTCCACAGTGGAAGGAATGGAGCTTATCAACAAGACTGAAAACACATACGATCTCACCACAAAACTGCTGGAAATAAATGGAAAGGTGAAGATTGTGCTTCCATATCTATTTGGAGTCCATACTATCGAGTATAAATCCTTTAGTGTTAGAAAACCTCTTTCGGGATCTGTTACGGTGGACGGAAGAGCTGTAGACATCAGTAAACTAAGTGTGGAGGTGCTTCCATGAAAAAGCTTACTGTTTTTCTTCTGACTGTTGCCCTCCTTCTTCTTGTGTCCTGCAACGCTTCCATTCTCATGACCAATGGAGAGATTCTGAAGCCGGAAAACACAGAAGGAAATGGAAAAGAAGAAAAGGTGGAGTTCTCCTACAGTCCTTCGTCCCTTGTCAGTGCCACCAGGTCCTATTACAAAGATGCCATCGTAGTGAGATGGAGCGAAGTGGATGGAGCAGACTACTATACTATTGAGCGCTGCTCCAACAGTGTTCCGTCACTTCCTTCCTTTCCGGAGTGGAAAGAGATTCCTGAAACTGTAGAAGGCCTTCAATATAGGGATACATCAGAGCTGGAAAGGGGAGTCTACTATTTCTATAGAGTGAAAGCCCATACCTATGAAGGAAAAGTGGGAGGAGAATCCAGCCCCGCCATTGGAACCATTCTCTCGTCTCCTATAGAGATCCAGGCTTCCAAGGGGGATAGCACTACAACCATTTTCATCCAGTGGAAGGAGATGCCCTATGTGGAGTCATACAGGATCTACCGATCCTCCCTTCCTACTGTAAATGGAGTTGAAAGCGAATATGTGGCCACTGTCCGCTCTTCTTCCTCTGGGGAGATGGTGTATTCCTACATGATCGACGAAAAGGAGAAGGGAAAGGAACTATATTTTGCCATTGAAGCCATGGGACCCTTAGGAAGCGGGGCAGGAGTAAGCCTTCCTAGAAGCGGATATACTTTTGTGCCAGGAGCGCCTAGCGCCCCCAGCGTGAATTATATAACTAAGGGCGATGACACTTCATCCATTTCCATTTCCTTCTTCACTCCAGGCTCCGATGTGTCTTATGTAATCAAGAGATCTTCTCCAGGATCTGCAGAAAGCATAGTTTTCTCTGAAGAATATGGCAGTGTGCTTCCTCCTCTAGGTGAGGACGGCTTCTATACTTTCGTCGACAGTGACGTAAAGAGTGGAGTAGTGTATTCCTATTCAGTTATGGCCTATAACTCCATAGGCTCCTCCCAGGCCACTACAGTAGAGGGATATCTTCTTTCTCCAGTGAGGAATGTGCATCTTTCTCCTCTAAGAGGAAGTGACGGCTCCATCGGCTACTCCCTTTCCTTTACTGAACCGGCTGGTAGTGGGGACGCCAGTAGGGATGAGAAAATGGAGTATGTGATCACAGCCTTCAACAAGAAGGGTGAGACAATGGAAATCGATGGATCTCCATTCCTCACTGAGGAGGAAGGAAAGATCTATTCTGTATTCTTCCCTGTGTCATGGTCTGTAGATAGGGATAGCGAGGAGAATGAAATCTCATATGTTACAATCAAGACAGTGAAGGGTGAAACGGAAAGCTCAGAAGAAATGAGCAATGTAATTCCTATGCTCCCTGAGCCGATATTATCCATTACAGGAAGCAGGAATGCTCTTCCATTGGACGGAGAGAAGGCAAACTCCAGTGGAGTGTATCCGGTCCATATTTCCTGGGTCTCCTCATTTGATGGAGAGAGAATCCTCAATAGAGTGGGCTCGGACGGATCGAAAAAGGCCATCACAATTTCCAATGGCCTTTCCTATACAGATACCACAGGAGAGCCTATGGTGGTCTACGACTACTATTTCGACACCTCTGACGAATTCGGAAGATCACTGGGCGAGGAGAAGAGAAGTGGAGACGCGTACGGAGCTATAGACCCTAATGTATTTGCTTCCATCATTGACTCAGTGTCCGTGAAGCCTTTCCAGATCCAGACCTATGTTCCTGAGATCTATAAAGATTACTGGAAGAAGTGCAGGATTGCCACCATGGTGGAATATGGTAACGCTTCCGACCTGTCAACCCAGATGAAGGCCTTGGGAAGCGCAGAAGACTATGACCACTATAGGAGAGGGAAGATTTCCTATAACGCTGAAATGGAAGGCGTGGGAGGAGCTATCTACTTTACATATTCCTCCTTTGGAGAGAATCCTCAGGTTTACCTTACAGGTAGCTATGAAATGCACGTCAATGCTTCTGGAACTGGAAGCGCATCCTCTTCCACAGGAGGCCTGAAGGTGGAGGGAATGTATCCGGCCCTTATTTCCCTGGAGAAGGTCAGCGTATCAAAGAAGGCCTTGGTGGGATCCTATGTGATTACACTCACCTACGATGGTGGAAAGAGCAGAACTTATGAGGTAGCGCTATGAAGAAAATCTCCAGAATATTCCTTGTTGTCATGATTATGGTTTTCCTTTCCTCCTGCGACCAGGTGAAGGGCCTTGTGGAGCTTGCTCCAAAGTTCAATACCAGTCTTCCCAATGCAATTAGCGGAGAGTATGCCTATTTTGAGACGGAGGAGGATAGGGAGAACGGAGAGTTTACCCGTCTTCTTTCCTTCTCTTCTTCCACCTCCACATTCAAGGATACTAGGTCACTTCAGGGTGGGATCGTTACAAGGAATGGGTCCTACTCTGTATCCTATTCCACCTATGACATTACAGAGTGCAATGGAAAAATAGTGATGGAATATGAAGACGGAGAGAAAAGCGAAGTAGGCTTCTACTTCTATGCTACAGCCATCAACGGCCCGGAATATCTGGTGCTTTCAGATGGCAGAACCTATTGGTATTGGGGGAAGTGAAGATGAAGAGATTTCTTGTTGTTGTTCTTCTTGTTCTGTCGATAGCTAACCTTTTCGCTTCCAATCTGGAAGGCAAAGAAAAGGCAGATGTTTCCTTCTCCTCCCACATCTATGGTGAATCTGTAATGCTCTTCGGTTACCCGACCCTTGGCGGGGCCTGGGATAACGGAATAACCATAGATTCCGTCACTATCGCTGCCTATATCAGATACTCACATCTTTTCAGGCCTCTAGGCTCCACTACAGGAAAGCTGGTGGTTGCAGAGGAGCTGGGAGAGGGAGGGCTTTCCTTTAAGGTAAGGTTCTATGAAAATGGTAGATTCAACATGAACCTGGGAATCAATACAGGCTGGTATCAGCAGTGGGTCATGCTTAATTCCACTCCAGGCTCCTACCACCTTATACATAACGGTCTCATTATCCGTCCTGAGTGCTCCATAGGCTGGAGATTGATAGGAAAATGGAATGTGGAGCTGGGCTTCTTCTATCAATCTCCCCTTTATCCAACCTATGACGATTACCAGGGTTGGGGAATATTCATCAAGGCTCTATAAAGAAAAGAGACTGCATTTCTGCAGCCTCGTCGATTACTCTGCCCTGTCTCCAATGGTCTTTCTGATTTTGGGAGCTAGTCCATCAAGCATAGACATGGAGGAGAGTCTCCACTGCCAGTTTCCGCTGGCGGTTCCTGGAGTATTGATTCTTGCTTCCTTTCCCAGTCCCAGCCAATCCTGGATAGGCACCACCATCAGGAAGGATCTGGATTTCTCTCCCTCCTGGATGATTCTCTCCCTTATTTCGTCCAGACTGATGTCTCCAAACCTTTCCTTCAGAGGAGCCATTATCTCAGGAGGAATCTCGCTAAGCCAGCCCATGAGGGTAGTGTTGTCATGAGTGCCTGTATAGCACACAGTGTTTTCCTTGTAGAACTCAGGAGTCTCCTGTCCTTCCTCCCTACCGTCAAAGCCGAACATGAGAATCTTCATTCCAGGCCATGTGGATGCAGAAAGGAGATCCTTTACTTCCTGAGACATATATCCAAGGTCTTCAGCATTGAAGTGGAGATGAGGGAAAGCCTTGTTAAGCTCATCTGTAAATGATCTTCCAGGACCTTTGACCCATCTACCTTTTCTTGCTGTCTTCTCTCCATAGGGAATTGCATAATAGCTTTCAAGGCCTCTGAAGTGGTCGAAACGGATCATGTCATAGAGACGGGAAGCATAGCTGATCCTCTGTTTCCACCAGCTGTAGTTGTCTTCCTTCATCCTGTCCCAGGCATAGAGGGGATTTCCCCAAAGCTGGCCGTCAGCGTTGAAGTAGTCTGGAGGAACTCCGCTGACTTCCTCTGGGTAGTAGGAGGCGTCAAGCTGGAACATCTCTGGAGAAGTCCAGACATCAGCGCTGTCCAGAGCTACATAGATAGGCACATCTCCAATGATTCCGATTCCCTTATCCTTTGCGTAGGATCGAAGGGCATTCCACTGTCTGAAGAACAGGTACTGCATGAAGGCATAGAAGGAGATGTCATCTGAGAGGAGATTTCTATATCTCTCCACACTCTCCTTCTCCCTTTTTCTTATGCTTTCATCTGGCCAGTCTATCCAGCTCTTCATTCCGAAGTGCTTCTTCAATGCCATGAAGAGGGCATAATCCTCCACCCAGTCCTTGTTCTCTTCCCTGAATGCTTGGATCTCAGCCTTCCTTTCTTCTCTAGCCCTTTCATAGGCCAGATGGAGAACGCTGAAACGGGAGGAGTAGATGGCACCGTAGTCCACCCTTTCCTTGTCTTTTCCCCAATCCCTCTCATCTATTTCCTCCTTCTTCAGGAGGCCTTCTTCAACCAGGATATCCAAATCGATAAGATATGGGTTTCCTGCTGCAGAAGAGAAAGACTGGTAAGGGGAGTCTCCATAGCTGGTAGGGCCAAGAGGCAGAATCTGCCACCAGCTCTGACCGGATGAGTGGAGGAAATCCACCCATTCCCGAGCTGTCTTGCCCATTGTCCCGATTCCGTAGGGGGAGGGGAGTGAAGGTATGCCCATTAATATGCCGGAGCTTCTTTTCTTCATGTTTAACTTCCAAAAATTTAATTTCTTAATATACCGCCCATTCCTGGGCGGCGAAGATAGGAATCAATAATGTAATCAACCCTTTACGGCTCCAGCTGCAACACCCTTGATGATGTATTTCTGGCAGCAGAGGTAGAAGACGATGACAGGAATGATTCCCATGAGGATGATTGCCATTGTGGCGCCAAGCTCTACAGCACCGTAGCTTCCCTTCAGGTACTGGACCTGGATTGGGATTGTTCTGTAGAGGTTCTTGTCCAGGACAAGGTAAGGAAGAAGGTAGTCATTCCATACCCACATGATTTCAAGGATGGATACGGAGATGAGAGTTGGCTTCAGTACAGGAAGGACAATCTGGAAATATGTCCTTACAGGACCACAGCCGTCAATGGCTGCCGCCTCTTCCATTCCAAGGGGTACGCTCTTTACAAAGCCTGCGAAAGTGAAGATTGCAAGTCCGGCTCCGAATCCAAGATAGATGATTGGAATGGAGTATGGAGTATTGAACTTCAATGTGTCTGCAGTACGGGAAAGAGTGAACATGACCATCTGGAAAGGTACCACCATTGAGAATACACAGAGGTAGTAGACTATTCTGGAAATCAGGGAGTCTACTCTTGATACGTACCATGCACTCATGGAAGTGCAGATAAGAATCAGGAATGTGGATACGATGGTGATGTAGAATGAGTAGAATACACTCTTTGCAAAGTTGTAGTTACCCATTGTCATACCTTTGACGAAGTTCTGGAAGCCTGCCCACATCTCTCCAAAAGGAAGAGCGAAGGTATTTGTTTTGACGAAGGAGTTCAGCTTGAAGGCATTGATGAGAACCAACAAAACTGGAACAACCCAAAAAATGCTGATTATTGCAAAGAGAACTGTGAGGAATGTGTTGAACCTCTTTTCACCTTTAAGTGCGGCCATTACTGCTGTACCTCCTTTTCTCTTGTAAACTTAAGCTGCAGCAGTCCGAGAGCTGCTACAAAGATGAAGAATACTACAGCCTTAGCCTGGGCAAAACCACGGGCTGCTGTATTGGAGCCATAGAATTCAGAGTAGATGTTCAAGGCAAGCATTTCTGTTGTCTTGATCTGGGAGGTTCCTTTCCAGATGAATGGCTGACCGCCTGCGTTGAGGGCAAGGTTCTGGTCAAAGAGCTTGAAGCCATTGGAAAGGGAAAGGAAGAGACAGATTGTGAAGGAGCTCATCATATTTGGAATTGTAACCTTGAAGAGCTGCTGCATACCTGTTGCACCATCGATTGATGCAGCTTCCATCATATCCTCAGGAATTGCCTGGAGTCCTGCGATGTAGAGGATCATCATGTATCCGATCTGCTGCCAGCACATTACGATAACCAGGCCCCAGAATCCCAGGTTTGTGCTGAGAAGAATGGATGTGTTGAACTTGGAAAGGATACCATCGAAGATCATGGACCAGATGTGGCCAAGGACAATACCACCGATAAGGTTAGGCATGAAGAATACTGTTCTGTAGATATTGCTTCCCTTGATTCCCTTGGTAAGTATGTATGCAATGGCGAAGGCAATGACGTTGATGAAGACGACTGATACTATTGTGTAAAGGGCTGTGTACCAGAAGGCATGGAAGAAGGTAGGATCCTGGAAAACGCTGATGTAGTTCTGGATTCCTACGAATTCCACTTTTGTGGTAACCCTGAATTTACAGAATGAAAGATAAATGCCCTGGATAAAGGGCCATACAAATCCTATGACGAAGCAGATGATTGTGGGGCCCATAAAGAGGAGAAACCAGTTCTTGATTGGCTTCTTGATCAGCTTTGAGCTGAATCCGCCTTCCACTCTACGTGGTTTTTTTGTTTTTGCCATCTTTTTATCTCCAAAAAAGAAAGGAAGCTGAAATCATAATTATCAAGAAAGGGGCGGGTACCGCCCGCCCCAGTCTGTGTAGTCGAAAATTAATTGTGATCCTTTGCGTAATGGTTAGCCCATCCCTGGACGAATGCAGTCTCGACACCCTTCCATGTTTCATCGGAAGGAGCATTGTCATACTGGTTCATTGCAGAAACAACACCAGCTCTCCAGTCGTCAACAGCAGGAGTATAGTTGAATGCCCATGTCATGACATAGCAACCCTTCTTGTTGTATTCGTTAGCCTGGTCGAGGAAGACGTTGTTGGAAGGAGCAGCCTTCTTGTAAGGAATAGCACCGAATGTCTGGGCAAGGAGCTTTGTTCCTGTCTCAGATGTGACCATCCATACCATGAAGTCCATTGTAGCGTCGATATCTTCCTGAGCAGCTTCAGCGTTGATAGCCCAGCAGCCTTCTGTTCCACAGTTGAGGCCAGCCATCTCTTCGCCTTCAACACCACTGTAGAATGGGATCATAGCCAGATCTTCTGGGTTCATGCCGTAGTTTGTTGTGAGTGGGTCGAATTCCCAGTTTCCGTTCTGATAGAACACAGCCTGTCCCTTTCCGAACTCTGCTTCTGCATCATAACCGCCTGTTGCCAGGGAGTTTGGAGCGTATGCGCTGTTGTTGATGTAGAGATCCCAGAGGTTCTTGAAGTTAGGAAGATACTTTCCTGTGATTGTTGCAGGCTGAGGACCAGCTGTCCAGCCGTTGTCTCTTGCTTCGTAGAAGAGTGCAACGTTAGCAAGGTGACCGGAGAATCTCCAGGAAGAGGAGCCGTCCATACCAGCTGATGTGAATGCATCGAAGCCAAGTTCCTTGCTTCTTGCGTGGATGTCTTCAGCGATAGCCTTCAGGGAAGCGAAGTCCTTGATATCGTCGATGGAATATCCAGCCTTGGCAAGGAGAGCCTTGTTGACGATGATACCGAAGCACTCATAGGTGTAGCCGATGGAGCAGAGCTTGCCGTTCTCGTCATAGAGATTGTAAGCATCTGTGCTGAGTTCAGCTGCAATTGGTGTACCTGTCAGGTCGAGACAGAAGTCACCCCAGCTTGCAACAGCGCCCTGGTTTCCTACAACGAAGAGTGTAGGAGGATTGGACTTGTCCATCTCTGCTGTGAGAGTCTCGTTGTATGTTCCGGATGCTGCTGTAACAACCTTTACTTCCACGCCTGTCTCAGCTGTATAAGCCTTTGCGACTTCCTGCAGAACTGCATCTGATTCTGGCTTGAAGTTAAGCCAATAGACGGATCCCTTCTTTGCTGCAACTTCTTCTGCACCCTGAGCGAATGCGCTTGTGAAGACAAGAGCCAGCACCATGAGGATAACTGTAAGTTTCTTCATTTGTAATTACCTCCAAAACTCCTTACGGAGCATTTGTTATATTTTCTGACATAAACATATTACACCGGTTTAGTAGCTTTGCAAGAAGAATTTTCGACTAAACTCAACTAAACTTTTTCTTTTGTTAATTTACTAAACTTCGTTTTTCCGGAATTATATACTACAAATTGATTTACTTTATGTTTCTCCCTATAGGAACAAAGAGCCTTTTCTCTCCTTGACAACTATCCGGTCTCAATCTATCCTTTTATTGACCGAATCGGTCAAAGGATAGACCATGAATCAGAGATTTCTAGTTCTCGAGGAGGAGAAGCGGAAAGCCGTCATCAATAGCGGCTTCAGAAATTTCGCCCTTTTCGGATATAGAAAGGCAAGCATGAGGGACATTGCAGAGGACGCTGGAGTAAGCAAGGCTCTTCTTTTCCACTACTTCGATACAAAGAAGGAGTTCTATCTTTTTCTCTGGTCCTTCGTGAAGGAGGAGACAGCCAAGAGCCTGAAGGCCAAGGGAGCCATTGGAGACAAGGACTACTTCTCTTCAATGGAGAAGGGGCTGAAGGCAAAGATGGAACTGTCACGGACCTGGCCCTGGATGGCCCTTTTTGCCGCCAAGGCCTACTACGAGAAGGACGAAGAAGTGGCGAAGGAGCTTAAGGTAGACACGGATCCATTTCTGAAGTTGGACGGGGAGACAATACGTCGCCTCTATCCTGAAACCCATTTCAGGAAAGACATAGACCTGACACTTATGTTTAGGGATATGTACTACATGTCTGAAGGATATCTCTGGCACTGGTGCCAGAAGGATGAGTTTGATGTTGACAGAATGGAGAAGGATTACCTTGATTTCATCTCCCAATGGAAACGGATATATACGGAGCAGCAATGAATAATGCAGTTTCACTGGAAGGCCTTGTAAAGAGATACGGAAAGCACCGTGGCATTGAAGGCCTGGACCTTAAGGTAAAAGAAGGGGAGTGGTTTGGATATATCGGCCCCAATGGAGCTGGAAAGAGCACTACCATCAGGACAATGCTTGGGCTGATAAAGGCCACGGAAGGAAAGAGCACTGTACTGGGAATGGATTCCTGGAAGGACAGGGAGAAAATCATGGAGAAGGTGGGATATCTTCCTTCTGAAGCCATCTTCTATCCTGAGATGACAGTGTCTGAAACACTGGATTATGCCCTCTCCCTCCACGCCTGCAAGGATAGAAGAAGACAGAAGGAGCTATCAGAAAGGCTTGAACTGGATACAGGACGGAAAATCGGAGAGTTAAGCTACGGTAACAGAAAGAAGGTGGGAATTGTATGCGCCCTGGAGCATAATCCATCCCTTCTGATCCTGGATGAGCCAACAGGAGGCTTGGACCCCCTTATGCAGAGAGAGTTCTTCTCCATGCTGGAGGAGGAACACAGGAAGGGTGTAACGATTTTCATGTCTTCCCACATTCTCTCTGAAATCGAGAGCCATGCAGAGACGGCTGCCGCCATCAGGGAAGGCCGTATTATCGTCAACGGAAAAGTTGAAGAGATATCAAGGACCAACGCCAGAAGAGTGAACCTTAGGGGAAAAATAGATATCTCTACTCTAACTGGAGTGAAGGAAGTTGTGGAAGACAAAAATGGCATGAGCTTCCTGTACTCAGGAGAGGCTTCAGCCCTTCTGGAAGCTCTAAATAAGGGAAGCGTCAAGGACTTCACTGTCACAGAGCCGGACCTGGAGGAAGTGTTCCTCCACTACTACAGAAAGGAGGAGAAGGCATGAACATCTATATGCGTGAACTGAAAAGCGGAATCAAATCCTTTCTCATATGGACCATTTCAATAGGAGCTTTGGTGGCCATCTGCATCTTCATGTACCCAGAAATGGAAGGCATGATGGGAGACGTGAACGATATCTTCTCCTCCATGGGAGCCTTCTCTGCAGCTTTCGGCATGGATAGGCTAGGCTTGGGAACCCTTCTTGGCTTCTACAGCGTAGAGTGCGGAACAATGCTCACCCTCGGCGCTGCCCTTTATGCCGCCATGGCCGGAACAGCCATAGTGGGTAAGGAGGAGAAGGGACGGACAGCTGAGTTTCTTTTTGCAATGCCTGTTTCAAGAAGAAGGGTGCTAAGTGAGAAGCTGGGGGCACTTATGACAGAGATGGTGCTTTTCCATATAGTGAACTTCCTTTTCTCCATTG
This sequence comes from Sphaerochaetaceae bacterium, assembly GCA_016302165.1. Taxonomy (GTDB): domain Bacteria; phylum Spirochaetota; class Spirochaetia; order Sphaerochaetales; family Sphaerochaetaceae; genus Ornithospirochaeta. The sequence continues at coordinate 11,512 of JAEDOD010000014.1, forward strand.
TCTCCATTGTGGCAATCGGGGAGGAGATACCAGTGAAGGACCTTCTTCTTCTCCATTCTTCATACCTCTTTATGACCATAGCCGTTGCATCCCTTTGCTTCCTTCTAAGCGTTTTCAATGCCACAGCCAACACTGGAAGCGGCATGGGACTTGCCCTGGCTCTCTATTTCATCAATCTCATGGCAAACATCTCAGATAAGGCCAAGGCCCTTTCCTGGGTAACTCCCTTCTCCTTTACAGAAGGTGCAGACATTGTCCTGGATGGAAAGCTGGACGGAGTAAGGATCATTCTCTGGATGGGATTATCCATAGTGGCTATTGCTTCGGGTTTTGCCTATTACTCCAGAAAAGACCTGAAGAGCTGAAGAAAAGGAAGATTGGATTCTGGAACCAAGGAGAAATCTGAGGTTCCTTTTTTGTCCTCCGAAGGGTCTCTAAAGTGCAAAGCAAGAACAGTAATATTATCTAGATTTTGTTTTACAACCCCAAAAAACCGTGTTTAAATAAAATCCTGAGGTTGCGCAAACGTTTGTGCATAGAAAAAAGGGGAAAGGAATATGGATTCCATAAAACTGTCTGATGTGGCAGATGCTCTCAATCTTTCAGTCACCACCGTGTCCAGGGCACTTTCTGGAAAAGGAAGGGTGGCGGAAAGTACAGTGGAGAAAGTCCGTGCCTACATCAGCGAGCATAGCTACATCCCCAACAGAAATGCACAGGCCCTGGTGTTTCGCCGCACCTTCTCCATCGGAATCCTTGTTCCCATGGATGCACTGGTGAGTGAAGTCTGGTTCTTCCATAAAGCTCTCATGGGAGCTGTAAGGACAGCTTCCTCCATGGGCTACGACACAATCGTAAGCGTACATGACGAAGGAGACAGCCTAAAAAAGCTTATAGCCTCCAAGAAGGCTGACGGATATATATTCCTGAGAGCTGTTGAGGATGACCCTAACATCTCTATGCTTTCTGAAAGGAATATTCCCTTTGCTGTCATCGGAAACTGCAGAGACAAAAATGCCCTTTGTGTGGACTGCCGCAACGAGGAGCATGCCTCTGAGCTTACAGAAAGGCTCGTGGGTATGGGAGCAGGGAAGCTTCTGCTCTTACTGGGAGATATGAGCCACACTGTAAACACGGAAAGAAGAAGGGGAGTGGAGAAGGTAGCTGAAAATGTAAGCGTAGTCACTGGGGTCCAGACAGCTGAGGATGTGGATAGGGCCCTGGAAAACGCAGGGGATTATGACGCTGTAATTGCTGGAGATGACCTGTTGTGTCTTAAGGTGGACTCCTCCAGCAACAGGAGGAATGTGAAGCTCCTTTCCTCCCTATACCCTTCACCGCTTATAAAGGGAATGGATGGAGTGGTTGCAGCGGAAGGAAATGATCCTTCCCTTCTGGGCTCTGAAAGTGCAGGACTCCTCATTGAAAACTTGAATAACCGGGAAAAAATCTCCGGAGAGAAATAAGAATAAACAGAATGGAGGTAAATATGAAAAAGCTTTCTGTCTTACTTATTGTCATGTGTCTCGTTTCTTCCATCTTCGCAGGTGGATCATCAGAAACACCAGTTGCTCCAGCAGACGCTGCAGCCAAGGCACCTATCGATCTTAAGGTATGGGTTGGAGAACTCTATGTTGATGCAACAGCAAAGATGATCGAATCCTTCAAAGCCCAGTATCCTGAAGAGACTTTCAACATCACAATCGGTATTGAATCCGAATCAACATGCAAGGATACTATCCTTACAGACCCAGAAGCAGCAGCTGATGTATTCACATTTGCTGACGACCAGCTCCTTGACCTTGTAAACGCAGGTGCAATCCAGGAAGTCCTGGTAAACGCTGATGGCGTGAAGAGTGCCAACGGTGAAGGTGCTGTAGCTGCAGCAACAGTCAATGGAAAGCTTTATGCATATCCAATGTCTGCATCCAACGGCTACTTCCTTTACTACGATGCACGCTTCTTCTCAGAAGATGACGTAAAATCCTTCAATACAATGGTTGAGAAGGCAGCAAGTGCAGGAAAGAAGGTTGGTATGCAGTTCGGCGTTGACGGCGGCTGGTATCTCTATGGCTTCTTCAAGGGTGCAGGCCTTGAAATGGTCATCAACGAAGACGGTACATCCAACAGCTGTAACTGGAACAGCGCAAGAGGCGTTGAAGTTGCACAGGGAATCCTTGACCTTGTGGCTTCCGGAGCATTCGTTGCAGACAGCACATCCAACCTTGTCTCTGCAGCAGCAGACGGCAACGTAGTTGCCCTGGTTGACGGAACATGGGATTCAAATCCAATCATGGATGCCTTCAAGGAAGGATATGCATGTGCCAAGCTTCCAACCTTCAAGGTTGCCGGCGAAGATGTACAGACAGCTTCCTTCGCAGGATATAAGCTCATTGGTGTAAACCCACACTCAAAGAACGTAGGTTGGGCTATGAGACTTGCTGACTGGCTTACAAACGAAGAGAACCAGGTTCTCCGCTTCCAGACCAATGGCGACGGACCTTCAAACGTAAACGCTGCAGCTGACGACGCTGTCAGGACCAACCCAGCCATCGCAGCTCTTGCAACCCAGAGCCAGTATGCAACTGTCCAGCGTGTTGCAGGCGGTTACTGGACTCCAGCAGCTACACTCGGAACTATCCTTTCCCAGGGTAACCCAGAGAAGACAGATCTTCTCAAGCTCCTTGATACAGCTGTTGCAGGAATCACAGCACCATCCCTCTAATGGACATTTTGCCGGGGAAGGGGATTCCTTTCCCGGCTTTTGACAAAAAAGGAGTCAATCAATGGCAGAATCATTAGGGACCAGAGTGAAGAAGGCTGTTGCCCCCATAGGAGGATTCTTCACATCATTTGCTCTGGCGGTGAAGAAAGGAGACATCTTTGTAAAGCTGTCCCTCCTTATTATGGGCCTGGGCCACATAGTCAGAAAGAGAGTCGTTTCCGGAATCGCCCTTTTCCTGACTGAAATCGGGTTCTTCCTCTTTTTAGGGAAGTTTGCCCTTAAATATCTTGGAAAGCTCCCTACACTGGGAACTGTCCAGGCAGAACTGTATTTCGATCCTATACTTTTCACCAATGTGTGGAATGACTATGACCACAGCTTCAAGATTCTACTCTATGGAATAATCTCTGTAGTCATAATCCTTCTATTCATATACATATGGATTACCAGCGTAAAGCTGGCCTATAAGCTACAGGTGGATAAGGAGAAGGGTGAAGAGATTCCAACCTTCAGAAGGAGCATCCGTGATGCTTTGGACACAAAGTACTACAGGACTCTGCTGTTCCTTCCTATTCTGGGAATCGTGGTCTTCACTGTAATCCCTCTCATTGTCATGATTGCTGTGGCCTTCACCAACTATGACCAACAGCACATGCCTCCTACAGCCCTTTTTACATGGGTTGGCTTCAGCAACTTCAAGCAGATTTTCACTACAAGCATAACCAGCACCTTTGGATATACTTTCGGTAAGATTCTTGCCTGGACACTTACCTGGGCTGTGCTTGCCACCTTCACCAACTACATCGGAGGTATTCTCCTGGCCCTTCTCATCAACAATAGGTATACAAGGGCCAAGAAGTTCTGGAGAACATGCTTCGTGGTGGCCATGGCCGTACCCCAGTTCGTAACCCTGCTTCTGGTAAGGAACTTCTTTGCTGACCAGGGAATCGTCAATACCATCTGCAGTAATCTGGGAATTACATCGCTTCTGAAATCCATAGGCCTGGTTCCTGAATATCTGAACTATATTCCTTTCCTGACCCATAAGGTCTGGGCAAAGGTGATGATCATCGTGATCAACATATGGGTAGGTGTGCCGTACCTGCTCCTGATTGCCACAGGTGTTCTTATGAACATTCCTCAGGACCTGTATGAGGCCGCCACCATCGATGGAGCAAATAACGTGCAGAAGTTCAAGGCCATAACCATGCCTTATATGCTGTTTGTGACAGGACCGTACCTGATTAACTCTGTGGTCCAGAATATCAACAACTTCAACGTAATCTACCTTTTGACCCAGGATGTCTATGAGACTACAGACCAGCTTATGGCCATTTCCCACGGAAGGGAGACAGACCTTCTGGTCACATGGCTCTTCCGTCTTACCAACGAGTACTACAACTACAAGATGGCTTCTGTCATCGGTATTCTGGTCTTCGTGGTATGTACCGTAATAACACTAGTTGCCTTCAACGTGTTCCTAAAGAAGAATAAGGAAGGAGAGATGCAGTAATGAGAACCTACATTAAAATCAAAGGCGAAAGATTCTATCCCTTGAGGCACCTGTTCCTCCTATTGTTGGCATTTTTCTGGCTCATACCAATTTTCTGGCTGATCCTGAACTCCTTCTCAGCTTCCAATGCAATGAGCATCTCCAGGTTCTTCCCTAAGGAGTATTCCCTTATACAGTACAAGAACCTCTTGTTGAATACTGATGCCGCCAACCAGTTTCCAAGGTGGATGCTGAATACTACGGTCATTGCAATATTCAACTGCATCATTTCATCCCTGTTTGTCTTGATGACAGCATATTCCATAAGCAGGATGCGCTTCTCAGGAAGGAAGCTTTTCATGAATCTTTCCATGATTCTGGGACTTTTCCCAGGCTTTTTGTCCATGATAGCCATCTACTTCATCCTGAAGACATTCAACATGACCAACAGCCATATTGGAATGATAATGGTATATTCAGGATCTTCTGCCCTTGGATACCTTATTGCAAAGGGCTTCTTCGATACAGTGCCCCAGTCCATGTCTGAAGCAGCAATGATCGACGGAGCCAACCAGAACACCATATTCTGGAGGATAATCCTTCCGACCAGTAAGCCGATCATCGTCTATACTGTAATAAGCGCATTCCTGGCTCCATGGATGGACTTCATCCTTGCAAAGATCATGCTCAACAGCGGAATCGCTTCCGACTGGACAGTGGCCCTGGGTCTCTATGGAATGCTGGACAGATCCAGAAAGAGCCTCTATTTCGGCCAGTTCTGTGCCGGTGGAGTACTGGTTTCCATACCTATTTCTATACTCTTTGTAATAATGCAGAAATTCTACGTGGAAGGAATTACTTCCGGTTCCACAAAAGGCTAGTTTGCCTTATTATCCTTTTCTCCGCACTTATCTGAGTGCGGAGTATTCCTTGACCCAAGAGGTACAATATGATTCCTGAATCCAACTTCCTTCTTCATGGCGCCGACTATAACTATGAGCAGTGGCTGAAGAGAAAGGACATACTTGAAGAGGACCTTCTTCTCATGAAGAAGAGCCACATGAACGTAATGACACTCAACGTCTTCGGATGGTCTCTTCTGGAGAAGGAGGATGGTGTCTATGATTTCTCTTTCCTTGATGAAAGGATTGAAAGCCTCCATAGGGAAGGAATCAAGGTGATTCTCGCTACTCCCTCAGGAGCAAGGCCTGCTTGGCTAGCAGAGAAATATCCTGAAGTCCTGAGAACCAATTCCAGAAGGGAAAAGGAGCTATTCGGTATTAGGCACAACCATTGTCCTTCCTCTCCTCTCTACCGGAGAAAGGTGAGGGAGATGGACGAAAGGCTTTCCCAGCGCTATGGCTCCCATCCTGCAGTGGTCATGTGGCACATTTCCAATGAGCTTGGAGGAGAATGCCACTGCCCCCTATGCCAGGAGAATTTCAGATCCTGGCTTAAGGATAAGTATGGAAATCTCGATAATCTGAACGAAGCTTGGAACACAGCATTCTGGTCCCATACATATACTTCCTGGAGCCAGATCCAGTCTCCTTCCCCCATAGGGGAGTACCTGGTCCATGGCCAGAACCTGGACTGGAGACGGTTCCTTTCAGACCAGTACATCTCCTTCATGAAGGAGGAGATAGATGCTGTCAGAAAGTATTCACCCTCCGTTCCAGTGACTACTAATCTCATGTATTTCTTCGAAGGCATCGACTACGTAAAGCTGGCAAAGGAGCTTGATGTTGTCTCCTGGGATAACTATCCAAGGTGGAATGCTGAACGTGACAGCTTTTCCGTTGCCCTTGATACAGCATTCTTCCACGATAGGATAAGAAGTCTTAAGGGGGAACCTTTCATTCTTATGGAGTCTTCCCCTTCCTCCACCAACTGGCAGAATACAGCATGCCTAAAAACTCCTGGAATGCATGAAGCATCTGCCCTCCAGGCTGTAGCCCACGGTTCTGACAGCGTCCAGTATTTCCAGTGGAGGCAAAGCAGGGGCTGCAGCGAAATGTTCCATGGAGCTGTATTGAGCCATAATGGAAGAAGCGATACCAGAGTCTTCTCTGAAGTCAGTAAGCTTGGAGAGGACCTGGAGAAGCTAGAGTGCGTAAAGGGGGCTGAGACCAGAAACAAGGTGGCCATAATCTACGATACTGAAAACGCATGGGCCATTGAAGAGATCCAGGGTTATAAGATGAATAAGAAGAACTACCATGAGACTCTTGTCTCCTCATACGCTCCATTCTACAGAAGAGGCATCGGAGTAGACATAGTGGATCAGAGCGCAGATATCTCCTCCTATAGCCTGGTGGTGGCTCCTATGCTCTATATGGTCAAAGCGGGCTTTACGGATAAGGTGAAGGCCTTCATTGACGACGGTGGAGTCTTCGTCACCACATATATGAGTGGAATAGTGGATGAAAATGACCTTGCCTTCCTTAATGGAGCACCCGGTCCCCTGGAGGATATCCTGGGCCTTAGGGTTGAGGAGACAGATTCTCTTCCTGACGGACGGACCAATAGGGTGGAGATGGATGGCCGGAGCTACATAAATAGAGATATATCAGACATAGTCATATCAGAGGGGGCTGAAGTCCTGGCTACCTATTCCTCCTCATTCTATAAGGGGATTCCAGCTCTTCTGAAAAATGGCAACGCCTACTACATCGCTTTCCGCTCTGACGGAAGTCTGGAGGATGACCTTTTCTCCCGCCTGTCGTCTGAGCTTTCTCTTCCCTCCGCTCCATTTAAGGGAGAAAAGGGAGTGGTGGGAGTCATGAGGGGGAAATACATGTTTGTATTCAACTTCTCAGATAAAGATAGCCGCTTTACTCCTGATTATCCTATGAAGGATCTTCTTTCTGGGCGTAGTGTGGAAGGAGAAGTGGAACTTGAAGTCAATGGCGTAATGGTCCTTGAAATGGAGTGAAGTCTTCTCAACTAGCTTCTTTTTTGTCTGATTCCCCTTTTCCTTCTTCGGATCAGGGGATTCTTTTTTTAACAATATTCTGTTTATGTAAAGTCAAAATGGCTCTACAATGGAAGAGGGAAGTGTCCCAGGCTTTCCACTCCTTAGGGAAAGGAAGGCAGAAACTACCTATAGGGAGAGAAATGATGCAGCTGGATAAAAGACAGCAGGCCATCCTTGATGGTAAGGAAGGCGAAATCAAGGCCAAGGTCATGAAGACTCTAGTGATGTACGGTGAGACCTTTGGCGCAGAGAAGATGGTTGACATCACAGGTGAGTATGGCCATCTGGTAACAAGCTTCGGCCTCAGTGTAATGAAGCCTGTCTATTCCCTTATGGACAGACTGATTGAAGGCGGAGCAGTCTCAGCCCAGAAGTTCAGCGTGGATCCTCGTCCTCTTGAGTCCTGTGTGCCAAGAAACCTGATCCAGGATATCTTCTTCCGAGTCATGTATTCCAAGCAGAAGGATTACGATGAGCAGCTGAAGAAGCTGGGAATAATGGCTGAGGATGCCTATACCTGCACTTCCTACATGGCTGAGGTGGGAAACACTCCAAAGAAGGGAGATATCCTATCCTGGGCTGAAAGCAGCGCTGTAGTGTATGCAAATAGCGTTTTGGGAGCAAGGTGCAACAGAAACTCCGGAATCCTTGACCTTTTCGGATCCATAGTAGGCTGCGTTCCATATTTCGGTCTTCTGACCGACGATGGAAGAAAGGCAGACTGGATTTGTGAAGTGAAGACTTCAAAAAAGCCTGAAGCTCAGCTTCTTGGCTCTGCCATTGGCATGAAGGTTATGGAGAAGGTTCCATACGTAATCGGCTTGGATAAATACTTTACTTCCCTGGACGAAGATGCAAAGGCATATCTCAAGGACTTCGGTGCAGCAACAGCCAGCAATGGAGCTGTGGGCCTCTATCATGTGGAGAATCTGACTCCGGAAGCAACAGACCATGGAAGAAGCCTAATAAGGGAAGACGCCAAGGTATACGTCATTGATGATGAGGAGCTGGAAAGGGTTGAAAAGAGCTATCCTGTAATCTGGAAGGATAAGGACGCTAAGCCTAAGCTTGCCTTCATAGGCTGCCCTCATCTTTCTTCTGCCCAGCTTTCATCCTGGGCCCATCGCATTGAGGAGAGCCTCGCGGCCAAGGGCAGGGATAAGGTTGAGATCAAGACAATCATGACAGCAGCTCCACAAGTAATGGAAGCTTTCAAGAAGAGCAAGGAAGGAAAGGCCCTTATGGAAAGGGGAGTGATCCTGAGCCATATCTGCCCACTTATGTATATGAATAACCCAAAGTGCGGAACCATGCCTGTAATCACATGCTCCAATAAGCTTCGCACCTACACTTCAGCCCGCTTCTACAGGGAAGAGGAGCTATTGGACATCATCACAGGAGGTAGAAAGTGAAAAAGGTATTCAAAGGTAGACCTGTAGTAAAGGGAAATGTTACAGCTGTGGCCCTGGTTTCAAAGGGAGGCTTCAATACTCTCGCTTCCTATCAGCATTCCCTGATGTTCGGGGATAAGAGCGGAAAGTGCTCAGACCAGAACAACAGCGACCTCTATGAGAAGCCTATGGCCGGTACAGCCCTCTGTATGCCTCAGACCATCGGCAGCACCACAGGAGGCCTGGTCCTTTTCTGCGCCGCCAGCATGGATCGTCAGCCAAAATGCCTTCTCTTTTCCAAGGAGATAGATTCCCTGGCAGCCGCAGGAGCAATCCTGGCTGATGTCTGGACAGATAACAGCATGCCGACTGTAGATGGACTGGGAGATGAGTTCCTCTCTTTTGTGGAGACTGGTGACAAGATCACTGTAAAGGAAGACGGAACAGTGGAAGTGGAAAGATAAAAAGAGTGAGGTGCAGAACGCACCTCACACTCGCTAAGGGTAGATATTTGATATCTGCCCTTTTTATATGGATTGAGCCACCTCAAAGGCTCTCCAGATTACAGATCTCAGGTTTCCTACCTTAAGGCAGTCTCCCACAAGCTTCACCTTGCCCTTGGTTGAAAGTGGGGAAGGAATGTAGCCTGCGGAGGAGATTACGCTGTCGCACTGGATTCTTGTGGTATTGCCGTCCTTCCGGATGATATCGATAAAGCCGTCTCCCACTTCCTTCAGCGTAGATTCCAGATATACAGGAGTTTTATGGAGACTGAACCATTCCCTGAGATATGAGGAGTTTGCAAGACAGACTCCCTTCTGGCTTACCAGGTCATCCTTCATTTCCACAATGATTGGCTTCTTTCCCTGGAGAGCAAGCTCATAGGCTATTTCGCATCCTGTAAGGCCTCCTCCGATTACAGCCACCCTGTCTCCTACAGGTGTTCCGTTAAGGTAATCTGTTGCCTCTACCATCTTCTCGTGTCCTGGAACAGAGGAAAGGATTCTTGGAACAGCTCCGGTGGCGATAACCACTTCGTCCTCATTAAGGGCTGAGATATCCTCAATCTTACTGTTGAGCCTTACTTCGATGCCAAGCTCGCTCATCTGCCTTCTGTACCAGGAAAGAAGCTGTCTAAGCCTTTCCTTGTAGCTTTCGGCTGAAGCTGGAATGAAGGTTCCGCCAAGCTTGTCGCTCTTTTCATAGATTACTGGCTCATGGCCTCTAAGTTTCAGCACTCTTGCTGTCTCCATTCCTCCGATACCGCCTCCAACTATTGCAACTTTCTTTGGTGAGGTGGTCTTCTTGATGGCATGCTTCTTCCACTGCATGGTCTCCGGGTTTACAGCGCACCTTGCCAGGCCAAGGGAGTCAAGAAGATCCTGATCATTGGCGACACCTTTGTAGTGGCACATGTTGAAGCAGCCGTTATGACAGAGGATACATGGTCTGATATCCTTTGGCCTGTCTTCAATAAGCTTTGTGACCCATTCCTGGTCTGCAAGGAATGGACGAGCAAAGCCTGCGCCGTCGATTCTTCCTTCCTTTATGGATTCAGCTGCTGTAAATGGATCCATTCTTCCTGCAGCCACCACCGGAATATCCACAAACTTCCTTATGTGCTCCACATCCTGGAGATTGCAGTTCTCCGGCATGTAGATAGGAGGATGTGCCCAGTACCAGGCGTCATAGGTTCCGTTGTCGCAGTTGAGCATATCGTATCCAGCCTCTTCCAGAAGCTTTGCAGCCTTCTCGCTTTCCGCCATATCTCTTCCTGCTTCGATATACTCTTCTCCAGGAAGGGCTCCTTCCCTGAAGCCCTTGGTCTTTGAGACTACAGAGTAGCGTAGGGATACTGGGAAGTCTTTGCCGCACTCCTCCTTGATGGCCTTTACGATGGAAGTGGCGAAGCGGTATCTGTTCTCCAGGCTTCCTCCATATTCATCTGTTCTCTTGTTCACGTACTTCAGGGTGAACTGGTCCAATAGATATCCTTCGTGGACAGCATGGATCTCCACTCCATCCACTCCTGCCTCCTTCAGAAGCTTTGCGCTTTCAGCGAAGGCATGGATCATGTATTCGATCTCCTTCTTGGTCATCTCCCTTGAAGGGACCTTGTCTGACCAGCGGTTAGGTGAAGGGGAGGCTGAAGCTGTAATCTTATCCAGGTTCATTATGGGCTTTGAAAGCACGTTCAGCACAGGATTGGTGTAGAGCATCTCCATCATGGATGAGATGGTGAAGGATCTTCCGAAGCCTGCTGTAAGCTGTACAAAGAGCTTTGCACCTGTCTTGTGGAACTCAGGCATCCACTCCTTCAGCTTCCTGTACATTCCCTTATTCTTATGGAGCCACTGTCCGAACATCGGGTTATAGACAGGCTGGCACCCTGGCAGCACAAGGCCTGCATTGTTCTTTGCAACCCTCATGATGAATTCGGCCCCTGCAGAATCGAAATGGTTCTTCTCCATCCAGCCGAAGAGGTCTGTTCCTCCCATGCTGGTAAGGACGATTCTGTTCTTGATTTCACACTCTCCAATCTTCCATGGAGTGAATAGAGGTTCAAGTCTTTTATCCATAGTGCCTCCTATAGTTATCTTTTTCAGTATATCGTAGTTTCCGGCATTGGTAGAAGAGAAAAGAATCGCCACCGGTTTGATTCCAGTGGCGACCAGTAAGATTACAGCTAAGTCACTTCGCTTTCTGATATGTGGCAGAAATTGTCCTTCCTTTAGTCTGCTGTATACATTTCGATATCGTCGATGATTCCAGACTTGGAAATGTCTTCCATGATTCCTGGAACTGAAGCGGAACGTGAGCAGATGATGGAGGCCTTCAATACCACATCCCCTTCCATGGTGTGGATCATGGTTATGTTCCTTATTGTGATGTGGATGGCGTCAAGCTTGACCTTTACATCGTTTAAGGTGAGACCGTGCTTTGTAAGGTTGATGGTAATGGAACCGGTATTGGTGCTGAAGGACTTATGCTCCTGGATATGCATTACATACTGAATGATCAGCATAAGGATGGTACAGGAGATTCCTATTACATAGAAACCACATCCGATTGAAAGGCCGATGCCTACTGTAGCCCAGAGGCCGGCGGCTGTGGTGACGCCGATGATATTGTCACGCTTGACGAAGATGACACCAGCTCCCAGGAATCCTATGGCCTGGACTACTCCTGATGCCATACGGGATACGTCAACTTGAACTGAAGAAAGGTAGACTACATCAAGGAATCCATATTTTGATATGATCATCATAAGTGAAGAGGCCATGGCAACAAGCATATGGGTCCTGAGACCTGCACTTTTCAGTCTCTTCTCCCTTTCCCAACCTATGACCATTCCACAGATGGACGCTACGACTATCCTTGCCATCAGACAGAGAACCTGTTCTGTTGTCATGACAAATTCCGACATATCTACTCCTCCCAAACTGTTTGATTATCTGAGGAATCCTTCCATTCCCTTGCACTTTTACGGCAGAGAGTGAGAATATAGTTCTCCTCCTCGCTGAGCCATGAATCCTTTCTATATGTAAGGTAGAATTCCTTCTTTGCTGAAAAAGCTACAGGAACCTTGAACAGGGTCCCTTCCTCCAGATCATTGCGTACCATAACCTCGAAAAGCACAGCAATTCCCTTTCCTATCATCCCTACGCGCAGCAGAAATGACAGCAGGTTCTGCTTCGCCTTCTTCAGATGGCCCTTGAGTGTTTTCCTTTCATGAGTGATCTCCTTGATTGCATGTGATAATGCTTCATGCTTGTTGTTTATTCTTTCCCAAGTATCTCGCAGAATTCACGAATTTGCAATTTTCCTATGGGAGGTCACTTCATATTGTCTAGGGGCTCGGAAGCATTCAAGGTTTCCGGGGCCTATCTTTTTAAGGAAAAATCATGGTGCTTTTTCAAAATGGCTGACGGATCTTAGCTACTGGTGGATTCTACTCGCTGCAGCATTGATCCTCTTAGGCCTATATTTCGTTTTTAATGCCTTTGAAAGGACCAGAAAGGTGAAGCTGCAGCTTCTTGTCCTTTCTGCAATGGATCTGGTGACTCTTCTGTTCTTCCTGCTTACCTTCAATCTCAGAATCAGTAAGCTTGCTGCAGAATCAGGAGCTACTCCAAGAACAATGCCTCGTCTTTGGGCTCTATTCATGCTCTTCATCTCCATCGTCTATCCTATCGTCTCTCCAATCCTCAAGAAGAGGAAGGAAAGAAAGAATAGCTGATGGCATTCCTACTATACGGGCCCATCTTCTCATGTGGATGGGCCCATTTAAATTGCCTCTACGTAATGGAATTATTATATTAGTGTAAGTTCAGGACAGGAGGAGAGCCATCAACAGCTATAATGCCATAGATTATCTGGATTGGAGAGGAGATCTTTCCTTTTCTGCATCACCCTTCAATGAGGTGGATGCCTTCCTTTGCTCCCAGATAGCTACAGCAGACTTCACTTCCATTATTCCTGAGAAGGGAGAGATCACTCTGTCAGAAGCCTTTGATGAGTATTTCAAGATTCATAGTGTGGAAGATAGCCTTGGAGTCCTCCAGTCCCAATATGTAGTAGGTATGTATGACAAGGTCAGGCATACTAAAAGATTCTCCTCCGTCCGTCTTCGCCATCAGGTGAATCTCTACAACAAAGAGAAGTCTGAGCAGTTCAGTGCCCTTACCATGGTGATTCCAGACGGCTCCATGGTCATAGGATTTAGAGGTACTGATGACACTATCATAGGCTGGAAGGAGGACTGTAATCTTTCTGTGTATGAGACGGTGCCTGCCCAGAAGGATGCCCTTGATTATCTTTCGTCTGAAGCTTCCTTCGACAATTCTTCCCCCATCACGATATGCGGCCACTCCAAGGGAGGGAATCTTTCCCTCTATTCTGCGGTGAAGGCTGAGAAATGGATAAGAAACCGGATTGTGAAGGCCTACAGCTTTGACGGACCGGGGTTCCGTCCTTCCTTCTTCCAGAGCGAAGGATACGCTGATATTCAGGATAGGCTTTCAACCTACTGGTCGCAGAACTCACTGGTAGGAGTGCTCCTCGAAAGCGCAGGGAAGGTAGAGATTGTCCACAGCAGAGTATTTGGAACCCTAGCGCATGACGGCTTCAACTGGACAGTAATGGGTACATCCTTCCAGAGGGAAAAGAGACTTTCTGATTTCTCTCTCCTTTTCGAGAAGCTTACAGGAAGCTTTGTGGAGAACGCTACAGAGGAGGAGAAGATCTCTCTCTTTACAGAGCTCTTCGATGCTCTCCAGAGTAGTGGATGCACCACTCTCACTGAGCTTACCAGAATGAATATCAAGGACACTATAAAGTTCCTCCACTCCCTTAATGGCAGCAGAAAGGTTAAGGAGTTCATCAAGGCCATGGTGAAGGCCCTGGGGGAAGAGGGAGCAAGAAAAATAGGCCTACTTGGCACCAGGGATGGGCAAGAGGGCAAGAATTGAGGTTTCTTGAAATAATTAGTGATGGTAATTCTAGCCATATAAGGTGAAAAATACCTTAAAGGCGGATAGCTAATCAAAACATATGTTTAATTAAATATGTGCTATTTCCTTTCTTCTATGGAAATTAATGAAAATTGGCACACCCTTTTCATTAATGAAGGCATAAGGAGAAAAACAAATGAGCGTATTCAGAAGAATAAAGACAATCGTAGATTCAAACATCAATTCCCTTCTCGATAAGGCAGAGGATCCAGAGAAGCTTAATAGACTTATGATAGCTGAAATGGAGGAAGCTGCTGTAAGGGCAGAAAACGAAGTGAAGAAGCTTGAAGAAGAGATGGAAGAAAGCGGAAAGAGAGTAGAGGAAGCTGAGAAAGCCATTTCCCGTTGGCAGAAGAGAGCTGAGATGGCTATAGATAAGGGCCAGGATGATATGGCCAAGGAAGCCATCAGGGCACGTAAGGCTTCTGAAGATATATATGGAATTCTTAAGGCTGAAGAGGAGTCTCTTTCTGCTAGATGCAAGGAACTCTCAGAGGAAAAGGAAGAAATGGAGAAAAAGATCCAGGAAGCAAAGGAAAGGGTCATTTCAATGCCTAGGAAGGAAAAGAAGGAGAAGACAAAGGAAGAGAAGCCTAAGAAGGCAGCTCCTGGTCCTAAGGCCCGCTTTGAGGAGATGGAAAGAAGGATCGACAGACTTGAAGGATACAGAAAGCTGAGAGAAGAAAAGGAAGAAGCAGAGAAGGAAGAGAAGTCTGTAGAGGAAAGAATGGAAGACATGGAGATAGAAGAGGAGATCAGAAGGATCAAAACTGAAAAGGGAATGGCAGTATGAACGCTCTGAGAATAGTTGCCCTCATAGCCGCTTTCATCTTAGGAGTTGCCGCAATCTTCAGAGGCGAGAGAAACAAGAGGGATCGGTATAGACAAGACTCCACAGAAAGGGAAGAGGATAGTGAAGAAACTAAAGCCAAGGTGGAGAAGGTTGTTGATGAAACCTTCAATGCCATGGAAAAGGGCAGAGAGAAGCTGGAGACAGCATTTGTAGATATTAAGGGAAAGATCAGAAACACAAAGGATAATGAATAGGAGAAAAAGAAAATGAATGGAAATAGATGGGAAAGATCAAGATATGGAATGGTGCTTGGAGTTGCAAGAGGTTTTTCAGACTGGACAGGAGTTCCTGTGTTCCTTGTTAGAATTGGGTTTGTAATAATAGCCCTAGCAACAAATGTGGCTCCAGCCTTGATTGCATACTTTGCTCTAGCTCTCCTCCTTCCTGAGGAAAGAAGGGAAGAAGAGTACAGCAAGGAAAAGGATGAAATGAACAGAAAGTATGAAAGCCTGAAGAGAAAGGTTGAGAAGATGGAAGACAACCTCTTCAACAAGGAAAGACAGTGGGATGAGCATTTCAGAGCTGAGTGCTCCCGCTAATATTTATACTCCGTTATGGTCCCCGGAATCCTACTCCGGGGATAATTTTCAAGAATAACCGCCTCTTACTGAAAGACTCTTTTCAGAGAAAGTAGCGGGTAAAACGCAAGGATATAGGGCAAATTGCCACATTTAGAGCTGTTGGAGCATGCAAACTTCATTTCTCCAGAGAGAGCAGGAAGGGCGTTTAATCAGGCCCTCTCTATCCTGGCCCTGTGCTCCTTTGTCTTGGAGTCATATGTTATGGCCACAAGGAGAAGATTCTCTCTATACTTCTCCAGAGCTTCGGGATACCTGCGCTCCCTTATCTGACTTATGGCAGCATCTACCGTATCGTCCTTCTTGAGCTCTATGATTATTGCTGGAACATCCGGCTTGTATGGGATGAAGGCAACATCTGCATATCCCTTTCCTGCTGGGAGCTCGTTCACTATGGTGT
>JAEDOD010000109.1 GCA_016302165.1 Sphaerochaetaceae bacterium
GACTTAGATTCCATCCATCAGTAACTCTTGGAACCTTCAAGTTCCTTGGCTTCGAGCAGATTTTCAAGAATTCCCTCACCACTCTCCCTATGGGTGGCGGCAAGGGTGGCTCAGACTTCTCTCCAAAGGGAAAGAGCGACGCAGAGATCATGAGATTCTGCCGCTCCTTCATGACAGAACTTCAGAAGTATATCGGCCCTGACACAGACGTTCCTGCAGGAGACGTAGGAGTGGGCGGAAGAGAGATCGGCTTCATGTATGGCCAGTACAAGAGGCTGAGAGACGAAAACACAGGTGTCCTCACAGGAAAAGGCATCGGCTGGGGAGGATCCCTTATCCGCCCAGAGGCCACAGGCTATGGTGCCCTCTACTATGCAGAAGAGCTTCTCAAGGACTTCGGCGACACTCTGGAAGGAAAGAGAATCTCCATCTCCGGCTACGGCAACGTTGCCTGGGGCGCTGCCATCAAGGCAACAGAGCTTGGTGCCAAGGTTGTGACAATCAGCGGAAGCAAGGGCTATGTCCTGGACGAAGAAGGCGTGAACACTAAAGACAAGTGGGACTACATGCTAATGATGAGAGCTACCAACAGCGGAGACCTGAGAGGATATGCTGAGGAGTTCGGAGCCAAGTTCTTCCCTCTGGAAAGACCTTGGAACGTTCCTGTAGACATTGCAATGCCATGTGCATACCAGAACGAGCTTAACGGAGAAAACGCAGAGGCTCTCGTAAAGAACGGAGTGAAGTATATCATCGAGACCAGCAACATGGGCTGTACTCCAGAAGCTGTTGAAACATTCAGAAAGGCTGGAATCCCATTTGCTCCTTCAAAGGCTGCAAACGCTGGAGGAGTAGCTGTATCAGGTCTGGAGATGAGCCAGAACTCTGCTCACCTCTCCTGGTCAGCAGAAGAAGTGGACCAGAAGCTCCGCGGCATCATGGTCTCCATCCACGACGCATGCGTCAGGGAAGGAAGAGAGAAGGACGGATCCATCAACTACATCAAGGGAGCAAACATTGCAGGCTTCAAGAAGGTTGCAGACGCAATGTGTGCCCAGGGATATTGATCATCTCCCTTTCATTCTTGCCGGCTCATCTGAGCCGGTTTTCTTTTTCCCTGGAAATTGCCGGAAGACACTTAACCAGAGGGCCCATTGAACTTATTATTAAGGAAGAGGAATAAAGCCATGGGAAAAATCAAGAGTGCTTGGGAAATAGCACTGGAAAAGACAGAATCCATTGAAATAGACGAAAACAGAATCAGACATAACGCAACCATTGACGCCATCAGGCGTATTGCAGGCTCCTACCTGCTTTCCGATGAAGACACTGAAGAGAAGACAGCCGCCGCTCTCGCCGCCTACAGCGACGAAGACCTGAAAGAGGCCCTGGGCCAGAGCATCATCAACTCCATTTCCCTTCCCCTTACCGATGAGGAAGAAAGCAAGAAGCCCCAGCGCCTTGCCTTCCTTCTATCCATAGCCCTTAAAGGAAACGGTGAGGCGGAAGACTTCCTTTCCCAGATCCTCGCTCATGTAGCCCAGTATCCAAAGCACAGAAAGCAGCTTATGGAACAGCTGAAGAGCCAGTTCGAGCCAATGCTCAAGGAAAAGGAAGAGAGAATGAGGCAGCAGTATGGGGAGGCTCCCCACCTTACTATGGAAAATGACAAGGAATGCAGGGAGATGGCCAATAAGTATCTCGAGAGACTACAGAAGCAATATCAGGACACTCTTGACGACGCAAAGCAGCAGCTGAAGGAACTCTTCGGTATCTAAAAAAATGGGAGGTCAGCCTCCCATTTGTTATTCCCAATACCTTTTCATTCTTTCCCTGAGACTCTTTCTGTATCCATCCCAGTCTGTAATAGGAGCTCTGGCAACTCCATCCTCACAGGCTGCCTTCGCTACAGCTACAGCCTCCCACTCGATTACTCTAGGGTCAAAGGGCTTTGGCACCACATAATCCCTGCCGAAGGAGAAATCCTCGCCTCCATAGGCCTTCTTCACCTCCTCAGGAACCTCTTCCTTGGCCAAAGCCGCAAGAGCCAGGGCTGCAGCCTTCTTCATGTTTTCTGTAATCTCTGTGGCCTTCACATCCAGAGCCCCGCGGAAAATGAAGGGGAAGCCAAGAATGTTGTTGATCTGGTTTGGGTAATCACTTCTTCCGGTACCCATGATCACATCGCTTCTGGTAGCCTTCGCCTCTTCGTAGGTAATCTCTGGATCAGGGTTTGCCATGGCAAATACAATAGGATCCTTTGCCATGGAAAGAAGCATATCACTCTTGAGAATTCCCTTTGCCGAGACTCCCATGAACATGTCTGCCCCAACCAGAGCTTCCCTGAGTGTCCTTACAGGACTAGAGGTGGCAAGCTCCTCATGGACCTTATTCATATTAGGCCTTCCCTTATAAATGACTCCGTCAATGTCTGTCATGATAAGGTTTTCCTTCCTGACTCCCATCATAAGGAACATCTTGGCCGTGGAGCATCCTGCGGCTCCAGCTCCAGAGAAAACAACCTTCATATCCTCAAGCTTCTTACCCACTATCTCTGCAGCGTTAATCAGTGCAGCAGAAGCGATTATTGCAGTTCCATGCTGGTCATCATGGAAAACAGGAATATCACATCTCTTCTTCAGCTCATTCTCGATATAGAAGCACTCAGGGCCCTTGATGTCTTCCAGGTTTATTCCTCCGAATGTAGGAGAGATGGCCCTTACTATTTCTATGAACTTATCTGGATCAGCTTCATCAACCTCAATGTCGAAGACATCTATATCCGCAAAGCGTTTGAAAAGGACTCCCTTTCCTTCCATGACAGGCTTACTGGCCAGGGCTCCCCTGTTTCCCAGTCCAAGGATTGCTGTTCCGTTGGAGATGACAGCCACCAGGTTTCCCTTGGAAGTATAGCGGTATGAGTCTTGGGGATTATCCGCAATTCTAAGTACAGCCTTCGCTACTCCTGGAGTATATGCCAGGGAAAGGTCCTCAGCCTTTCTGCAGGGCTTTGAAGGAATCACCTCCAGCTTACCCGGCCTTCCTTCCTCATGATACTTCAATGCTTTTATTTCCAGATTGTCCATTCTTTATTCCTTTTGGCCATTGTACTATGGAGAGGGCCCGGGAGTGAAGAAGGATAAGGAATGCTGATACCCAGGAATGAATAAGAAATAGTTTTCCGTATGGCTATGGCAGGATAGGAGTCTGTCTCTATCTCTCACGCTCATGAAGGCAGCTCTGCAGCGTCGCTGTCAAAAGCTTAGTGTCGATGGGCTTTGATATGTGGCTGTTCATTCCGGAACGGAAGGCCTTCTGCCTGTCTTCCTCGAAGGCGTTGGCTGTCATGGCGATAATCGGGATGTTCCTCTTCAATGGATCAGAGAAACTTCTTATCTTTCGTGCAGCTTCATATCCGTCCATTACAGGCATCTGGATATCCATGAGGACAGCAGAGTAGTAGCCTCTATCATGGGAGAGCAGCATGTTGATGCACTCCTCCCCATTTACTGCACTTTCTGCATCCACTCCAATCTCCCTGAGCATTTCAAGGGCTATCTCCCTATTGATTTCGTTGTCTTCAACAAGAAGCACACGGCAACCTTTGAGGGAAAGGCAGTTTTCCTTCTTCTCCTCCTGCTTCTCCTCTTCAAAGCCTTTTTTGAACTCCAGGACAACAGTTACCACGGTACCCTTTCCCTGCTGGCTCTCTACAGTAATGGTGCCGCCCATTATATCCACAAGACGCTTTGTTATAGACATTCCAAGGCCTGTGCCCGTCACTCCACTCATGGTGGCGCTACGCTCCCTGGAGAAGGAGTTGAAGATATAAGGAAGGAACTCCTCAGATATTCCTATGCCGTTATCGGAAACTGTGAAGGTGAATCTGGATTTCTCCCTTTCGATTTCCTCCTCCTTCACTGTAAGCTTCACCTTTCCACCTTCAGGAGTATACTTGATGGCGTTTCCGATTACATTGAGGAGAATCTTCTGGACCTTGACTTTGTCGCAAAGAATAGTTGAATGGCAGGCATTACCCTCAGCACGTAACTCTATTCCCTTCTCCTCAGCCTCCTTGGTGACGCTGGCCATGATCTCTCCCATCATGTTTCCGCATAGCACCGGCTTCTCTGACAATGTAAGCCTTCCGCTCTCGATCTTGGCCATATCCAATACATCACCGATAAGACCTAAGAGCTGATTGCCGCAGGTGTTGATCCTGTCTATATAGAGCTCCATTACTTCCTTCTCACCCAGATGTTTCTTTGCAAGCTCAGAGTATCCAATTATGGCATTGAGAGGGGTACGGATATCGTGGGACATGTTGAAGAGGAAGAAGCTCTTTCCCTTATTGGCATCCTCAGCTGTGGCCAGGGCCTTCATAAGCTTCTTCTCGTTATCTATCCTCTCCTCTTCAGACTCCGTGATGTCACGGATGCTGACGTAGATCTTAGGCCCTTCATTATCTTCCATGGAGTAGACGAACTTACCCTGGTAGTGCCTTCTCTCTCCTTCCACCAGAACGTCATATTCAATAATTACATCGTCTCCTGTATTACGGAAATGCTCCAGGAGGGCATCAAGGTCAGCAATCTCCAGGAATCTCTCCCTATCCTCCTCCACCACTACAGTATTGGCATAGGCAAGGATGCTGCTGTCATATTTCCGACTTCTTTTCCACTTGGGGAGGGCTTTATCTGAGACGAAGAACACTATCTCAGACCGTGTCTTGACATCAACCTCAACAAGGAACACGAAATCTTCAGTGGCTGCACTGAAGAGCCTGTCGATCTTCTTCCTGTTCTTGTTGACGTTGAAAGGCTCCCGGCTGAAGGTATATATGGCCAAAAAGGTAATGAACACAGCAAAAAGGATCACTACGTAGATGCCGCTCCTCTTCATCATGCCTACACCATTCTCAGCTGAGGATGACAAGGATTCTGAATAAAGGAAGAATATTACGTCTCCATCCATTTCATCCACATGGTACTTGATTGGTATTATGGTCATCCCTTCATATTGGAAGGATGAGGAAGGTATTTCCGGAATGGAGGATGTAGGGAAGGAAGTCCAGACCTCTCCGGAGGAAAGCATAAGGATTCCTCCATTCACTACATCGGAAGAGAAACCCAGAAGATATGGAATGGAAATGGCGGCAGATACTCCGTTATCGGTGACCAAAAGACTATCGCCTTGGATTGAGTATCCATCGTCTCTCCCGTCTCTATCGATGCTGACAATATTCAGGGCTTTCAACAGTTCCGGACTGCTGTTATCGGAAAGCGAAGGAAGGACAGCCTTGATGTTTACCAGTACATCTTCAACTTCTTCAATACGG
>JAEDOD010000015.1 GCA_016302165.1 Sphaerochaetaceae bacterium
TGCTATACTTCAATTCTCTTTTGAAGTAGTATTTACACATGATACAGATTGATTATAAGGACGCTGATAATCTCAGCTCCGCTCTAGATAACCTTTATTACATCATTACTCTTCTACGTTCCCCTGACGGTTGTCCATGGGATAGGATCCAGACCAATAAGACAGCTACAGAGTCCCTTATTGATGAAAGCTATGAGTATCTTGATGGAGTCATTAAGGGAAATGTGGATAGTGAAAGGGAAGAAATTGGAGACATTATGATCAATGTTTTCATGAATCTACGTCTCCATGAAGAACAGAAGGATTTTGAGCCTTATGAAGCTATCAACGAAGTATGCAGGAAGCTTATCAGAAGACATCCCCATGTTTTCTCAAACGCTAAGGCCGATACAGCTGAAGGTGTTTTGACACTCTGGAATGAAGTCAAGGAAAAGGTTGAAGGACACAAGGAGAAATCCAATGACTTCTTTGAGCATATTCCTTCCACCCTTCCTCCCCTGGAGACCAGCTATGAAATACAGAAGAAACTGAAGAAGGTCGGATTCGACTGGTCAGATGTGTCTGGTGTCCTTGATAAGGTAAAGGAAGAACTAGGAGAAGTTCAGAGCGCAATGGAAACTGGCGACAATGACCAGCTTGAAATGGAAATCGGAGACCTTCTATTTTCTGTGGTCAATCTTTCCAGATTCATGAAGATCAGACCAAATGTGGCACTACATAGATGTAACGAGAAGATAAAGTCCCGTTTCCAGAAGCTCTTCGACCTGGCTACTATTAAAGGCATCCCTCTAGATAAGGACCATGTGGATGAGATGAATGAACTTTGGGATGAGATCAAAAAAGGAGAAAAGGATGCTTGAACAGAAAGGACAGCTATTCTTTGATACAGAAGAGACAGGCCTTACTGTAAAACGTATAGAGAAAATGATTAGAGAGGATGAGATATCTCCCCTCTACCCTATTGCAATCGACCATTTTCTAAATCTTACTCCTTTGATCACTACATGTGCACCTAAAGACTTACAGTGGCTTAAGATGGAGTATACAGTTCCTTATTTCATGGATCTTGCTTTTAGATGCCGAAGCAATGTATATGGTGTGATATTCACTAGACTGGACGAAAAGGGAAAGATGGAATACTTCAACAATCTTGGTTTCCAGATTGATAAATGCAGGAAGTATAACATAATACCTACCCTACTCCCTTTCACTCCCGATAACACCATCTCTTCCATTTCTGGAGACAAATGGTGCCTGATTGATGCTGAAAGCTACTGGAATGAAGGAAGGATAATTCCTGTCAAACCAGATGAAGATACTCCAGTAGGAGTATATGCATCCATGGGAGAATGGGAACAGCTAAATAATGCTGTAATGGCATATGTAGAGGACCTATGCAATAAGGCAAAAGTTAAAGAGTGCCTCTATCAGAGCTTTCCAGGAACAGATCCATCAATTTGTTGGATAGATAAGGATGGTGTTTTCAACTGGATGATCATCAGAACTATCATTGAAGACAGTGACAAGGATAAGCCGAATTTTCCTGAAGAAGTTGTCGAGAAACTTAAGAAAGTTAAAGGAAAAGGTCATCTCTGTACAGCAATACTATCTAATCCCAGAACCAAGGGAGTGCTGCCTAGAGGTGAAGGTGTAGACATAAGGATGGAGATTGAAGATATCTAGTCGAAGAACTCCAGACGTGTCTTATATGCATTTGGATATATACTTGAAGCCTTCTGCCAATAGCTCAAGGCTTTTTCATTGTCATTAGTCTTATAGTAATAGTCACCGATAATCAATGCATATTGGGCATTACCATCAAAGGTATTCTCTATGAAGGAATCAATAGCACCTCTATCTTCCCTAGTTGAAATAAGATTAAAAACTTTATCCACCACATAGAGAAAATTGGTGGAAATACCTTCATTATCATGAAGTAGCTCCAGTCCGCTGATCAGATTGGATGAGGAGCTTTTGGCATTGAGAAGAGCAAAGCAGTAGTTGTATGGAGAAAGAGTAGCTTCAAGCTCCCTTCTCATCTCCTCTTCCTCACTTTCCCTTCCCAGGGAAGTTATTATCTTAAATAGCTGAATTTTGTCGCTGGAATTAAGCAGGTCCTCTTCCTTCAGCTTTATTCCAACCTCATAGGCCTCTTCTAGGGAAGCTTTATAGAGAAGTATCTTTAGGATTGCAGGCGAAGAGTCATCATACATGAGAATGTAGATACGGGCACTATGGATGGCCTCTTCATATTGCCCTGTATAATAGAGGGCAATGGCATAGTAATAGAGAGATTCCTTTTCTATGCCCTTTTCATCAATTTTTCTTTTGGCCTCAATGGCAACCTGGTTCCATTGATTATCTTTAGCAAGATCAGAAAGAGAAGAATCTTTACATGAGGACAAAAGAAAAAGAGGCAATAGACAAAGAACCAAAAAATAATTCTTCATTATTGCCTCCATATAAAAACAGGTTTCTGATAAGCCGAGTTCTGTTTATGTAATCATCTATCTAGGCTGGCGATTACTCGCCAGCTCAAGCGACCTACCCGCAGATATAGCCGGACAAGCCACCTGCATACTTGGTCTTGCTCCCAGTGAGGTTTACCATGCCTTGCCTGTCACCAGCCAAGCGGTGGTCTCTTACACCACCCTTTCACCCTTACCTTTCGGCGGTCTGCTCTCTGTTGCACTTTCTGTGGCATTACTGCCCCTGGCCGTTAGCCAGCACTGTGTCCTATGGAGCCCGGACTTTCCTCTATATTTCAAGCGATTACTTCAGAAACCTGAAAAGAATCAGAAATCAGAATCAATATCAACAACACCTTCAGGATCTTCTGAAGTAACATTATCTTCATCGATTTCACTATCTTCAGATGCATCACCTGTCTTGCTAGTATTCTTGATAGCCTCGAAGTTATCAAAGAAGTATCTCTTCTCTTCATCATCGCTAAGCTTATCGTAGTAGATCATCCTTGAGCAGTATGGGCAGGTATCAATCTCACCATTGAACTGCTTCAGGCGAAGATCGATTACAAACTGCATTGGAAGAACCATATTACATCCGGTACATACCTGGCCATGGACAGGTACAAAGCCGTCACCACCCTTCTTCTCAGCAATGTTAAGGAATCTGTAATAGAGCTCATCATCGATGACACCTTCCTTGATGGAGGCAATTCTGCTGTCGATTTCAGCAATCTGCTGTGTAATCTCCTGGCACTTTTCATCTATTTCCTTTGCTGGCTCATCAACCACAGCCCTCTTATCTTCAAGTTCAGCAGTCTTGATTTCAACAAGCTTCTTCAGCTCATTAAGCTCTGTCTCCTTAGCCTTCTTGGAAACAAGTGCAGCGCTTTCGCTGGCCTGTGCATCAGCATTAAGCTTTGTCAGGGCATCATAGTCTCTCTGTCCACTGATGACTTCGAATCTCTTCTGGATCTCAACTACTTCGATCTTGATCTTCTCATATTCAGCAGACTTTATCTTAAGTTCCTCTTCAGCTCTGTTTCTTTCAGCAATAAGGTTATCAAGCTCTTTCTCTGCAAAGCTCAGTTCCTGGATATGTCTGTTCTTCTCATCTTCATATGCCTTTTTGGTGGCAAGAAGGTTTAACTTGGACTTTATCTCCAGCTGAAGACTTTTGAGACTTTCAAGCTTTCTGTCATCACTCATACGAAATCTTCTCCTACAACACGTTATCTTAGATTATTTTGGAATTATGTTCTACAGTTATTAATTCCAGTCCTTCAACTGCCTGCTTCTTTTTGGATGTCTGAGACGTCTCAAAGCCTTGGCTTCAATCTGTCTGATACGCTCTCTAGTTACATCGAAATAGAGACCGACCTCCTCAAGAGTAAGTGCATATCCATCATCAAGACCAAACCTCATTCTCAGAACTTCCTGTTCCCTTTCAGGAAGACCGGAAAGAAGCTCACGGATCTTATCCTGAAGCAGCTTGTAGGCAGTCTGGTTAGCTGGGTTCTCAGCATCCTTGTCTTCAATGAAGTCGGAAAGGACTGAATCCTCCTCTTCACCTACAGGAGTCTCAAGGCTTATTGGTTCCCTGGCAACACTCTTTACAGTCTTGACCTTGCTTTCAGGCCACTGAAGCTCATCAGCAATTTCCTTATCGGTAGGTTCCCTGCCAAGGCTCTGAAGAAGACTTCTGGATACCCTGACAACCTTATTGATCTGCTCGATCATGTGGACAGGGACTCTGATGGTCCTTGCCTGGTCAGAAATACTTCTTGTTATTGCCTGCCTGATCCACCAGGTAGCATAGGTTGAGAACTTGAAGCCTTTTGAATACTCGAACTTCTCTACAGCCTTGATAAGACCGATGTTTCCTTCCTGTACAAGATCAAAGAACTGAAGTCCCCTGTTTGTATACTTCTTGGCAATAGAGACAACAAGTCTAAGGTTAGCCTTGATAAGCTTATCCTTGGCCACCTTAAGGATTCTCTGTCCATACTGGATGTTCTTTACATCCTCAAGTACGTTGAGAGTTGAGCACTCATAGTCATTTTCAATGGTCCTCAGCTTCTTTTCTGTCAGCTGAAGTTCCTTAATAAGCTCTTTGATTGTATCAACATCAAGTCCAAGATTCTGCTCGATAATCTGAGACTTGGATTTTGTTGCAAGGTCTCTACCAAGCTGTCTCTGCTCCCTGACAGAGGAAATATGAAGCTTTCCTTCAATTTCCTTCTTCTTTGCATTGCAGGCAAGGATTGTGTCCTTTGCCTTTACAAAGCCATCAGTAAGATCGTCAATCTCCTCCTGCTGGAGTTCAATGGAGCTGATCCAGTCAGAGATTGGAATGTAGTTGTTGCTTTCAAGGACCTTGATTTCATTCTCTGCATCGTTATATCTCTTGCTGAGAGCCTGACCGATGGCAATGTTTTCATCCCTGAGCTTGTTATGATACTTGTTGATCTCCTTCTCAAGATCCTGAGGCTTCATGTCCTTATGCTCTTCACGGAACTTGGCATCCATCTCAGCTGCATCCCTGCTAAGGGCGATGTTTCTCTCCTCTTCCTCTTTCTTGATATCTGCCTGGACCTGTCTGAACTCAAGGATGAGAGACTTTCTGGTACAGTCTCTGCACCACTTGATCCACTCTTCCCTACTTGCAAAGTCACTTCTGACCTTACCTTCGAACCTTGGGCTCTTTTCATCTGGGTGGCCACCCAGTCTATTCAACAGGTCCTCCCTCTTCTTCATAAGCTCTTCATTGGCTGTAGGATCGTCTGAGGAGAGGAAAGCTTTACTCTTCAGCTCGTTGTATTCAAGGATAGCTTTGGAAAGATCCTTGCCAAGGGCATCCTTATAGTTGGCATTGTATCTCTTCTGAATAGACAAGAACTCCTTGATCTCTTCAGGGCTGAGAGTATCTTCACTTTCTTCATCAATTTTCTTGTTGATATGTTCGATGACATGGGAGAAGAAGGAGATGAGGATTCCAGATTCCCTGATTACAGAGTTGACAATCTGTGATCCCTTCTCCATCTGCTTTGCCAGCTCAACCTCCTGGTCTCCAGTAAGGAGCTTTTCATTTCCAATCTCCTTCAGATAAAGACGTATTGGGTCATCCTGGCTGGTATCATACTTATTGGAGGAAGTATGGGATGAACGATGCTCTGAAGTATGTTCGCTGAAGGAAGAGATATCGATGAATCTTTCGCTGGTCTCAGCGTCTTCATCTGTACCCTTCCATTCATTCATGTTCTCTTCGACGAACTCTTCTTCTTCGCCTTCATCTTCTTCATCTTCATCTTCATCGTCATCAGATTTCTTTTCATCGTCGTCAGAATCAGAGTAGTCTACGTCCTTCTCAAGTTCATTCAACTCTTCAGAAGTAGGTTCTTCATCAAAATCAAAGTCTTCGGAATCATCATCGAGACTAAGAGGCTCCTCAAGGGAGATCTTTCCTTCAAGCTCTTCCTCTGTTGGCTCCTCTTCATCAAATTCAGAACCGTCCTCACTTTCTGTATAATGAACATCAAGAACCTTCAAAGCATTGATTATCTCTTCATTTGTATAGTTCTTGCCTTCCTTATAAGACTTTTTGGCGGCAATAACGTCAACCAAGGAGACAAATCCCTTGTCTTTTTCAAGTCTCACCAGACTAAGTATCAATTCAGTCTTTTTGATGTCTTCAGTCATTTATTCCTCACTAGTTGAATTAGATTTGAGAAGATTATTTCTCAACTCCTTTATCTGACCATCCAGCTTCATCTTTCTCTCCATGAGATCGTTCATCTCTTCATCCTCCATGGAAGAGCTGAGCATAAGCTGACTGGTAAGTATATCTCTTTTCCTTTCCATTGAACGAAGCCTGATTCTATCTATTGCTTCATCAAGGGCACTGACATTCCCTTCCTTATATTCATCAAGGGCAAATGCAGTCGACACCATATCTCTTACTTCAGAATCGTCCAGATAAGTAAGGAAAAGTTCATTCGAATCAATGCCATCCCGCATGGCATTCTCCAATGCCATATATAGCTTCTGGGCACTTCTATCTTCAAGATCCGAAAATGATAATCTTGAACGATAGGAACGGAATAGGGAGCGATGGGAAGAAAGAAATAGCATGGCAAACAGTTCCAAAGAAATCTTTCTGTCTCTATCCTTGCCTTCGTCTATGGGATTTTGTTCACCTTCATTGCCTTTTGCAAAGCTTCTGGCTTTACTGAGATCCTCCTTGATTGTTTCGTCAGATACTCCCAGAATGGTTGAAAGAGATAGAATATAGCTGTCTCTCTCCACTTCACTGGTACATCCGGCAAGATAATCGGAAAGCGAATTCAAGAACTCGACCTTTCCTCTGGCATTCTTTACATCATAACGATTTATGTTACTTTGCACAAGATAGTCAAAACCTGAAACATAGGGTTCAAACTCCCTTTTAACCCCTTCACTTCCCTCTCTTTCCAATAGCTCTGAAGCATCCTTGGCTGTCTTAAGGGAATGTACCTTCTGGTCAAAGCCATTGGAATTGATTATGAGAAGAGCACGCTCTGTGGACTTCCTGCCAGCTTCATCGCTATCGAAAAGGATGTTGAATTCCTTGTTTGATGGGAACCACTTTCTGATGTTTGCACACTGCTCATGGGTAAAGGAGGTGCCAAGGGATGCGATGGCTGTCCTGTATCCTGCCTGATGCATGGCAACGACATCAAAGTTACCTTCACAGAGGATGGGACCCATCTTTCCTTCGCTTATTGAAGCTTTTGCTTCATATAGACCAAAATAGTTCTCCTTCTTCCTGTAGATTATGGTCTCAGGACTATTGATGTACTTAGGAGCCTTCTCATCACCGGATAAATCTCTTCCAGAAAATGCTATGGTCCTTCCTTGCCGGTCACGGATAGGAAACATGAGTCTATTGGCAAAGAGTGGCCAATCAGCCCTTTTGGAGGAGAATAGACCGCTTTTTGACAGTATTTCAGAGGAATAACCTTTCTTCTTCAAGAAATTATATAGCCATGTATGATTCTGAGGAGCATAACCGAGCTGAAATGTCTCGACCATCTCGCTGCTTACATTCCTCTTCTTCAGATATTCTCGTGCCTTGCTACCCTCTTCGCCTTTGAGAAGCAGATAATGGAAAGAGTTTGAAAGCCTGGAATACAGGTCATAGATAAGCTCCTTCTCATCTCTGGCTTTTTTAGCTTCATCTTTATTAAATCTGCCGTTATCCTCTTCAATCTCAACACCAGCCTTTTTTGCAAGCATCTCAACAGCGCCAGAAAAATCAAGGCCTTCCTTTTTCATGACCAAAGAGAAGATATCACCGCTTTCATGGCATCCGAAGCAGTAGAAGGTTCCACGGCTATCATCTATCTTGCAGGAGGCGGTACGTTCATTTCCACCACCATGAAATGGACATTTTACCCATTTACTGCCGCCTCTGTTCTCTACAAAGGCGTAGTTCTGCATAACATCAGAAATAGTGAGACGGGATCTAATGGTTTCTATAGTCTTATCAGTAAATCGAGGCATAAAACTCCACATTAAAATATAAGTCAATTTCATTGAAAACGGAAGAAATATTTACTATTTCTTTCTTCTCTTGCCAAAGACCATATATGGAACGTTGGTCCTCCCCTTTTCCAGCTCTTTCTCTATCTCTTTTCTGGAGATTTTTCTTCCCTTTCCAATACCTGGGCAGCTTTTACCTTCGCTTTCCCAATTTGCCCTGGATTCAACAATTGACTCCCAGAATGGATATGTCCTGCACTGACTTGGCCGTCCTTCATAGATGGAGCAACCATTTTTAGTGAGAAAGATACAGTCGTAGTTATCCTTCTCCTTAAGTGAAACCATACTGTAGTTTCCATAGTCCACATATCGGCAATAGATGGCGATGAATTCCTCTTTGCTGAGACCTAACACCTGGGAACCATTCTCTATATCCTTTTCAGACAGGAATACATATCCAGGCTCTTGAGAACAGCAATATAGACATCTCTGGCATTCAAAACATAATCCGTCATCGTAGAACATAGGTGGCTCCAAAAAATTAGCCTCCGGTTAAGGAGGCTAGTTGGAGAGAGAAGGATTCGGACCTTCGAAGGCATAGCCAACAGATTTACAGTCTGCCCCCTTTGACCGCTCGGGAACCTCTCCAATCAACATGACTATTTAACGAAAAAATACGGTCTTTAGTCAATAGAAATAAGCAAAATTGTGGATAAAATTTGATGTAGAAAATTATCCTTTTAAGTTATAAGGAGTTACTTAAGGAACCTTTCCTTTATGACCTTTGCAAAAGGCTCAGGAAGGAATCCTGTAACATCCACTCCATACTTTATGAACTCCTTTATGGCAGAGGAACGGGTGGAAATATTCTCCCTGGAAGCACTGAAATAAAGTGTCTCGATGGATGGTTCGATAAATTTATTGTTCCTTTCAAGATCTGACTCATATCTGAAGTCTTCCTCATCCCTTAGGCCCTTGATTATCCAGTTTGCGCCCAGCTCCTTGGCATGGGTCACCACCAAGCCTGTAATAATGCACACCTTTACATTAGGTATGTTCTCTACAGATTCCTTTACAAGATTAAATCTTTCTTCAGGTGTGAAGAGGGAGTTCTTGTTCATGTTGTTTCCAACAGCAACGATTACTTCATCAAATAGAACAGACGCCCTCTTCACTATATCAAGGTGACCGTTGGTCATAGGATCAAAAGATCCCGGGAACACAGCCCTTCTCATATTTTAAGTCCTTCGACATAGCTTTTCATTTGAGTGTTGGCTTCCCTGTTCTCGACTTCTATCCTCTTGACGATAGAATAGGAACCGTCCTCATTCTTCTGGCATATGCCAAAGGATCCGGATCCAAGATAGCTGATACTCTGGCCTTCCTCCAGGACTTCCTTTTCCTTAAGGGAAGAAAGTACGCAGTCGAAATGTACATAGCTGCCATCTATGAAGAAGCTGTCAGCAATAAGGTCTATCTTCTCATTGCAATATGGACACACAGGATATGGTTCCCCTACTACCTTTGGCATTGGAACATCAAGATTTGAATGATGGGTTCTCTTCAAAGGGACTCCTGCCACCTGGGAAAGGGTGGAAAAACCGCTAATTGGCTGCTTACCCTGCCTTCCACCCTTTTTAGCCTTCTCACCTTTCTGGGGCTTAGAAAGCTTCTTTTCCTTTTTCGGAGCATGGGAATTATTCCTGTTTCCCTTCTTCCCTGATTTTTTATAGCTTTGATTGTTGTCCATGTTCATCCTCAGAATTGATATCTTATACCAATGTTCAGTGCAGGAACAATCTTTTTCAGAGAATTGGACCTATATTCACCACTTAGCTCGCCAAAGATATAGAAATCTTCAGAAACTTCAACTTCGTATCCAAGACCTAAGCCAAGGGAAATTCCTGTCTCCCTTCCTGCCATTCCGATGGAAATTCCAGCTGACCCCTTGAAGTACAGACCGTTGTCAAAAGGAATATACTTGGCGTATAGGGAAATAGGCATATATCCGGAAAGGTCGTAGGCAAAAGATAGTCCCATCGAGAAGTTCTTATTGATTGAATACTCAACTCTTCCTTCCATTGCCAATACATATGGACTATCTGGATAAGAGAAGTTAAGCTCGTTGTCCAAGGAAAGGGCAACAGAGAAACGCTTAATTGTATCAAGAGCCTTGAGGCTGCTCTTCTCATCTGTTTCAACAGGTATTGAAGCAACTGGCGTATCCACAGATTCTTCAGCAACTGATACAGCTTCCACTTCCTCTGTAAGCGGCATTGGAGTGTAGGCAAGAATCAGGTCACCAAGGGCTGCAAAAGCAGATTGTATATATTCTTCATCAACTTCAGGATAGTTAAGCTCGATTCTATCCTCGTGAATTGAATAGAATACATAAGCGCTTTCTTCCAGGTTTGCCTTGATTATCTCAATTGCTTCACCTATTTCTTCTTTTGTAAATTGAGCGGAAGAAGTAAGAATAGCATGATCTCTAAATGCTTCAACATGTACTTTCTTTCCATATACAAGGTAGTCGGCTGTAAGTGGTGCAACAGATTCATCATCAACTATTGTATCCAGATCTGCGATGATGGAAGAAGAGATATCAGAAAGAGTATCAAAGAGTGAGTAGATATCCTCTATTGTGGCAAACTTATTCTCTGGGTATTCAATGGTCAATACATCATCACTATAAGTGTATATACAATCTGAAAGAATATCTGGATACTGGTTATATAGTTCGACAATAAATGTAGTTATGTAAACTTCCTCAGGCTTTTCATCTATAAATTCAACTGTAGTAGAAGAAGTACCGGCAATGACTTTTGCCTTAATGCCGGCAAATGTATAATCAACTCCTTCTGACTCAGCCTCTATAGCCATTTCTGTTTCAACCAATTCCTGGGAAACAGAAATAGCATCTGTTGAATCTGCTGCTCCCTTTTCATCAAGAAGCATGGAAACCACTTGAGGAATTGCATTATTTATCTCCTGAGGCAGTGTTACTAAGGATGAACTTCCACTACTCTTTTCTTCCGTAATAGGAGCTGGATCTATAGTTTTATCATTTGACTTCACTTCCATCTCTTTATTTAGAGTATTGGAAGGAGCTTCAATCTTTTCTGCTGGTCTATCTACAGCTGTCGTCTCCTTATTTGGCTCTGCGTTCTTTTCCTCCAAACTTCTGGATGTGGACACAGCACTACCCTCTTCCTTTTCAAAAGGATTAGGAACAACGATAAGTGGACTTTTTCCATTATCTGACGTGTTAGCTGTGGTACTTACCAGTGACTGAGGATCACCACTGCCACTTGCTTCCTTTTTCTTACATGAAACAGATGAGAAAAGGACGATAAGAATTAAAACAACAACTAAAAACCTATACTTATTATTTCTTGACATGAATACT
Source organism: Sphaerochaetaceae bacterium (assembly GCA_016302165.1). GTDB lineage: Bacteria > Spirochaetota > Spirochaetia > Sphaerochaetales > Sphaerochaetaceae > Ornithospirochaeta. The sequence goes on from JAEDOD010000015.1 coordinate 11,392, forward strand.
CCGTATTTCACTCTTATAAACAAATGATAATTGCATAGGTGACAATATTCAAATACCCATTTATGTGAATAAGAGATAATTCACATATAAAACAAAAAAGGGCTGACCCGAAAGCCAACCCTTCTGATTATTGAATAATCAAGATTAGAATGCCATCTTAGCACCAATTGTAAGACCAGGAACAACTGGCTTTTCATAACCAATCTTGAACTCGACACCAGCTTCACCGAAGATGGAGATGTTGTCTGTGATTGCCTTCTCATAACCAACGCCAAGACCGATAACAGGAACTGTCTTACCCTGGTTAGCAGCAATACCAAACTCGGCACCTGCTTCTGCGAATGCATAGAGGTTTTCAGTGAAGTTGTACTCGCCATAAGCCTTGAGAGGAATGTAACCATCAAGACCAAAACCGACCTTAGCACCAAGAGCGATGGTTGGAGTTACGTTAACAGCGAATCTAGCTTCGATGTCAGCAAAGAATGGAGACTCATAAGTGAAGTTAAGAGCTGGTCTAGCAGCTACGCCAACTTCGAACTTCTTGATTGTATCAACAGGCTTGATTTCAGCAACAGGTGTAACAGGTGCAACTGGTGCTTCTGTTTCAGACTTTGGAGCTTCTGCTACTGGAACTTCTTCAACAACTGCTGGAGCTTCTTCAACGACTACCTCTGCCTTAGCCTCTTCCTTTCCGAAGAACTGGTCTGCTGCAGCAACTGCAAGAGTGTTGAGTTCAGAAACAGCTGCTCTGATGACTGCATCAGACTGAGCTGGGTACTGGAGTGTAACAACTGATCCGTCGAAGGAGTAGACAACTGCGCTAGCAAGCTCTGGGTAAGCCTTTGCAAGAAGTCCTACGACTGCATCAACATCACCCTTTGTTGTTCCTGCTGGAACTGTGATGTAAGCCTTGTCAGCATAAGCTTCAACTGTAGCTGTGAGGCCATGAGTTGTGATGAGAGTTGAGAATGCTGGAACTTCGATAGCTGGAGCTTCCTCCACAACTGCTGGAGCTTCTTCAACAGCTGGCTCTTCCTTTGCGACAGCCTTTCCGAAGAACTGGTCTGCTGCGGCTACTGCGAGAGTGTTGAGTTCAGAAACAGCTGCTCTGATGACTGCATCAGACTGAGCTGGGTACTGGAGTGTAACAACTGATCCGTCGAAGGAGTAGACAACTGCGCTAGCAAGCTCTGGGTAAGCCTTTGCAAGAAGTCCTACGACTGCATCAACATCACCCTTTGTTGTTCCTGCTGGAACTGTGATGTAAGCCTTGTCAGCATAAGCTTCAACTGTAGCTGTGAGGCCATGAGTTGTGATGAGAGTTGAGAATGCTGGAACTTCGATAGCTGGAGCTTCCTCCACAACTGCTGGAGCTTCTTCTGCTGGCTCGAAAGCCTTGAGATAGGAAGTGATGAAGTTATCGATATAAACTGTAACCTTATCGTTAAGGACGGCAAGAGCTTCAACAAGATGGCTTGTTGTCAGAGAAGCAGGATATGTAACGACGAGTGTTCCATCTTCTGGTACAGAGTATGTGACATACTGGGCAAGTGCAGGATACTGTGCAACTGCAGCAGCAACAAACTCATCAATATCAGAGCGATAGATATAGTGAGCTGGATACTTGATGGTAGCGACACCGTCAGCCAGGACAACATCTGCTTCTGCAAGACCCTTATAGCTGTATGTAGCGTTGATTGTACCATCTGCAGCAACTGAGAATTCCTTGGACTCAACAACTTCTTCCTTAGCGGCATAGTAGCTGTCGATAGCTTTTGTAACAGCGTCTGCGAGGCTGGAAACAATACCGACGATGACATCATCACTCTGAGCGGGGTAGCTGATTTCAAGGACATTGCCGTCGAAAGTATATGGAAGTGAAGCTGCAGCTGGGTAGACACTCAGAACGTAGTCTGCTGCGCTCTTAATCTTATCAGCATCGATTCCAGAAGGAATAGTTACAGTTGCATGGTCGTTGTAAGCAACGAAAGCAACAGTAATTCCGTTGGAGGATACAAGAGTTGAATACACAGGGAGATCTTCCTTGACCTCTTCAACAGCTGGTTCCTCAACTGGAGCTGGTTCTTCAGCAACAGTCTCTACAACTGGAGCTGGTTCTTCGACTACAGGCTCAACGACTGGAGCTGGTGTAGGTTCTGCTGCTGGGACTTCAGCCTTCTTCTCTTCCTGGACAGGAGCTGTAGCAGCAGGAGTGGTTGCTGGAGCTGTGGTAGCTGGTGCAGATGTAGCTGTGGTTGTTGTAGTTGTCTTCGTCTCAGCCTTCTTGCTGCAAACAGTGAAGGAGAGAAGAATTGCAACTGAAAGAAGAGCTACAATTGCCAACTTTCCAATACTCTTTCTTTTCATTTGTCGCCATCCTTGTTCCATTAGACATGGAAACTCTTAATGTTTTTTAGTTTTCGACATCACCGAAGTGAAGTTGAGACAACAGTCTCTCCAAATCCTTGGATCACTCCTTTGTCATGTAGAAATCCCCTACATGAAAAAGGGACCATCCGTTCTACACCATTATGGCACATAAAGCAAAAAACGTGAAATGAAAATCTACGATATTTTGGCTTTTATACCCAATATAAAGTGTAGTTTTTGTGTACTCTAACAGAGAAAACAAATAAAGCAACCAAGGTTACATAAAAAAATACAAATTATTTTAACTTCACAAAAGCTACATATTTCACTTGCATAAAACATATTTAAACAAAAAAGGCCCAGCACAAATGTGATGGACCCCTGTCTGTATATGCTTGGACTCAGCCGTTCTTTCTGACGATGAGTTCCTTGACCTTTGCAGCCTTTCCGACTCTGTCGCGGAGATAATAGAGCTTTGCTCTTCTGACACGACCTCTTCTGACTACATCGACCTTCTCGATTCTTGGGGAATGCATTGGGAAGATTCTCTCTACGCCAACACCGTAGCTGATCTTTCTGACTGTGAAAGTCTTTCTGATTCCGCTATTGTTCTTTGCAATGACGATTCCTTCGAATGCCTGAACTCTTTCTGTTGTTCCTTCAACGATCTTGAAGAAAACCTTGACTGTATCACCAACGCTGAAATTTTCAGCATTCTCTTTGATCTGCTTAGCTTCAATCGCTCTAATGATGTCCATAATCATCGTCCTCTACTTTACTAATAATTTTCAATAAATTCTGTCGCTCCTTTATGCTGAGAGAGGCATGCGAGAGCAGATCTGGCCGGTTGAGCAGTGTTTTTTCCAGCCGTTTGCAATCGCGCCATTCGGTAATATGGCGGTGATTGCCCGATAATAATACACTAGGAACTTCTAAATTGCAATAGGATGCAGGCCTAGTATATTGAGGATATTCAAGAAGTCCTGAATTAAAACTCTCATCTTCAAGACTAAGGTCAGTGATGACTCCTTCAATAAGCCTGAAAAGAGCATCTATGACAACTATAGTGCTTGTTTCACCAGAGGAAAGCACATAATCCCCGATGGTTATCTCATCTGTGACAAAGGTATCTATGACCCTCTGGTCGATGCCTTCATAGTGTCCGCAGATGAAATAGAGCTCCTCTTCTCTGGAAAGCTCCTCTGCATAAGCCTCTGTGAATACTCTTCCGCTGGGAGTGGGGAAGATTACTCTCTTCCCTTTCGCACCATGGTCAAGTAGAGCATCAGAAAGAGGCTGAGGCATCAGGACCATACCTGCTCCTCCACCAAAGGGCTCATCATCAGATTTTCTGTGCACTCCCTTTGCATAATCACGGAAGTTCACGATGTTGTATGTGATGATACCCTTCTCCACCGCCCTCTTCATTATTGAGGAGGTAAAGAATGGTTCAACCATTTCAGGAAAAAGTGTGAAGATGGTAATCTTCATGTCTACTCCAGAAGATAAGGGGCTTCCAGCACCAGAGTATTGGAATCCACATCTATTGAACTGACATAGACAGGAAGATTAGGGACAACATATACCTTCTGGTCACTGTCCTTCCTGACACTTAGCATCAGGGCTTGGGCTCCTTCCCAGGTGTCCTCCACTACTCCTACCCTGTTTCCTTCAACCAGGACTTCCATATTATAGAGGTCTGCCACATAATACTCGCCCTTCTTCAGCTTTGGTGCCTTGTCTCGAGGAATATATAGTATTCCCTGGGACAGAGCCCTGGCCTTTTCAGGACTTTCGTATCCGCAGAACCTGATGAGGAACATGCCTTCGCTGACGAGGATGGAATCTACATCAAGGAAAAGCTCCCTGCCTTCCTTTGTGACAACACTGCAAGAGGTCAACTTCTTCAAGTGGCTATATTCACCGGAAAGTGAAAATAGCCTCAGGTATCCGTTGACTCCATGAGTCTTGCCAATTTTTGCGGAAGCAAGGAGCATTGCTTTCATCAGTCAAGAATCTCCAGCGTGGCGCGTCTGCCGTCCCGAGTTGCAGAAGCAGAGAGGATAGTTCTTATGGCCTTGGCAATACGGCCCTGCTTGCCGATTACCTTGCCCACGTCCTCCTGTGCAACCTTCAGCTCGAGAATAGTAGACTTTTCGCCTTCAATGACGTTGACGCTCACTTCTTCAGGAACGTCAACCAGGCTCTTGACCACAAACTCTACTAATTCCTTTTCCATCTCGACTCCTTCCAGGGTGAAATCAGCCCTGTGTTCTGTCGAGTGTAATTCCCTTTCCGTTAAGAAGGCTCTTTACTGTAGGTGTGACGACTGCACCCTTTACAATCCATTCCTTGACCTTTGCTTCATCCACTGTAACCTGGTTTTCAGCTTCGACAGGGCGGTATGTGCCAACCTCATCGATTGTCTTGGAGGATGTTGCAATTCTGTTGTCCTGCACCACGATCCTGTAATATGGTCTCTTCTTGGTGCCCATTCTCTTGAGTCTCATTGTTGTGCTCACGGTTTTTCTCCTTATACTGCATGAAGGCTCACATGCCAAACTGCTTCATCATCTGAGCCTGTAATTTCTTATTTCCTGCAAGCTTCTTCATCATCAGCTTACTCTTTTCAAACTTCTTGAGAAGCCTATTTACGTCTGCAACGCTGGTTCCGCTTCCCTTTGCAATTCTCTTCCTTCTAGATGGTCCTATGATCCTGTAGTTGGACCTTTCGAACCTAGTCATGGAACGGATAATCGCCTTTTCCCTTTCCAGCTCCTTCAGATTGATATCATCTTCGCTGATATTTCCCTTTGCTCCAGGGATCATCTCGATAAGCTTATCCACAGAACCAAGTTTATTCATGCTTTCAAGCTGGTCAAGGTAGTCCTGAAGATCGAAGGTGTTCTTCTCCATCTTCTTCTGCAGGCGTTCAGCTTCCTTCTGGTCAAAGGCTTCCTGAGCCTTCTCCACAAGGGATACCACGTCACCCATGCCAAGAATTCTGGATGCAATCCTTTCAGGATAGAAGGGATCCAGGTCCTCCATCTTTTCACCGGTACCGATGAACTTGATAGGCTTACCTACTACACTTCTCAAGGAAAGGGCTGCACCACCTCTGGTATCTGAATCGAACTTTGTAAGGATTACACCTGTAATTCCTACCTTCTCATCAAATTCCTTGGCAATGTCTACAGCGCTTTGACCTGTCATGGCGTCAGCCACAAAGAGGCACTCGTCAGGACGGGAAACCTTTGCTACCCTCTGGATCTCCTCCATAAGCTCAGCATCCAGGTGCATTCGTCCTGAGGTATCGATGATGACAGTGTCATACATCTCGCGCTTAGCCTTGTCGATGGCCTTCTGGGCAACGACAGCAGGATCCTTCTCTCCAGGAAGGACGAAGACATCAACTCCAACCTTCTCACCAAGGACCTGGAGCTGCTGGATGGCTGCAGGCCTTACAAGGTCAGCAGCAACCATCATTACTTTTCTTCCATCCTTCTTCAGGCGATAGGCTAGCTTATGGGAAGCTGTTGTCTTACCTGAACCCTGAAGACCCATCATAAGAATGACAGTAGTTGCATCCTTACCCTTCAGCTTAAGCTTGGTGTCATCTTCACTGGAACCAAGGAGGGCCACAATCTTGTCATAGACAATCTTGGTGAACTGCTGACCAGGATCCACACTGTTCAGAACCTTCTCTCCAAGGGCCTCCTCAATGGTGGAGTTTACAAAACGCCTTACAACACGAAGATTGACGTCAGCATCAAGGAGAGCTTCCTTGATGGAGTCAACTGCTTCTCTGATGTTCTTTTCAGAAATCTTTCCCTTACCGGAAAGAGATCTCATTATTCCTGTAAACTTCGTGCTAATATTGTCAAACATTTCGTATTCTGTACTTCAAACTCCAAGTTACTCTTATACAGTAAAACATCATAGTTGGTCAACTTAAAACATAGTGCAAGAAAGGGCGGGCTAACCTTTTTTCCTGCCCTCTTCGTCAAACTCCACGCTTTCGCCTTCGTCATTGAGGATTCTGGGCTGTCCTTCAATGGATGCGATTCTGTAGGCGACAGCCGTCGAGACACCAGGCTCCATCTGGGAGACACCTAGCATGCTGTCTCCTCCTGTGACAGTATGGGTGTTATGGGTGATTATGATGAACTGGCTGTTCCTGGCAAAATCCTGGAGAACATCAAGAAAATATCCGATGTTCCTGTCATCCAAGGCTGCATCGATTTCGTCAAGGATACAGAATGGAGATGGCTTTACCTGATAGGTGGCAAACAGCAGGGCCACAGCTGTCATGCTTCGCTCTCCTCCAGAAAGGAGAGACAGTGTGCTCATGCTCTTTCCTGGTGGCTGGGCCAGGATCTCAATACCTGAATTCAATACATCCTCAGGATCAGTCAAGGAAAGCTCTGCCCTGCCTCCGCCAAAGAGACGCTTGAACATGGCCTGGAAGTTGTTGCTTATCTCCCTGTAGGAGGAAAGGAACATTTCCTTGGATTTGTCCACTATTTCTCCCAGAACGTTTTCAAGGTCACTCTTTGCCTTCAGATAGTCGTCCAGCTGTCTGGAGTAGAACTTGTACTGGTCTTCTGCCTGGTCAAATTCATCTTTTGCAGCATGGTTGATATTTCCAAGAGCCTTGATCTCCCCATTGACCTTGTCCAGCTCATTCTTCATGTCTGTCTCCTGGGGCATATCATCCCTGATCCTATCCTCAAATTCCCCAAGGCTTCTGGCATAGGTTTCATAGTAGTTGGTATAGATGTTCTCTATCTCCTTATCTATGGTTCCTACATACATGTTGTTCTTGGTGAATTCGCTTTCACATCTGTTGATGCTCTGGAGAATATCCTCCTTCTCCCTTCTCTTTACATCAAGGTTCCTGAACTTTTCAGATAGAGCGCTATTCACATCCTCAAGGCTCTCCCTGTAGTTCTGGATCTCAATTGTCTTCTGCTTCTTCTCGTCTTCCTTTTCCTTGATCTTCTCATTCATGTCGTGGACACGGCGACGGGCCACAGCAACGCTTTCCCTTTCGTCCTCCAGATCAAGTTCCCTCTGGACCACAGAGGAGTTAAGACGCTTTATGTTCTCCCTATGTGCCTCCACATTGGCCCTCAAAGATCCAAGGTGCTCCTTCAAGGATTCAATATTGGTCTGCAGGGCCACCACATCGCTTTCCCGCCCTTCTATCTGGACTCTGGCGTTTTCTATTCTCCTACGGTTCTCAGCCATAGACTGTCTGACTTCGTTTTCCCTATCCTCAATTTCCCTTTTTCTGGAAACAAGGCCTTCGGGGGAAAGGATTGTATCTATGACAGGTGGAATTGAAAGGCAATACTCTTTAAAGAGACATTTCAAGGCCGATACACTTTCCATGAATCTGGAATAATCCTTCTGGGCGATAATGGAAGAGTATTCAACTCCCTCCGGCAGTGAAGAAAGGAAGGACACCCTTTCCTTCATATCCCCTAGGATCTTATTCAAAGCTTCATAGAAACTATCTTCAGCCTTGCTTCTCCGCTCTGAGGAGTATTCTGTACCGGTCCTTTCATCAACTTCCTCAATAAGGGACTCGATGACAGAACGTAGGTCTTCAGAAAGCTTCTTCAATTCCTCATCCAAAAGGTCGTTAGCGCTCTCCGCCTCCTTGATTGTACTGTTAAGCCTGCCTATCTCCTCCCTGGTGTGCTGAAGGCTATTTTCATTGTATTTAAGCTGGCTCTCCTTCTCTTCAAGCCTATCCTGATACTCCTCCAGCTCTACTTCGGCCTCCTCCTTCTCACCTTTCAGCCTATCCATATCCTCCTGGATCTGGGCGCATCGTGATTCGCTGGAGGAAAGCTTATCCAGGTATTGCCTGTAGCTGTCCCAATAGGCCTCTATGGTTTCAGACAGTGACGATACGAAGGCCTCAGCCTTACCGATGGATATTTCAAGGGACTTGGCCTTTTCCTGGTATTCAGAGACTTCTCCGCTGGAGACAGATATTACATCATTATATTGGGTAAGCTTCTCCTTAAGTTCCTCCCCTTCCCTTTTGGCCTCTTCAGCATCATGGATTCTCTTGTCCTTAAGCTTAAGGAACATGTCGACCCTTGATAGCTTGATGTCTGTATCGAGAAGGAATGCCTTATCCTTAAGCTCCTGCCACTTCATGGCCTTGGCAGCCTGGACCTTGGTCCTGTCGTAGGTCCTCTTCACTTCATTGACCACAGTAGTTATCTGGGCGATATTCTCTTCGCTTTTCCGTATCCTGTTCTGGGCTTCATTGCAGTTGGCCTTATATCTGCTGATTCCTGCTGCTTCCTCAAAGATATATCTTCTATCTTCAGGCTTATTGGAAAGGATCTGGTCGATCTTTCCCTGTTCCAGGATGGAGTATGCAGTCTTGCCTACTCCTGTATCCATGAAAAGCTCCCTGATATTCTTCAACAGGCAGCGCTGACCATTCATATAGTATTCGCTTTCACCGCTACGATAGATTCTTCTTCTGATAACTATTTCCGGTACAGTGGTGGAAAGCACCTGCTCCTCATTATCGATGGTAAGGGTCACCTCTGCCATATCCCTAGGCTTCCTGGTTTCAGTACCGCTGAATATGACATCATCCATCCTGGAAGCACGGAGGGTCTTGGTGGACTGCTCTCCAAGAACCCACTTGATGGAGTCCACAATATTTGACTTTCCGCAGCCATTTGGACCCAAGAGGGATGTGATACCATCAGTGAAGTCAATGTGAGTCTTGTCAGCAAAGCTTTTGAACCCATTGATTTCCAGGGATTTAAGGAACATCTATACTCCTTTTACGCCTATAGTTTTTGATTTAATAGGCGAAATGATCTATCATTCCCATTATTATATGCAAGAAGAGCTTTTTGAACAATTTGATGAACCAAATCTTGTGATCTGCGGTACAGATGAGGCAGGAAGAGGCCCTCTTGCCGGGCCTGTGGTAGCTGCTGCAGTTGTACTTGGAAAGGATTTCCCCATTGAGATTCTCAATGATTCAAAGAAAATGAGCGAGAAAGATAGATTAGACGCTGAGAAAATCATTAAGGAGAAGGCTGTAGCCTGGGCTGTCACCGCTGTGAGCCACAAGACCATAGATAGGATCAACATTCTCCAGTCTTCTCTTCTTGCCATGACCCTGTCCTACAGAAAACTGAAGGACAGAGGAATAGGAATCGATATCTTGATGGCTGATGGCAACAAAAAGCCTGAAGCAGATTGCCCTGTGGAAGCTGTAGTGAAGGGAGATGGAAAGATACCTGAGATAATGGCAGCTTCAATACTGGCCAAGAACCATAGGGATAGACTTATGGCCCTAGCAGACAGAGTCTGGCCTCAATATGGCTTTGCCTCCCACAAGGGTTATCCCACCAAGGAACACTATGAAGCCCTATCAATCTATGGCCCCTGTCCTATCCATAGGCTGTCCTTCCGACTGGAAAAAGGAGAAAAGGATAAAAGTGAGAAAGAACTTTTTTAAAAGCTGTTGACACAACTTTTCCTTTTTCGTAGTATCTCTGACGTAATGCGACTGTGGTATAATGGCTATTACCTCAGCCTTCCAAGCTGAAGATGCGGGTTCGATTCCCGTCGGTCGCTTAAGCTCCACTAAGGAGCATTTTTTTTGCTCCAATATTAGATTTTCCAATTCAGCAATATTAAATTATCCCCTCTCTCGAGGGGACGTGAAAGATAGAGAAGGAAGATATTACTTATGCTCTTCCTCAAACTTCTTCAGGAAGGATACAAGAGCTTCAACGCCTTCCTTTGGCATAGCGTTGTAGATGCTGGCTCTCAGACCGCCAACGCTCTTATGTCCCTTAAGGTTATCGTATCCGGCAGCCTTTGTTGCAGCCACGACTTCAGCATCCAGCTCTGCACTCTTTGTGACGAATGGAACATTCATGAGAGATCTGAATTCCTTCTCGACTGTTCCCTTGAACATCTCTGAAGAGTCCAGGAAATCGTAGAAGACCTTGGCCTTGTCCAGGTTCTTCTCATACATAGCTTCAAGACCTCCATTGTCCTTGAGATACTTGAATACCTTTCCACAGCAGTAGATGGCCCAGCAGTTTGGTGTGTTATACATGCTGCCGTTATCTGCATGGGTCTTGTACTGGAGGTAGATTGGAAGATCTGTAAGGTCGTCCCTGATTAGGTCTTCTCTGATGATGACCACTACCATTCCTGCAGGACCAACGTTCTTCTGGACGCCAGCATAGATGAGACCATAGTCAGATACGTTGCATGGCTTGCTGAGGAACATGGAGGACTGGTCGGAAACCAGGATGTGTCCCTTTGTATTGGGAAGCTTATTCCATGTTACACCATGGATTGTCTCGTTTTCACAGATATATACATAGTCTGTATCTTCAGGAATATCCAGGTCAGAGCAGTCTGGAACATATGTGTAGTTCTTGTCTTTGCTGGAAGCTGCAACTATGACTTCACCACACTTCTTTGCTTCAGCGATAGCCTTCTTTGACCAAGCTCCTGTCTCGATGTAGACAGCCTTTCCATTCTTCATGAGATTCATTGGAATCATGGAGAACTGAAGAGTTGCACCACCCTGGATGAAGAGAACCTTATAGTTGTCTGGAATACCCATGAGATCTCTCAGATCCTTTTCAGCATCATCAATGATCTGCTGATAGACCTTGGATCTGTGGCTCATTTCCATGACACACATTCCGCTGCCGCGATAGTTCATCATTTCATCTCTGATCTCTTCAAGCACTGGCTCCGGCATCATTGCTGGACCTGCGGAGAAGTTATAGGTACGTCCATATTTCATAGTTTTTTCCTCTCTTGTAATGTTTGTTGCATAAACTTTCTCACAAGTTTTGAATATCTGCAACTATTCTTTTGCATACATTAGTATTTTTTGCAAAATTCTTCATATCCATAAATAATTCTCCTGAATCTTTTGGTTTTGCAAAGCACAATTAATCCCTTAATCTATTCCTTTCTTTCCTGTATGACGATGGCTTATTGAAAAGGAAGTGAATATTACTTATGATTTATTATGATAACGGAGGGCCCTGACATGGGAGAGCGAGGAGAAGTATTTTCAACAAAACTGATCAAGAATGACAGAACCTATTTCTTTAACGTAAAGGAGAACATCTACGGAGACCTTTACCTTAATGTAGTTGAATCAAGACCTACAGACATTGAAGGAAAGTTCCTGAGACAGTCCATCATTGTGTATCAGGAGGATCTGGGAGAGTTCCTTAAGGAGTTCCAGAAGACTCTGGACTATGTAAAGCTTCACGGCACAAAGAAAGACCGCGTCAAGCGCTCCTGATTACTGCGGCTACTGCCGCTTTTTTTTTGAGGTTTATATGGATCTTCTATTTGATAAATATGCAGATGCCGTCATATATTCCGCCCTTGAAATCAGGGAGGGAGATGTCTTGAGCATCAACACTGAGGAGGATGAGTCCACTCCCTTTGCAAAGCTTCTTGCAAAGAAGGCAAAGGAAATCACTGGTAATGGTTCCTACATCCAGCGTCTTGAAGACGGAAAGATTGTCGACAACTTCGATTATCTCTCCCCCTTCCCTCTCACTAAAAAGCCTACAGCCTTTGTATACATACCGCTATGGAAGGATTATCCCATACTTAAGAGGGATGTGGAGTTTGACGCTCCCCTTCTCCAGGGCTTCAGGCTCCTTTCAGACCCATTGGGAAATGGAGAGCCTTCAGTTCCCTTTGTTTCCTGTCCACTTCCTGGTGAAGCTTGGGATAAAGCTCTAGAGGACTCAGCCATATCCTCTTCTTCACTTTTGTACTCAATTCTTGAGCTGGATAATGAAGACTACATCAGAGAAATGGAAAGACGGAAAGAAAATATCCGCTACGAGGAGAAAAGGCTTAATGCCATGGAGCTTACAGAGTGCAGAATAGCCAACGATGAAGGAACAGACCTCACATTCTCCTTCCTCAAAACCTCCCGCTTCCATTCCTCCTACAGTAAGACTACAGCTGGCAGATCCTTCGCCCCATCCATTGTAACTGGTGATCTATTTCGGCTTATTGACCCCACCTCCCTAAATGGATGGCTTAATGTTTCGAGGCCCATAATTCTTTTTGGAGAAAGGATATCTTCTCTTTCTGTACATTTTCAGGGAGGAAAAATTGACGAGTATAGGGGCACCAGAAGAACAGAAGAGCTTATGGAGATATATCTATCCGAGGAGCCTACAGCAGGCAGGGGAAGCATGGTGACCATAAGTGAAGTCTCAAACCCCCTCTATTCTGAAGAGCTTACTCTCTACAGTGAGCTGGACAGGATGAGATGTGTCTCCATTACAGTGGGAGGACCTAAGGGGGAAGCTGTGGAGGAAGAAGACATTTCACGCACTGTAGACTCCCTTATATCCCTTTCCCTTCCCCTGGGAACAAGGACAACAGAGATTACGGCACTTAACGGTAAAGGCGAAGAAGTTACAATATTTTCTGATGGCTTCTTCTATGACGAAGAGGAGGAATATTAATTGGATAGAAAAGTATATGCAGAAAGGCTCTCTGAGCTGGTTCTCAATAAGGGAGTAGCCCTGGAAAAGGGAGATTATCTAAATATCGTAGTCTCACCAGACGCTTATTTCTACGGCAGGGTCATGGCAGAGTATGCCTACAAAATGGGTGCAAAATATGTAAACATCAGGGTCAGCGACATGCGCCTTGATAAGGTGAGATCAAAACTCCAGAGTAGAGAAGATCTATCATATATCCCATCCTCCTTCACATCTTACGTTGAGGAAGGCCTTAAGACAGGAATCAAGAATGTACGGATAGACTGCGCTGACGAAAGACTTGAGGACATAGATTTTGACCAGGATAACTACCAGACACTGAACCAGGCTTTCAGAAAGGCCCAGAAGGAGCTCAGCGCAAAATACATGGGTAATGAGATAAAGTGGTGTGTGGCTGTGGCTCCAGGCCCTGTATGGGCAGAGAAGGTCCTTGGAAAGGGAAAGAAGGAAGAGGATCTGGCTGATGTGCTGGCATCTATATTGCATATCGATACTCCTGATTTCCTCTCTCTCTGGGATGAAGAGGATAGAGTCTCAAAAAAGAGAGTCGATTATCTTAACTCCCTGAGAATAAGAAAGCTTCACTTCAAGAGTCCTGTTACAGACTTTACAGTAGGCTTCAGAAAGGAAGCCTTCTATGAAGGTGGTTCCTCAGAAACGGTAAAGGGTTCTGTCTTCTGGCCTAACCTTCCGACAGCAGAAATCTTCTGTACTCCAGACAATAGTGAAGCTGAGGGTTATATCACTACCACCAAGACAGTCAACGTTCTTGGAACAGACACTGAAAAGGTAACGCTCACCTTCAAGGGAGGAAAGTGCATAAGCGTAAAGGCAGAGAAAGGACAGGAAGTGATGGAGAAGTATCTATCAATCGACGAAGGATCCTCCAGGCTTGGAGAAGTGGCCCTTGTGGATATTGACTCCCCTATCTCAAAGACAGGCCTTACCTTTGGCTCCATCCTCATTGACGAAAATGCTTCATGCCACATTGCACTAGGCCAGGGATACTCCTCCAATCTCCACATTGGAGACAAGGATCCAAAGGATTATGGATGCAATGAAAGCCTGGTACATACAGACTTCATGGTGGGCAGCCCTGATATGTCTATAACAGCACTCACCTATGATGGAGAAGAAGTGAAGATCATGGAGGATGGCCACTTTCTGTTCTGATCTATAAATTGTTATATGACAACTAATTAAAAGAGGGCTCAAAGCCCTCTTTTCAGTTAAGTGATGCAATTAGTGAAAGACCACGAAGAGTCAGGATCGGATCCAGCTCATCCAGTCTGTCGATAAGAGTGGATATGGTGGTGCTGAGACCTCCGGTAGCCATTACGTAGACTCTTTCACCCAGCTCTTCCTCTGTCTTTCTGATAATCCGCTCCACAAGGCCAGCATAACCTTCCATAATACCAGCTCTGATGGAACCCATGCTGTCTCGTCCAAGAACAGTATCAGGAACCTTAAGCTCAACCTGAGGTAGCTGTGCTGTTGCTCCGAAAAGAGCATTTACAGCTGTCACAAGACCAGGAGCAATGGCTACACCCAACACTTCCCCTTTCCTTGATACAGTACTGAAGGTAAGGGCTGTACCGAAGTCGATCACCATTACAGGACCGTCCTGATGATGGGTATGGGCATAGGCCATATTGCATAACAGGTCTGAACCCAGCTCCTGAGGAATGGTGGATTTCACCAGTCCTGATTCCACACTATGGGTGACCATTATGGGAGTAGTATCAAAGAGCCTGGTCATGATCTTCTCAATGCTTCTTGTAAGGAAAGGGACGACACTGGATATGATGACCTTATCTACCATATCCTTCTCCACTCCCCTTGAAGCAAAGAGTGAAGAGAAAATGACAGAATATTCATCACCTGTCTTCTTGGTATCTGTAAAGACTCTGAAGGGCTTATTCCACTCTCCATCCTTCTCTACAGCCACTACAATGTTGGTATTTCCAATGTCAACGACAACTGTCATCAGATTACAACTGCTCCCTTATGACCTTCGTAAGCCTTGTCTCTCTTGGCCTTTACGTCTTCATCCACAAGATAGTCGTCAAATCTCTCCATCTTGTCGATGATTCCCTTTGGAGTGAACTCGATGATTCTGTTTGCCAGTGAGTCTACGAACTGATGGTCGTGGGAGTTGAAGAGAAGTACGCCCTTGAAATCAATGAGACCATTGTTAAGAGCCTGTATGGACTCCAGGTCCAGATGGCTGGTTGGTTCATCGAAGATAAGGCAGTTGTTGCCTTCAAGCATCATCTTTGCCAAGACAACCCTGACCCTTTCTCCTCCGCTAAGGACGCCGCAATCCTTCAAAGCTTCATCTCCACTGAAAAGCATTCTTCCAAGGAAGGATCTGACATAGTTATCATCATCCTCCTTACTGAACTGCTGGAGATACTCTGTCATGTTGATACCTGCACCGAACATCTTGGAGTTATCTTTAGGGAAGTAGCTGAGAGATGTGGTGACACCCCAAGTGTAGGATCCTTCATCCGGCTCCATCTCGCCACTGATGATCTGGAAGAGCACAGTCTTAGCGTAGTGGTTAGGTCCCACGAAGGCCACCTTCTCTCCAGGATTGATTGTAAGGGAAAGATTATCAAGAACCTTCTCTCCATCAATTGTCTTGGAAAGATTCTTGATCTCAAGCACGTTCTTTCCAATTTCCCTGTTAGGCTTAAAGGCCACATAGGGGAAACGGCGGGAAGATGGTTTGATATCATCGATGGTAAGCTTATCGATAAGCTTCTTTCTGCTGGTTGCCTGCTTTGCCTTGGCCACGTTGGAGCTGAAGCGCTGGATAAACTCCTTAAGTTCAGCAATCTTCTCTTCCCTTCTCTTCTTCTCATCCTTCATCTGCTTTGCAGCAAGCT
>JAEDOD010000110.1 GCA_016302165.1 Sphaerochaetaceae bacterium
TGAGTGTTGTGGACTTTCCACAACCGGAAGGACCAACGAGAACAACAAATTCCTTATCTTCAATCTCAATGTTGACGTTATCAACAGCCTTGACGCCGCCATCATAGATCTTGCAGATGTTTTTAAGACTTACTGCAGCCATTTGTGTCTCCTTTTTAGTTCTGTATAAATTCTATGGGCACTTTTCTCTCCACGCAAATAAAATAATGGGAAAAAACAATGATTTTTATTTACTAAACCGTATTTAAATGATTTAATATGACTAAAAATAATAATTTGGTCATAGAGGTTTGTATGCCTAGAATCTTTTCAGAACACGAAAGGGTGGAGATCATAGATGCCCTTGAAAAAGCCGCCATGGAAGAGCTCAAGAGGAACGGAATAAGGCGGACCACAGTGGATTCCCTGTGCTCCTCAGCCCATATTGCCAAGGGCACCTTCTATCTGTTCTATGAGTCGAAGGAAGAACTTTTCCTCTCCTGCCTTACATCCTTTGCAGAAAGCCTGGAGGGAATGTATCTGGAGATGCTGCAGAATCTGGATGAGAACCATATTGTCACATCCCTGACAGCTGTCTTCTACAAGGTTGCTGAAAGATTTGAAAGGGAAGGGATCTTCCGTTTCCTTGATGGAGAGAATCTTGCCCTTATAAAGAGAAAGGTCCCGGAAAAGAGATTCCGGGATCCTTGGGAGACTATGGATAAGGTGATTCATAGTCTTTTCCAGTACTTTTCAATTGAGAATGAGGAGGATATCCACATCTTTGAAGATAGCTTCCTCTCCATCCTCCATCTGTATCTCATACCACAGGGATTGAGAAACAGGGATGAAAGCATCAAGTTTCTTATTCGTGGTCTTGTGCTTCAGATGGTTGAGTAGAATCCTTAATCCTCTTCTCCACTTCCACTCTCTCAATGCGCCTTTCCTTTACGGAAAGAACATGGATTCTGATATCCTCTGTCTCCACGTCAAGCTTTGAGCCATCCTCCGGGATGGTGGATAGAGTGGAGAGCACCAGACCTCCAATAGTGTCGTAATCCTCGCTTTCAGGGATGTTAAGTCCTGTCTCTTCGTTAAGGTCTTCGATAAGTACGTCACCGCTGACGCTCCATTTTCCCTCTCCAACCTTCACGATGTTTGCCTCTTCCTGCTCGTCGAACTCGTCGTAGATGTTTCCTACGATCTCTTCTAGAAGATCTTCCATGGTTATGATTCCTGCAAAAGAACCATACTCATCTATTACTATGGCCATATGGACCTTGTTGGCCTGCATGTCAGAGAAGAGCTTATCTGCATGGATCGAGTCTGGAACAAGGTATGGGTCCCTGATGAGATCCTTGAAAGGCTTCTTCTTGTTGCTGGAGAGATTGAGAAGGAATTCCCTGGCGATGATGATACCTTTAATGTCATCATGGTCTTCGCCATATACTGGGAAACGGGAATACCCAGAATCCCTGATGGCCTTGAGAATGGTAGCTTCGCTGTCATTCTCCTGGATCCAGTAGGTGTCTGCATCCCTGGTCATGACATCATCAACGGCAATGTCATTGAATTCGAATACGTTCTGAATCCACTCCTTTTCATCTTCTTCAATCTTTCCACACTCCTCGGAAGCATCAACCATAAGTCTGATGTCTTCTTCGGTAACCTCGTCCTCCTCTCCATCTGTCTTCATATGGAAGATGCGGAGGATAAGGTTGGTACAGAAGGAGAGGAAGGCAACCATGGGGCGGAAGAAGGCTGCAAGGAATGCAATGAATCCTACAGCCTTCCTTGCCCAGGCTTCTGACTTCTGCTGGGCAATCCTCTTTGGTACAAGCTCTCCAAATATGAGAGTGAAGAATGATATTACGACTGTGATCAGGATGACAGAAACTGTGTTCAGAAGGGATACGGGACCCGGACATCCAATCTTTTGGAGCCAGGATACCAGATACTCTGAAAGAACATCTGCCGAGAAGGCTGCTCCAAGAAAGCCTGCCAGTGTTATGCCGATCTGGATTGTGGAAAGGAAGCCTGACTGGTTTTCAATCATCTTGATCAGCTTCTGGGCTTTCTTGTCTCCATCCTCCGCATCTTTTCTCAGCTGGATGGAATTAAGGGATATTACAGCTATTTCTGTTCCTGCAAAGAAGGCATTTACAAGAATAAGGAGAACCTGAAGAATGAGAGTGGTCTGTATGCTCATGCTTCCTCTCCTTTTTTGCTATCCAAGGTGAGAGGAGGAACCTCGTCCGATGATTCATGTGAGTATTGGCTACTAGGGCCTGTTTCCATCAGGTTAAAACCCGCCTTTGCACTTATTTCTGTGCGATGAAATGTAATATGAATACAAATATACGAATAGGATTATTTTCAGTCAATGCCATGACAGAATAAGCGGCATACGGGAATCGGACCCGCGTACTCGGCTTGGGAAGCCGGTGCACTACCATTGTGCTAATGCCGCATATAGGAAGAATGATACGTTTGTTGATGATATCTTTCAAGGCTGAAAAATCTCACTTCTTCAATATCGGATAAATAGTGTATTCTACTTTCATGGCTATTATGAGAATTAAAGGCGTGGTCAAGGACTATGCATGGGGAAATAAGGATTTTATCCCGTCTCTTCTGGGATATGAAGCTTCAGAAAAGCCTCAGGCTGAGTATTGGATGGGAACTCACAAGAGTGGGGAGAGCACTGTAGATGGAGTAGCCCTGTCTGAAATAATTGGACGGAGAC
Organism: Sphaerochaetaceae bacterium; assembly: GCA_016302165.1. Taxonomy (GTDB): domain Bacteria; phylum Spirochaetota; class Spirochaetia; order Sphaerochaetales; family Sphaerochaetaceae; genus Ornithospirochaeta. The sequence continues at coordinate 2,726 of JAEDOD010000110.1, forward strand.
TTCCTTTCCTCTTCAAGGTTCTTGCCATAGATTCTCCGCTATCCCTTCAGTGCCACCCCAATAAGGAGGAGGCTAAAAGAGGATGGGCAAAGGAAGAAGAGAAGAGAAGAAGGGGAGAAGCATGCAGCTACAACGACGACAACGAAAAAGCTGAAATCCTTCTGGCCCTATCTCCTGTAACAGCTCTCCGTGGCTTTCGGCCTTTCGAGAAGTCAGTAGAGGCGCTAAAGAAGTATATTCCTATTTCCTATGATGCTCTTCTTTCTGACAAGAAGGATATCAGGTCCCTCTTTTTGTCTCTATTCGCACTTTCCAGGGAAGATAAGGACAAAGTCCTCTCTGAACTGGAGGAGAATGTAAAGGCTTCTTCTCTTCCAAAAAACGAGGGAGAGTATTATACAGTTGAAGGTCTGATATTGACTGTTCTCAAGAAATATAGCGGTGATATTGGATGCGTATTCCCTCTTATAATGAATATACTCCACGTTAAGCCAGGAGAAGCCATCTACCTTCAGCCTGATACAATCCACGCGTATGTAAAGGGAGACGGAATTGAGCTTATGACAGCTTCAGACAATGTCCTTCGTGGTGGACTCACCCCTAAGCGGATTGATCTTAGTGAGCTGTCCTCAATCCTTAACTTTGGAGTCACTGAGAACGCGTTTGTAGAGAAGAGGGTAAAGGGTGGGGCAGTGGAATATCCTGTTCCTTCCCCAGACTTCCTTCTTTCAGCTATTGCAGACACTGCCTACGCTGTTCCTGAAAGTGTGGATGCAATAATCCTTGTTACCGAAGGCAAGGCTGTTTTAAGTGAAAATGGTGAATCCATAACTCTCAAGAGAGGGGAGACAGCTTTTGTTGAGAAGGGAAGCAGCGCCACCCTTACTGTAGAGGGAAAGGTATTCATGGCTTCAGAGGCAATAGCGCAATGAACTATATAGCCATCGATTTCGAGACTGCAGCCTGCAGAATGGATAGCGCCTGTGCCTTGGGCCTGGTCAAGTTTGATCCGGAGGGGGAGATCCTATCCTCCTGGTACTCACTGGTCCGTCCTCCTGTCCTGCAGTTTGATGACGTGTGTACAGCTGTACATCACCTGTCTCCAATAGATATCTCCCGTTCTCCTACCATGAAGGATCTTTGGCCTGATATTGAATCTTTCATAGGAGATGAGGCCTTGGTTGCCCACAACGCGCAATTTGATATGAACGTGTTGAGGCATACTCTTGCAGCCTGGGGAATCACTGTGCCCAGGTACAGGTATTACTGCACCTTATCTCTATCAAGAAAGCTTTGGAAGGGAAGGAGAAGCTATAAGCTCACATCCCTGGCAGAGGACCTGGGATGGGAATATGATGCCCATAATGCCCTCTCAGACGCAGAAGTCTGTGGCAAGCTGTTCTCCAGACTATGCGGAGAGGTGCTATTCGATGACGCCATAGCTGAAAGGTTCTTCTCCCGGATCTATAAAAAAGGGGAGAAACATAGGTTTCCTGAAACCCTTGTTCCTCCCTCTGTCTCCCACCAAGGAGAAGGTAGTCTATTCTGATTCTTTTCCGAAGATTCCAAGCTTTACGGCAATGAGTGGATAGAGGAATGTGCTCCAGAATACCAGGAAGAAGTATGCCACACACTTCATGATCATCGGGAAGAGAGGAATTGCCCGGATTCCGATCCAGACTCCGATTCCCACGACTGCCCCAAGGATGAAGCCGATAATCTTTCCTTTAATGGTATGGGGAATCTCAAAGCCTATTCTAGTCTTCTCAAGCCATGCCCCAAGGAATAGACCTGAACACATGATGGAGGTTTCCATAAGGTCCTTCCACAACAATTCCTCCAGTGCTCCACCTTCCAGAAGGATTGCGCTTACCAGGCCCACTCCTCCTGTAATGGTTGCAACCATTACAGATACTTTACCCAATAGCTTTTCATTATCGTAGAGGGCGTACATCTTCTTTGCAAAGATCAAGGATAGGGCAAGTCCTAAGCCTACTCCTACTATAACGTCCATTGGCCAATGACAGGCCAGATATACTCTTGAAAGCGGAACCAGGACTATTAGTATGACGGTTACTATCTTCAGCCACTTTTTCTTTGTAAGAGTTGATACTGAACCCCATAGGGCTCCAGCTGTGGTGGAGTGGCCTGAAGGGAATGAATAACCTGTAGCTGTAGATTTGTAGATGCAGTCAATTTCATCAGGGAACTTCACCCAAGGACGGGGTACTCTGAATATTACCTTCAGGATGTTCATCATGAAGTTTGCCGGAAGCAAGGTGGCTCCCAAGGCAAAGCCTTTGCGCTTATCTATACACCAGTAGGTGATGAGCAACAGAAGGATGGCTATTGGCGCATCGCCAAAATAGGTGACTGCTATTGCCAATGCGTTCCCTACAGAACTTCGCAGTGACTGAAAAAAGAGCATTATGGGCAATTGTAGCTCAAGAAGTGTGTCCACCATAATAATTTCTCCCTTGTTTCTTAATTATTGGACATCATGACTGGAATTGCAA
>JAEDOD010000111.1 GCA_016302165.1 Sphaerochaetaceae bacterium
GGGCAGGCGCCCTCCTGATCTAATTTGAATCCTGGTCAGTTATCCTTGACCAGCTCCTTTTCCTTTTTGGCAACAGACTGGATCTTGTCTGCAATCTTTTCTATTCCTTCATAGAGCTCATAGCAGTCAATGCTGACCACCTTCTCCTTTCTCCAGACAAAATGAAGGATTGCATCGATGTGGAATCCGATTCCCTTGGCCTCCTTCTTTACAGCAATGTCCAGATCATGAAGATAATCCTCTGCAAAGGATACCTTCTGGAGCTTCTTGTCGAGAAAAGCTCTGTCTTCGTCGTTTGGTGTGTAGCCGATGCCTCTGAAAGTGATGTTCATGATTACCTCCTCTTCCTTATGGCTTTGCCTCTTCACGATATTCCTTTTGACGGAAAAACTATTTCTATCATCATTATCGGTCCCAATGGGCCAAAACACAAACAAAAATAAAGGCCAAAGGGGGAGGAGAAGGGTTTTCTGCCCGCTAAAAGGATAGACGTAAAGGAATAGGGAGGGAGAAAATAATTATCTCTGACTTTGCCATAAAGGGGAAAATGGTCCTTTTGGCGAATAATCTATATCTCTCTATCTGTCCCTGGAGGAATCCAAGGCCATCTCCTGCCGGTATTTGGATACTGTCCTACGGGCGATCATGATTCCTTCCTTCGCCAGGGCGTCAGCTATCTTCTGGTCTGAAAGCTTCTTTCCAGTGGTGTTCTCCCTGATGATCTTCTCGATTCTCAGCTTTACAGAGTTTCTTGATAGGTCATCTCCGTCCTCCTTCTTCACTTCAGAGGAGAAGAAGAAACGCAAGGGATAGATTCCCCAATCAGTATCCACAGTCTTGGCTGCAGCCATCTTTGACACTGTACTTACGTTCACTCCCATGATCTCTGCAGTTTCAGTCATGGTAAGGCCCTTAAGGAACATGGGACCATGAAGAAAGAAGTCTCTCTGCTTCTCTGCCAGCACCCGTCCTATCCTCTCAAGGGAGGAGTAGCGGAAGGAAAGCATCTTCATAAGGTTCTGGGCCGATGTTATGTTTTCTCCCAGGTATTTTGCAGCTTCCTTGCTTTTCTCGTTTCCTTCCTTCTTCAGACTATCGCGAAGATCCAGGTAGCTCTGGTCTATCTCCACTTCAGGAAGGTCTCCCTTCAGCACCTTCATGTATATGACACCGTCAACTGTGTGGAAGGAAAGCTCCGGAATAGTGTAATGGGTGTAGTCGGAAGAGTATTTCAGGCCTGGGAATGGGGTAAGGGTACGGATTACAGATAGCATTGCGTCCAGGTCAGCTCTTCCTATCCTCAGTGCTCTTGCCAATGCGTCCAGCCTGTTGTCTTTAATGTAATCTAGGCCATGGTAGATGATATCCCGGTATCTGGAGACTTCATCCTTGTCCTTCTCGATTTCCTTTATCTGGAGCATGATGGCTCCTCTCCAGTCCTTGGCTCCCACTCCTGTGGGCTCCATGGCCTGGATTGCCTCCACAGCTTCCTTTGTGTATGGCTTAAGGTTTGATGGTAGAGCTTCTTCCGGATTTGGGCCTGTGAAGCCTCTGTCGTCAAGTTCGGAGATAAGGATTTCTGCCGCCTTCTTTACTTCTTCCGTGAGTTCCATGCAGCCTAGCTGCTTATAGAGGTGCTCCCCTAGGCTTTCCTTTTCTCCCACTGTCTTCTCAAACCAGTCGTTCTCTCCATCGTCACTGTATTCGCTTCCATTGGCTTCGTCCCGGTACTGTATGGTAGGGGAGGAAGAGTAGGAGGGAATGGCGTCATAGCTTTTCTCTTCTTCTCCTAGATTGATTACAGGATTCTTCTCTGCCTCCCTCTTTATCTTCTCCTTCAACTCTTCTGTGGGCAGCGTGACGATCTCCAGCACCTGGATAAGGGATGCATCCATCCTTTGGGTCTGAGTCATGGAGAGGGATATGTTTTCTGCCATAGCCTATCTTAATCTCCAAAGTCTCTTCCGAAGTAGATTTCCCGGGCGCTGTCGTTGTCCAGCACTTCGTCCCTTGTTCCTGAAACAAGGATCTCTCCGTTTGAGATGATGTGGGCTGTAGTGGTGATCTCCAAAGTGTCCCTTACATTGTGGTCAGTAAGGAGTATGCCGATTCCACTTCTTGAGAGATGTCGGATTATCTGCTTTATTTCATATACAGCCTTAGGGTCTATTCCTGCAAAGGGTTCGTCAAGAAGAAGGAAGCGGGGGCTGGTTGCAAGGGCCCTTGCAATCTCTGTCCTTCTTCTTTCTCCTCCTGAGAGAGTGTAGCCATACTGCTTTCTCAGCTTTTCTATTCCGAAGTTCTCCAATAGTTCCTGAAGCTTATCCTTTTTCTCTTTGGCTGAGAGATTATCCTGGGCTTCCAGCACCAGGGAGATGTTGTCTTCTACAGAAAGCTTACGGAAGATGGAAGGCTCCTGGGGAAGGTAGGCCAGTCCCATCTTTGATCTCTGGTGCATGGGAAGGTCAGTGATATTCTCTCCGTTTATGAGGATCTCTCCGCCGTTGGCCTTGATGAAGCCTACTATCATGTAGAAGGAAGTGGTCTTTCCTGCACCATTGGGGCCCAGAAGCCCTGTGATGTCTCCACTGGCCATGGAGAAGGACACGTCCTTCACCACGTGCTTCTTTCCGTAATATTTCGAGAGATGCTGGACTTTGAGAGTATCAACCATTGATGGTCCCCTTTATTCTTCCTGAAAGGGAGATGGTGTTATCTGAAGTGTCTACAGTAATCATTTCAGCTTCGTAGCTGTCTCCCTTCCATTCAACCCTGGCCCCTCCGAGAAGGGAAAGAATGCCGCTGTTTCTGTCAAAAGTCACAGATTCAGAGGAGCATTTCATAACTTCTCCATCAGCCACCTTCATGAGAGTGACCTGCATTCCCATTTCCAGCTTTTCATTCTTCATGTCATATCTGAGGCTTCCTGCCTGGGCGTAGAGCTGGTCTGGAATGTCATCAAGCTCAAAAAAGGATGAGATTACAAGTATTTCATCTATTCTGTCGAACCAGAGAATTGATGTCTTGATGGAGATTCCTCTTTCGCTGTCTGTAATCTCTATCTTCCCTCTGCTTTCGATCTCCTTCCAATCTTCCCCGCTGAGAGTTATGGAGGAGGCAGTAATCTTCATGCTTCCTGATATTACTTCAGCTCCCTCTGTAAGGCTTACAGATTTCTCTCCCTCCCTCATAATGAGGGTGCTTTTCCCTCCAGAGAAGGAGATTGAAGCGGAGAAAAGCATAGTGCATAGAGTCAGCATGAAGCTAAGCGCAATAATTCTCCTATTCAAAGTCAAGTTCTCCTTTCTCTATAGACTGGAAGGTATATGTACCTGTCCTGAGGTCACCTTTGAAGTCTGTCCCTTCAAAGCGCCCTTCCTTTGATTCTACCATGACTGGGCCTGGAGCGGAGATGGTATCTTCCTCTCTATTATAGTCTATTTTCTCCGCGTTAATCTTCATGCCATTATCTTCATCCAGGAAAGTGACCCCAGAAAGGAGATTGATTTCATCTCCCTCTGTGTTGATCCTTCCTTCCCCGGCGCTTCCGGATATTACTCTCTCACCTTTGGTGGTGAAGGTCATATCCTCCACCAGGGCATAGCTCTCTTCAGAGTAGAAGGTGATTTTCTTTGCATACAGCTCCAGAGGCTCAGAGCCCTCTTCCCCGATGATGTATCTTGAGTTCTCCAGAATTACATCTGGGTATTTCCCCACTTCCTTCTTCTCTCCATCAACTATGCTTCCTTCCTCCTTCTGGCAGGAGGAGAGGAAGAGAAGGGAGAGAAGAAGGAGAATGAGGAATCTCTTCATTCCTTATCCTCCAGGGTAGGAGAGAAGTAATGCTTCTTGATACGGAAGATTAACGCTGAAATGAGAAAGCCCAGGCCCATGAAAGATAGACCTGTGAAGGCCATTGATATTTCGCTTTTTGCTATGAGGCTTCCAAGATAGTATCCGGGAAGAAAGAGGATAAGGGGAAGTCCAAGAGATAGGAGGACGGAAACAGTTGCCTTTCCTTCCGGCACATCCACTAGTATACGGTCTCCCTTCTCAACCTTGAAGCCCTTTGGATTCTCCACCTCGAAGGTGGTGTCGCGACCGCGGCAGAACATTTCGCTTTTGCAGCCTGAGCAGACGGTGGCATCACAGCCCACCTTGATTCTTCCTTCGCTACTCTCTATTACAGTTACGCTCTTCTTCATCTATTTCCTTCCTGAGGCTTCTGGACGTTGACCTTCTCGTCTATGACAGTTATTGCCACTGCCTTTCCGCTTTCTTCGTCGATATCCACCACAACTCCCTGGATTCTAGGGTCATCCCAGGCTTCCTTGCTTCTGGTAGGTATCTGTGACTTGTATTTATAGATCTCAGTTTCAGTATCGAAGCCCCCGACGCTCATGAAGGAGCCAACCCTGCCGTTATCGCTGATGAATGCAGTTCCCTTCTCCGTTACTCTTTCGTCAGCGCTCAATACCTTGGTATGGGTTCCGATTACAGCGCTTACCCTTCCGTCAAGGAAGTGGAGCATGGTAGCCTTCTCTGCTGTGGTTGCTGCATGGTACTGAAGGAGAATGATAGGATCTCCTTCCACTTTTTTTAGAAAGCTATCTATAGACACGAAGGCATTCTGTATGGACTGCCTCATGCCTGAGTGGCCCTGAAGGTTGATGATGAGATAGTTTCTGTTTCTGATGGTAATATTCTTCATTCCCTTTCCAGGGCACTGGGGAGGGTAGTTCAATGGACGCAGCACAAAGGAGCACTTCTGCATGAACTCCACGAAGTCTGGCTTATAGAAGAGCTTCTCTCCTCCGGTGGTAAGATCTATTCCAAGCTTTCCAAGCTGCATAGAATGCATCTTGCCGATGCCGTAGCCGCCTGTCATGCCTTCACCATTGATGATGGTGTAGTCGATATCGTATTTGCTCTTGATTCCGCTGAGGCCTGACTTTAGGGCAGATATACCGCATCTTCCCACCAGTTCCCCCAAAAATAGAATTCTTGTCATGAAGAAAAGTTTAATAGCTTTGCCCTTCAAGGGCTAGCCTTGCTTGACACATAATCCACATACAAGATAACATTCTCGTTAGATTTGCCCAGATGGCGGAATTGGTAGACGCGCTAGGTTCAGGTCCTAGTTCCGGCAACGGTGTGTGAGTTCGAGTCTCGTTCTGGGCAGAAAT
>JAEDOD010000112.1 GCA_016302165.1 Sphaerochaetaceae bacterium
TTGAAGACAATAGGACCACCTGTATTGTAACGATGTCAGATATCCAGGCTGCAGGCGCCATAAGATATCTGGAGAGAAATGGCTATCGAGTTCCAGAAGACATTTCTGTCATTGGCTTCGACGGCATTTTCCGTGACACCTGGGGAAAGAAGCTCTGCACCATAGACCAGCAGGGACAACTGAAGGGTAAAAAGGCTGCAGAGATTCTCTTCGAGATAATCAAAGGTAACGATCCTCAGGAGACCATCTCCCTTATTCCATTCAGCTTTGTGGAGGGAGAGACCCTGAAATCCATGTAATCAGGCTCTGTTTAGCTTTTTGAGACACATATCCGGACGGTTGGTGATGGTTCCCTCCACCCCTAGGGATATAAGTGTATCCATTTCCTTCTCTTCATTGATTGTCCAGGCGTTGATGCCTAGTCCGCACTCTTTTGCTTCCTTGACCATTTCGTCGTCAAGAATGGAGAAATCTGGGTGAAGGAGATCCAGCCCTGCTTCCTTAGTAATGTATGAAATGTGCCTAGGATTCATTCCTTTCATGAAGAGGAATCCTGCAGGACACTCTGGAAGAAGCCTCTTCATCACTACCAGTGACAGTGGATTGAAGGAAGAGAATATGACTTTGTCTTCGATACCCCATCTCTTCACTTCCTCTGCTACCTTTTCTTCCAGTCCTGGATAATAGATGATACCTGTCTTAAGTTCCACGTTGACCATGATGTCATGGTCCTTTATGAAGGAACAAAGCATCCTGAAGGATGGCACCGTCACATCAAAGCTTCCGCCAAAGGTGGCAGAAGCCTTGGTGGCTGTAAGCTCACGGAGAGTGCAATCCCCTACCATTCTGTCTATGCCGCAGGTCCTCTTCAGGTTTTCGTCGTGGATTACAACTACTTCACCATCCTTTGAGAGATGGACATCTGTCTCGATGCCGTCAGCTCCTGCTTCTGCCGCCTTCTCAAAGGCCAGCATAGTATTCTCAGGATAAAGTGCAGAAAAACCTCTATGTGCCCAAACTTTCATTTTACGCCTCTTCCCAAAGAAGCTAAGAGGTGTTGGAAAAATAGTCAAGGACTTGGGAGAAATCCACTGTCCCTAGACTATATTAGCCTTACCTTTCAGAGAGGGACGTGGAAAACCTATACGGAAGGGATCCACTGAGTATTTTGAAAGAAGGGAAAAGGCTTCATTCCTCAAAGAAAAGTCCAGATGGGGCTCCTCCACTTTATTGAGGTAATCTATGGCCAGAATGATGTTTCCAGCCATATTCCCGCTCTCCAGCCAGTCTGGCATGGCTTCCTTCAATGATTCAGGAATCTCCAGGGGGTCCCTATAGATATGGTCCAGCACTTTCCTGTCACTTTTGCACATGCTTTCCAGGTATGCTATGGCTCCGAACCACTGGGAGAAATAATAGGCAGAAAGGTTATATTCCTTGGCAAGAATATTGGCCAGGGTTGTGGGAAACACCATATCGTAGTCCACCCACATGCTTTCAAGGCTGGCTCTTGAAAGATATTTCCTATCCATATAGTTCACTCCGCTTTCAGAGATTATCCCCTTCCACTTCTCCCTTTCTGCCCACTCTTCGATGACAGGACCGATTTTGTCTTCATAGGAGTGGCGGAAAAAGGATATGGCTTTCTCTGCACTTTTCTTCAGGGCCATGTCAAAGTCCACATCATTCATGATCCTGTCTTCATCGGTTCCCGGATAGAAGACAAGCATTCCGGCGCTATTCTCCACTCCATAGCGCTCCACATACCTCATAAGGCTTCTGGAACTGTGGTTCTCCAGATACTCCAAAATCCGTCTTCCTTCACCCTTGAGGCCATAGGCCTTAAGGGAAGCAAGGAAGGATTCTCCATTCCTTTCCTCCAGGGAGAATGGATGAGTGCTGCTTTCCGCCTCTTTTGAAACAGACGGAAGATACGACGGAATTTCCCTATATGGGAAAGCTTCAGGTGACAATGAATTATTCATGCCTACCCTCCTATATAAGAGTCTCGTACCCTAATCCTTGGAAATAATTCCGGGTACTGGGAGGAGGCATAGGCAATGGGATCAATACTCAACTAAAGAGTCTGGAGAGACTGCCTCCGGTTCTTTTCCAGACGAATCTAAGGATAGTCTAGCATGAATACAAGGAAAAAGATAGAAAAGGGTGACTAAAAAAGGCCGGGAACAACCCGACCTAAATTCAGAATAGAGTAAATCCTACTCCCAGGCCTTGATGCCTTTGAGAATCTTATCCTGGCTTCTTCTCCTAGGATTGATCCTCTTCTCCACAACCTTGACAACCTTGGTAAGTATAGCTGCAATCAGGAAGTACATGATGGCTGTAAGGATAAGCGGGAAGAAGGCTTCATAGGTTCTGCTTCTTACAAGGTCACTGATCTTGGTAAGGTCCAGGACAGCGATATATCCGACGACGGATGTTTCCTTGATAAGTGTCACCACTTCGTTTCTGTAGATAGGAAGGAAGTGCTGGGCTGCCTGAGGAAGAAGGATTCTGAAGAAGCTCTGGCTATCTGAATATCCGAGAGCTGTAGAAGCTTCGAACTGGCCCTTTCCTACAGCGTTGAATCCGACTCTGAGCATATCGATCATGGAGCAGGCGAACATCAGCGTAAAGCCCACAACAGATACCCAGGTTCCACTGAGTCTTGTGGAGCCGAATACGATGTAGTAGAGGATCATTAGGAGAAGGACAGTAGGCATTCCATGGATAAGCCACATTACGAAGTTGGTTATTCCGTTGGCTATCTTTCCATCGTGGCGGCAAAGCATGAACACGGCAAAGCCAAGAATTGTTCCGTCTACGATGGATGTGATGGTAATGAGGATGGTCTCAAGGGCTCCCTGAACAAAGAGCTTCCATCTGCTTTCCTTGACGAAGGTCTTGTAGAAGCTGTTCTTGAGCTTGGCAAAGAATCCTGCCCCATCTACATCCTCTCCCAGGACTACCAATCTGATTGGTGTGGTGTAATACACATCAGAGAGAGTTCCTGTCTCGTTTCTCTCTTCGCTGACCACAATGTTCATTCCCAGATCATACTTACCGGTCTCCACTCCAGGAGCAATGGCCTCGAAGGGAACTTCAAAGAACTGGGGAGTATACCCATATGCCCTGCAGAATCTGCAGACGAAGTCCACATCATATCCAGAAAGGGAGCCGTGGCTTACAAAGGAGAATGGCTCGTAGCCGCCTTCAATGGCTACTGACAGGGTTCCGTTCTCTCCTGTGAATCCTGTGATGTCACAGGTATCACTATCAGGATCGAAGTCTGCAATCCAGTAGTCATAGAGCTCGTCCATCAATCCGCTTTCAGTGCTGTCCTTAATGAACTGGTTGATTTCCCTGAGGATTCTGTCCTGTCTATCGTTGTTTCCAATGATACATGTGGCATTGATGTATCCTGCAGGCTCCTCCAGGCATTCCAGCTCAGGATGGTGGGCCTTCTGTACTCCAAAGCTGACTTCCTCAATGAGATATGCATCAACCTTACCGGAAGTAAGGGCATAGATCATGTCGTTAGGCATGGTGTAGTACTGGAAAACAGTATCAGGAACCCTATCCCTGATAAGGTCTTCATAAAGGACAGCTGTCTGAACTCCAATGTTTCTTCCGTTCAGGTCCTCGATGGTCTCGAACTTCCCATTTGAGGAGAAGGCAGATAATAAAACAAGTGAAATAAGAATAAAAAGAATCAGAAGCTTCTTCATCTCTGCTCCTCCTGCCATCTGAAGTTCATTTCAATCTGGTGCTCATAGCCTTCCTTGTCATTTTCCAGATTTACCTGGGAATATGTGGTGGTAGGCTCTTCCAGGAGAGAAAGGAAGACCTTACTGGACTTTGCTTCCTTTAGGTCAAAGTCTGCTCCCTTGTATTTGATCCTCATGGTCAATACGTCCAGCTTCTCTGAGTACTCCACTCTCACCAGAATATCCGGATTATCGTTTTCTGCAGCAATATTGTTGATACAGATTTCTTCCAGGGCGAGAGTAAGCTTTGTAAGACGTTCAGCTTCAATAAGGAGCTTCTCACCATACTTCTGAAGCTCTTCGCTGATGGCCTCCATATCGAAGTCCTGGCTGTCGATCTTGTATGTAAGGGAGGAAAGACGCTGGATGAACTTTCTGGTGGCCTCTCTCTTGGGGTGCTCGAAGATCTCCTTAGGAGAACCTTCCTCATAGATGGTTCCGTCACACATGAAGAAGACTCTATTGGAAATCTTCCTGGCAAAATCCATTTCGTGGGTGACGATCATCATTGTACGGCCGCTCTTTGCAAGGACCTTGATTACAGACTGGACTTCTCCGATCATGCTGGGGTCCAGGGCTGAAGTAGGCTCATCGAAGAGGATGATATCTGGATCCATGGCAAGAGTACGGGCAATGGCGATTCTCTGCTGCTGTCCACCGCTGAGCTCATCAGGATAGGCAAAGACCTTAGAGGAGAGACCTACAGAATCCAGAAGATACATGGCCTTGTCGTAGGCTTCCTGCCTTGTGCGGCCAAGAAGGGTCATCTGAGGCTTCATGATGTTTTCGATGACTGTGAGATGTCCGAAGAGGTTGAAGGACTGGAAGACCATTCCCATCTTCTTTCTTACTTCGTTAAGATTGCATCCACGCTGTGTAATATCCTGGCCGTCCACTATAATGCTTCCGCTAGTGGGCTCTGTAAGCATGTTGATACATCTGAGAAGAGTTGATTTTCCTGTTCCGGAAGGTCCGATGATGGAGATGACGTCCCCGTTGTTAATTGTGACATTTATGTCCTTGAGGGGAATGGTGTCGTCATCAAATTCCTTTCTTAAGTGTTTGATTTCAATCATTGCACAACCACCTGACGACATGGCTGGGCGCAAAAGTAGAGTGTAGGGCCCAAGGGTCCTGCATCAGACAGTATTGCATGCTCTCTTCTTTTCTTCCTCTTCTCTCTGACTATGCCAGACATGACGTCTCACCTTACAATAAATTTTCTAGACCCCTTATAAAATATGTGGGGGGTAGGGTCAATACTTTTGAGGGAATCTGTACAAAAAAATTCATATCTGGTGGAAAAGTACAAAAGTTGTGTTCCTTTGCCATATT
>JAEDOD010000113.1 GCA_016302165.1 Sphaerochaetaceae bacterium
CTCATCAGGAGTCCACTTGATAAGGACTCCGCCCATGTCAAAGACAACATTTTCCATTTCCATTCCCCTTTCTGCAGTGGCACTCACTCTCACTGCAGCCCAGGCACTTCCCTTTTTTTCTGGTGATTCTCACCATTACCAGTATAAAGAGAATAGCTATTACAAGAAGAATGACTAAGCTCAGAATATTCATAGAATTACTCCCATTATGATTGAGACAAGAAGCGACACCACATAGGCCAGTACACACTGGAAGACAACTACTCCGAAGGCCCACTTTCCACCCAGCTCCCTCTTGATTGAAGCTACAGCCGCAACACAGGGAGTGTAGAGAAGGCAGAACACCAGAAGTGATGAAGCGGCAGGAATGGTAAGGGATGATGAGATCATCAGAGTGGATGAATAGAGCACAGAAAGTGTGGATACTACGCTTTCCTTGGCCATGAAGCCAGCAACTAGAGCTGTAACCACTCTCCAGTCACCGAAGCCCTGAGGCTTGAAGATAGGAGCGATAAGTCCTGCAAGGGAGGCCAGTATACTTTTGTCTGCAGCTCCTCCTGCAATGAAGTTAAGCTTCAGGTCAAAGGACTGTAGAAGCCAGATGATGATTGAGAAGGCAAAGATGATGGTAAAGGCCCTCTCCAGGAAGTCTTTCGCCTTATCCCAGAGAAGCATCAGCACATTCTTGGCTCCTGGCATTCTGTATGAAGGAAGCTCCATTACAAATGGTACAGCCTCTCCCTTGAACACAGTGTTCTTTCCTATGACAGCAACAACTATTCCCAATAGGATTCCTAAAATATAGAGGACCACTACTACCAGGGAAGCGCACTCCGGGAAGAAGATTGAAGCGAAGAACACATAGATCGGAAGCTTTGCCGTACAGCTCATGAATGGAGTGAGAAGCACTGTAAGCTTTCTGTCCCTTGCGGAAGGCAGGGTCCGGGAAGACATTACAGCAGGCACAGTGCACCCGAAGCCGATGAGCATAGGCACTATGCTTCTTCCGCTGAGGCCTATCTTTCTCAGGGCCTTATCTGTAACGAAGGCCACACGGGCCATATAGCCTGTATCCTCCAGGAGGGAGAGGAAGAAGAACAGCACTACTATGATCGGAAGGAAGGAAAGGACACTTCCCACTCCAGTAAAGATTCCGTCGATAATGAGTGAGTGTATGACGCTGTTTACACCGCCTTTTGTGAGAGCACTGTCCACCAGGACTGTCAAACTCTCTATTCCTTTCTCCAATAGTCCCTGTAGGAAGGCTCCCACTACGCTGAATGTCAGGTAGAACACTAGGGCCATAATAAGGATGAAGCAGGGAATTGCTGTATATTTACCTGTAAGGATCCTGTCGATCTTCCTGCTTCTCATGTGCTCCTTGCTTTCCCTAGGCTTCACCACTGTCCTTTCAGAAAGGTCCTCGATGAAGGAGAAGCGCATTTCAGCAATGGCTGCAGCCCTGTCCAGGCCTCTCTCCTCTTCCATCTGCACTATGATATGCTCGATGCCTTCCTTTTCGTTTTCGTCAAGGCCAAGGGCATCCTCCACCATTCTGTCTCCTTCAATTATCTTGGAGGCGGCAAAACGGAGAGGGATTTCCGCCTTCTCTGCATGGTCCTCAATCAGATGCATTATGGAGTGGATGGCCCTGTGTACAGCGCCACCGTGCTCAGAGGGAGAGCAGAAATCCTGACGGCCAGGCTTTTCCTGGTAGTAGGCCACGTGGATGGCGTGACGTATCAGTTCGTCCACTCCTTCATTCTTGCTGGCAGAGATTGGAATCACAGGAATACCAAGTAGCCTTTCCATTTCATTGATCTTTATGGTGCCACCGTTTCCTCTGACTTCATCCATCATATTCAGTGCCAGGACCATAGGAATATCCAGCTCCATAAGCTGGAGGGTAAGGTAAAGGTTCCTTTCGATATTGGTGGCGTCTACGATGTTGATGATTCCCTTGGGCTTGGAGTCCAGGATGAACTCCCTGCTGACTATCTCCTCAGCTGTATATGGGGAAAGGGAATAGATTCCAGGAAGGTCGGTGACCAAAGTATTCTCATGGCCTCTGATCTTTCCGCTCTTCTGGTCCACTGTAACGCCAGGGAAGTTTCCAACATGCTGGTTGGATCCTGTAAGCTGATTGAAGAGAGTGGTCTTTCCGCAGTTCTGGTTTCCAGCCAGAGCGAAGGTTATGGTCTCTGTTTCCGGAAGAGGAGTCTCTCCCTTCTTTTCATGATACTTTCCTTCCTCTCCCAGACCTGGATGCTCCTGGGAATCACGGAAGAAGGGACGCTCCGCCCTTTCCTTCGCCTCAACTTTTTCACACTCTATTTCCTTGGCATCATCTTTTCTTATGGAAAGCTCATAGCCATGGACCATGAACTCCATGGGGTCCCCCATGGGGGCAAGCTTGGTAAGGGTACAGACTGCATCTGGAATCAATCCCATATCGAGAAAATGCTGTCTCAGGGATCCAGATCCTCCGACACTGATTATTCTGGCGCTTTCGCCAGGTTTTAACTGACTAAGATTCATTTTCTTCTCCAAACAGAAGACTATAGAAATGAGAAGAATTTAGTCAAGGAGTTAGAAGCTACTAACCAAAATAATTACATCATTCTGTCACAATGTAAACTTCTTGCAAAAAGGGGTGAGCATAAAAGAAAATTTATGGTAAAACCTATGCCAACATGAAAATTCTAGTAATAAACCCAGGTTCCACTTCAACAAAAGTAAGCGTATTCGAGGACGAAGAAGTAATCTTCACCGACTCCGTATTCCATGACGCTCCCCTGCTCCTTTCCTATCCCACAGTACCTGACCAGACACCTATGAGAAAGGAAGTGACAAGAAAGTTCCTCCTGGACAGGGGAATGGATATCAGCGACATGGATGTCATAGTAGGTAGAGGCGGCGGCGCCCATACCCAGAAGGCTGGGGTTACACTCATTGACCAGAAGCTATATGAAGACACAAAGAACAATGTGGGAGGCTCAGACCATGCTTCCATGCTTGGAGTGCTCTGCGCCTATGAGTTTGCTGTTGAATACAATAAAGTTGCCTATACCTTGAACCCTACCAATATAGACGAGTTCATTGATGAAGCCAGGCTTACAGGAATCAGCGGTCTTTATCGCCATGCCCAGTCCCATGCCCTTAACCAGAAGGCCATCTGCGAGCTTCACGCAAAGAAGATGGGAAAAGATATCAAGGACACCAATTTCGTGTGCGCCCATATTGATGGCGGAATCACCATCGGAGCCCATAAGGGAGGAAGGATGATCGACTGCACAGAAGGAGCAGGAGGAGACGGCCCCTTCACTCCCACCAGGCTTGGCTCCATTCCTGTGCTTTCAGTATGCAGATTCCTTGAAAAGGGCCACACTACAGCTGAACTGAGGAAGATGTGCTCCAGAGCAGGAGGCTTTGTTTCCCACTTCGGCACTTCAGACAGCAAGAAGATTCACGCCATGGTTGAGGCAGGTGACGAAAAGGCCACAACAGTATGGAATGCTATGCTATACCAGACAGCAAAGTCCATTGGTGAGATGGCCTGTGTCCTCTCTGGAAAAGTGGATGCAATCCTTCTTACGGGTGGCCTTGTAAGGTACACAGATATCGTTGAGTACATTAAGGAACACTGCGGCTGGATCGCTCCAATCGCCCTCTACCCAGGAGAAGTCGAGCAGGAGGCCATGGCTTGGTCTGTTCTGGACGCCATCAATGGAAAGAGAGAGATTCTCCACTACGAAGGAAAGGATGTATTCACTTCCTTCCCTTGGGACAAGACAGTTTATTGAAGACTGGGGCTGCTTGATTCTGACCTGTGACCTTCTAGTTGGACCAAAAATCCAATTAGGAGGTTTTTTCATGAAAGTAAAGGAAGATGATCTCAGACGAGAGCTTCTTCAAATTCAGCGGTGACACATATTTTTCCCTTTTCACCACTGACAATATCTGGCATTTATCCTTACATCACCTGGAATCAAGGGTTCAGATACTCTCTTTCAAAGATGAAATATCTCAGCCATATAGCCTACAGTTTTGATTAACTACCTCTTCCCTTTTCATTCTCACAGTGAGAAAATCGATTTATGGCTAGACTTGGAATAAGGGAAACAATAAAGCGCATCATGGCCCATAGGCCTATGGATACCATCCTTCCAGTAGTTGACGGAAGAATGGAAGTGAAGATAACGGGAAAGGAACTCCTCTCTGAAATCAATAGCTGCCTTCCCTCCCAGGATATAATGGAATACTTGTTGTCTGTATCTACATACACAGATCCGCAGGTAAGAATGAGAATAGTCCTGGACGATGAAGTGGATCTGGAGGAGACCAGGAAAATCTACTCTTCCTATGCCTTTCTGATGGCAAGAAAGAACAGCAAGGAGCTCAGGGCCTACACATTTAAGATCATTTCATTCATTCTCTTCGGTGCTCTGGTACTTACCCTCTCCTACTTTATGGAGAACACTATGAAGAGAGTCATAGCAGACAGCGTCAACATCATAGGAGGCTTCTCTATCTGGGAGGCAGCTGACCTATTCTTTTTTGCTCGACAGGATAAGAAGAAGGAGCTTATTTCAATCATCAAGCTTCTGGACGCAGAATGGATCCAACGTGATATTTCCTAAGCTATTTGAAAGCTTGCCTCACGAAAAGAACCTATCTTCCCTTCTGCAATACTCCTCCACGCTGAGACGCAACTTGCTGGCGGCATCCTCTTTTTTCAGGTA
>JAEDOD010000114.1 GCA_016302165.1 Sphaerochaetaceae bacterium
AAGCTGATAAAGGGAGAAGAGGATTATTATCACTCCTCCCGTTAGGCGTAGTGTTTCGCTATTGGTATTAAGGAACCGGGATAAAGCTGAAGTTCCGAAAGAAAGAAGGAAGAAGGTAACGCTTATTCCAAGGGAGAAGAAGAGAGTATTGATGAGGACCTTACCTCTATTGTAGATAAGGTCCCCTTCTTCATTCCTCTCCACGTTTCCACCGGAGAGATAGGATAGATATAGAGGGAGAAGAGGTAGGACGCAGGGAGAAAAGAAGGAAAGTATTCCTTCAATAAAGGCTGCAATACCTCCAACGCCTTCCACCATGATCATTCCTCAAAGCCGTTAGGATTGTTCTTCTGCCAGTTCCAGGAGTCACGGCACATATCAATAAGGTCATACTTTGCCTTCCAGCCAAGCTCCCTTTCAGCTTTCTTTGGATCTGAGTAGCATACAGCCACGTCTCCTGGGCGGCGAGGCTTGATTTCATATGGAATCTTCACGCCGTTTGCTTCCTCGAAGGCCTTCACTACGTCAAGCACAGAGTAGCCGGTGCCAGTTCCAAGGTTATAGATTGCAACTCCGCATTTGTTCTCGATGGCCTTAAGAGCCTTCACATGGCCTTCAGCCAGGTCCACTACATGGATGTAATCCCTGACACCTGTACCGTCGTGGGTTGGATAGTCATTACCGAAGACGTTAAGGTGGTCCAGTCTTCCTACAGCAACCTGTGTGATGTATGGCATAAGGTTATTTGGAATACCGTTAGGGTTCTCTCCGATGAGACCGCTCTTATGGGCTCCGATAGGATTGAAGTATCTCAGGAGCACCACATTCCATGGATTACTGTCTCCTGTCTTCTCGTCTCCGGTCCTAAGGTCACTAAGGATCTCTTCCAGCATGCTCTTAGTCTGGCCATAGGGGTTGGTACACTTTCCCTTGGGGCACTCTTCTGTAATAGGAATTATCTCTGGCACTCCATAGACAGTAGCGGAGGAGGAGAAGATTATGTTCTTCACTCCATGCTTTCTCATTACGTCCACAAGCACCAATGTGCCGCCGATGTTGTTGTCATAATACTCCCAAGGCTTCAGGACGCTTTCCCCTACAGCCTTAAGGCCTGCAAAGTGGATTACAGCATCGAAGTGAGTGGCTGAGAATACCTTATCCAAGCCTTCCCTATCCCTTATGTCGACTTTATGGAAGGGAACCTTATGCCCAGTGATTCTCTCCACTCTCTTAAGGGAGATTTCGCTGGAATTCACCAGATTGTCTACAACGGAAACTTCGTGTCCATTCTCAATGAGAGATATGACTGTGTGGGAACCGATGAAGCCGGCGCCACCTGTAACAAGTATTCTCATATATCCTCCTACGTTTCTACATTTTGCCCTTTTTGAAGGATTTTTTCCACTCTAGAGTGTGCATCCTCCCCCTGTCATAAGCTCAATTATTGTCCTATCTGTCTCCTTCATTCCAACTCTTGCCACCTTGGACACGTTGTCTATGGTGTTCTCCACACCCTTGACCACTATGCCTTCGCCCCCAAGGAACTCATTTCCGAACTTCTCCATCTCCATTCCCAAGAGCCCGGCGTCCACAGCGGAAGCTATCTTTGCGGCACAGCTGGCCTTTGCTCCGTCGCAGATCATTCCGCTTTCGATGGCAAGAGCGTTGACCACAGTGTGGGAGATCTCCTTCTCCCTTCCTCCATAGAGGTAGCATATTCCGCTTCCTGCCCCTACTCCTGCGCTTGTTGCCCCGCAGTATGCTGATAGGCTTCCGATTCCGCTTTTCAGGTGTATCGTCACCAGATTCGACACCAAAAGGGCCCTGAGCATTGTCTCATGGCTTACCTTCAGGTCTTCTGCGTACACTATTACAGGAAGGGACGCTGTAAGACCCTGGTTTCCCGATCCGCTATTGATGACTACAGGTTTTTCGGAGCCGTTCATCCTGGCGTCGCTACCGGCTGCAGCATAGGCCTTGGCCCTGTTGTGTACACTTTCACCGTAGCTCTTGATTATGGTGGAGCCGATATTTGCTCCCCAATCTCCCCGGAGTCCCTCCTCTGCAATAGCTGTGTTATATTCTATCTGCCTCTCTACCACTTCCCTCACTTTCTCTATGTCTACGCTTTCAGCAAACTCCACTATGTTGTGGATAGTTAGTAGAGACCTGTCTGTAGAGTGGGTGTCGCTTTTCTCTTCGTAAGGCTTTGAGAAGACAATTTCCCCGTTTCTTCTCTTCTCTATTACATTTGTGTGGTTTCCGGCAAGCTCCACTCTGGAGCTGTTGTTTCTCCCTTCCATCTCAATGATTATGGAGAAGATATAGTCCCTTACGCTTCTCTCCACCTGGAAATCCACTTTACGCCTTAGCTCCCTGCTTCTTTCAATGTCTTCCTGTGTAACAGAAGAGAGAACGTTAAGCTGTTTCTCAGCTTCTCCTCCACAGATACCTATAGCGGAAGCGGCAACTATTCCCCTTTCTCCTCCTGTATGGGGAACAACTACACTCTTTACATTCTTTATGATGTTGGGACTAAGGAACACCCTTACCTTCTCCACTTCCTCTCCAAGGAGGTCGAAGGCAAGGGCTGAAGCATAAGCTATGGCTATGGGCTCAGTGCAGCCCATGGCTGGAATAAGCTCCTCCTTAAGTATTGCGATGATTTCTCTTTCTACAGCTTTATCCATATAAGAATTGTCCACCGAGGAGAGAGAGTTGTCTAGAGAACAATTTCCTCCATGTCCCTATAGAGCTCACTATTGAAGAAGTCTTCAGCACTAAGGGTGAGGATATCGCTATAGAAGGCCCTGTATTTCTCCAGGCCGAACTTCAGGCCAACCCTTTCCATCTTTCCTCCAAAGGAGTAGAGACGGGAGCGGTAGGCGCTCCAGGATGGTATGTCGTCCTCGTCATACAGGACCACATACTTCTTATCCCTTTTCTGCCATCCCATCCTATCTTCCAGGAAGGTAAAGAGGCATATTGTGTCGAAGGCCTTCTTCCTTATACGATCGCTGTCAATTCGACTCAGTTTCTGGTTCTTGAACTCAATGAACAAGAGTGAGCCTTGAGATAAGGCGATGCAGTCTGAAGAGGAGTAGTTGTCACCAGAGCGGTAGAGGGAGCATATTTCGTCCACCATGGCGTCGTAGTTCACAACTCTCCGCCTTTCGTCCATCAATAGGCTCTCGCCCTTGCTCCTGTCCAGGCTGGTCTCCCTGAGAGTTGAGAGAAAGGAGGAGTAGTCGATCATAGATTCTCCACCATTCTCAGCAGTGCCCTGTAGGCTTCTTCGCTTTCCTCTGTAGTGTCCTTAAGCTCCATCTCTCCCTTCTCTCCCTTTTGCATGAGATAGAGATGGGAATATCCCAGGACTGTCTCCACAGCTCTCAGTCCCATCATTGTGGAAACTGTGGCCACCAGGGTAAGATTTCCTTTGTCCAATATTCTGGAGAGCACCCTCAAAGCTTTTGTAAGTACCTCTCCATCCATGCCATACTCCAGGGAGTCGATAATAAGAAGGGAACCTGGGGGAAGCAATCCAAACTCTAAAATAAGCCTGAGAATTGCAGAGAACTCTGAAGAAAGGCTTTTCTCTCCCCTTTCCTTCTCTATTCGCTTAAAGGCTTCCTTCTCTTCTCCATATAGATCACTGTATTCGAAATCGATGATGGCAAGGCTTGGGGAAGCCTCGAAGAGCCTGGAAGGGGAATGCATCATCACCACATTCCTCTTCTTACTGTCAACTTCACTCTGGTAGATTGCTTCAAGGAGTCCGGTCTTTCCGCTCCCTCCTACGCCTGCAATTATAGCAGCTTCACCTCTTTCAAGAGGAATGATCCCATTTGTGTATTCTGTCATGGAAGAATTCTCTTCTTCCTTTTCTCTTTCGGGGAGGTGTATAAATTGCCACTCTACTCTTCGGCAGAGATTACTTCCACTCCCTTCTCCTCCAGGCGTCGCCTGAAGTCTGGATCTATTTTGTCTACGACGAAGGTATCTATGTCGTCCCAGGAGCATATGGTGGAGAAGGCCTTCCTTCCATACTTTGAGGAATCGGCAAGGAATACAACCTTGTCGGAAGCATGGATCATGTTTCTCTTCAGCTCAGACTCGATCATGTCAGAGCTTGTTATGGTCTCCTCTGTGTATGCTGCAGCTCCCATGAAATAGATATCCACGTTCATGGCCTTCACAGCTTCGTTGGCCAGGGGCCCTATGGTTCCCATACTTGCCCGCCTAAGGCTTCCTCCCAGGGCCACCACGTTTATGGATTCCTCATTCTTCAACAACTCCATCACCAGCACATTGTTGGTGACCACAGTTATATTCCTGTCCTTAAGGTACCTTGTCAGGTGGATAGTAGTGGAGCCGGAATCGATAATGACTGTGTATCCATCCTGAATAAGGGATGATGCCTTCCTGGCCACAGCCTTCTTCTCCTCCTCAAACTCTCCCAAGGTATTGGAAATATATCTTTCCTTGGCCTTCTTTTCGCTTCTCATGGCCCCGCCATGGGTGCGGATAAGGATTCCATCCCTTTCCAGGGCAGACAGGTCTGTGCGGATAGTTACAGCGCTGACAGAGAGGACTCTCGAGAATTCCTCCACTGTAACGTAATCCCTATCGCCAAGTATGTTTACTATTTCCTTTCGTCTTTCGTTGATATCCATGTTTCCATTCTATCAATACTTTACCCTTTCTGAAAAAGGGAAGTTTAGGTATTCTTCAG
>JAEDOD010000115.1 GCA_016302165.1 Sphaerochaetaceae bacterium
CAGGTTTGTTGATGTCTTTTATACAGTGTTACTTTATTGAACACTGTGTTACGTTATTCTTGCACTGGGTTACGTTATTCATAAACCCGGTTACGTTATTCGAGTACTGTAAAACGTTATTCTAAACCTGTGTAACGTTATTCAAATACTGTAAAACGCTTTTATAAACCTGTGTTACGTTATTCAAAACCCTGGTTACGAATTAAAAATAAATCGTTACAAACGTGTAAACGATAATAAAAGAAAGCGAACAACTTGTTCTTTTTCGTTACTAGGGTATGCCAAAAAAGCCTTATTATTTGGGCCTATATGTTCTTTTACGTTACAGGGAAGGATTTGTAATTTCTTTTGTTGCAGTAAATAAAAAAATCAGAACTTGATTGTATCAAATTCTGACTCAAAGGATACCCGGAACGGGGCTCGAACCCGTACGGCCGCAAGGCCAGGAGATTTTAAGTCTCCAGTGTCTACCATTCCACCACCCGGGCGACAGTGTAATCATAAAACAAAAGAGGAAGTAAGGGAAGAACCAGTCTTTCCTTTCCTTATATCGAAAAATGGAGTATCTTTTCTCAAGAGAGGTTTCTTATGACAAGTTGGCATGATTTCTTCATCGGACTATTCATTGGACTAGGCGTTGCCGCCATAGTCTGGATCATATATATCTTTAAGGTTCGCTCCACCAGGAAGAAGGGTGAAAGCGAAGTAAAAAAGTATAAGGAAATGCTCACTTCCCGTATGGAGATAGAGAGTGAGGGAGTTGAGAAGCTGAAGAAATCCAATGAGGAGCTGAAGAGCCAGAACGAGAACCTGCGCATCTCACTTCAGACCATGAGCCAGAAGCCAGGAAGAAAGGAAATCGAAAGGCTTCAGGTCTATCAGAAGGCTGTTGACCGTCTTACCATCAACTCCCCAGGCTTCGGTCCTGCCTGGCAGGCAGCGCTGAAGGAAAGCGAGGAGGAGTTCTCCAAGACATATTCAGGAGTGTTGCCCTTCATACGTAGGGTCATACCTGGAAAGACCAACGCCCAGCTTATGGAAGCTGAAGACGTTACATCCTCTGAGGAATGATATCCTATTCCCCAGCCTTTTCCTCCAGTATCAGCCAGCGCTCGGTCTTCTCGTCCAGCGCTGACTTTGTTTCATTATATATTCTGGTCCTTTCCTGAAGAGTTCCCAAAGGAGTAGGGCCAGGAATGGAGAAGGAGTCCTCCAGTTCCTTTACTCTTTTTTCCAGATCCTCAATTTCCTTCTCAAGAGCTTCCTTCTCCTTGGTCTCCTTGTAGGAGAGGCCCTTCTTCTCCCTTGTCCTCTGGTCCTTCTTTACGTTTTGGGTCCTAAGGCTTTCTTCCTTCTTTTTATCTTCCTCCCTTCTTTCCTTCTCCTCCTTCCACTCTGAGTAGTTTCCAGGGAAAAGGGTAACCTTTCCATCCTCTATGACCAGAAGCATATCCACTGTACAGTCAAGGAAGGTTCTGTCATGGCTTGAGATCACCACAGAGCCAGGGAAGGAGGAGATATATTCCTCCAGATTCTCCATGGTCTCGATATCCAGGTCATTGGTTGGCTCGTCAAGGAGAAGAAAGTTTGGGTTTGATACCAGTCTTGTTATGAGATAGAGCCTTCTTCTTTCTCCTCCGGATAATAGGCCTATGGGAGTCCGCTGGAAGGATGGAGGAAAGCCGAAGATTTCAAGGAATCTTGCTGTCGATACATCCTCGCCTTTAGTGTAGGAGACCCGTTCCCCCAGATCCAGGGCATAGTCCAGGACACTCTTATTGCTTTCAAGGTTCCGTCCCAGCTGGTCATAGTAGCCGAAGACAGTGTTCACTCCCTTGTCTACAGAACCTGTATCAGGAAGGGTCCTGCCATCCATTATGTCCAATAGGGTAGACTTGCCGCTGCCGTTATCGCCAATGAGGCCGATCTTCATTCCCTTTGTAAAGGAGAAGGTGAAGGAGGAGAATAGGGTTCTATCTCCATAGCTCTTTGAGATGTTGTCCAAGTCGAGGATCTTCTTTCCCAGCCTTCTTTCAAGGGAGGAGAACTCTGTCATCCTGTCATCCCTGACCTTACGGAGAGATGACTGCATCTCCTCGATTCTCTCCTTTCTGTTCTTATCTTTCCCTGTTCTGGCCTGAGGCCCTCTCATAAGCCACTTAAGCTCCCGTCGGAGAATGGTCTGGAGCCTTGCCTGCTCCTTCTCGTCCATGAGTATTCTCTCTTCCTTCCTCTCCAGGTACTGGGAGAAGGAACCTGGATGACGGTAGAAGTGCTTTCTGTCCAGCTCCCAAATTGAGGAGCAGCATTCGTTGAGAATATGGCGGTCATGGGTGACGATGATCACTGAAATCGGAGTATTCTTGATCCAGGACTCTATGTATTCGATGCTTCTTATGTCCAGATGGTTGGTCGGCTCATCCAACAGGAGAAGGTCTGGCCTTGTTGCCAGGGCTCTTGCAATTGCCACCTTCTTCTGTTCTCCTCCAGATAGGGAAGACATCAATGTGTCTTCAGGAAATTCTTCTCCCATATCTGTGATTGCTGCCCAGAAGGCTCTTTCAATATCCCAGAGGTTTTCCTTCTCGATCTTCTCTCCTAGGGCCACATAAGTCTTTTCGTCTCCCTCCTCAATGGCCTTTTCATAGGCCTTGAGGATAGCGATATTCTCATCCTTGGCTTCATAGAGATACTCTGAGACAGTGCAGCCAGGCTTATATGTGACGTTCTGCTCCAGCATCACCATATTGGTTCCGCTTCTAAGGGATATCTTTCCTTCGTCCGGGACTATCTCTCCCTTCAATACCTTCAGGAAGGTGGATTTGCCGCATCCGTTCTTTCCCACTATCCCTACTTTCTCTCCATAGTCCAGACCAAGGGTGACCTCAGTAAAGAGAGGTTCATCCTTAACTGTCTTCTCAAGGTTTTCAATGCTCAGTATGTTCACCCTTCCAATTCTAGTGAAAAGAGGGGCGGCTGTCATTGTTCTAACCACCATCAAATGACATAATCGGGTATGACCAAAGATGTAGACCTAACACTTACTCCGGAAGAAGCCTTCGATGAGGCTGTGATCCTAAAAAAGGCTTCCGGGAAATGCGGAATCCCTTCCTCCAGGGCAACAGGCTTCAGAATACTAAGAAAGAGCATCGACGCAAGAAGGGCGGATGTGAAGATAAACCTTAAGGTAAGGATATTCGTGGGAGAGAAGGTCGCACCCTCCTTTGTCCCTACGGTCTTTCCTGATGTATCATCCTCTCCTTCTGTCCTGGTGGTGGGAGCAGGTCCCGCAGGCCTCTTTGCCGCCCTTACACTAATTGAGAACAATCTCCGCCCCATAGTCCTGGAAAGGGGAAAGGATGTACACGAGAGAAAGAAGGACTGCGCAGCTCTATGCCGGGAGGGAATCCTTGATCCCGATTCCAACTATGTTTATGGAGAGGGTGGAGCTGGAGCATACTCTGACGGTAAGCTCTATACCCGCTCCGTAAAGCGTGGGGATGTGGCAAAGGTGCTGTCACTGTTTGTCCAGCATGGAGCCGATGACTCCATCCTATACGAAGTCCACCCACATGTGGGGACAGACAGGCTTCCAGGAGTCATAGAGAATATGAGAAATACAATCATCTCCTCTGGTGGAGAAGTGCATTTCTCTACTCTTGTGGAGTCGCTGGTCATTGACAAGGGAGAAGTGAAAGGAGTCAAGACCAGGGATGGAAGGGAATTCCTAGGCCCTGTAATTCTTGCAACCGGCCACAGCGCCAAGGATGTATACAGATTCCTGGATAAGGAAGGAATAGCTCTGGAAGCAAAGGATACTGCTGTGGGAGTAAGGCTGGAGCATCCCCAGATTCTAATAGACCAGATCCAGTACCATAGCAGTAAGGGAAGAGGGAAATATCTTCCTCCTGCAACCTATTCCTTTGTGACCCAGGTGGAGGGAAGGGGAGTATATTCCTTCTGCATGTGCCCAGGAGGAAGTGTGGTTCCTTCAGCTTCCGAAGAAGGAATGCTCAGCGTCAACGGCATGAGCTCCTCCTCCCGCTCTGGCTCCAAGGCCAATGCTGCCATGGTGGTGCAGATCCGGCAGAGCGATATTCCTGGAAAAGGAGTGTTTAGTATGCTTGACTGGGTGGAAGAGATTGAAAGAAGATCCTTCTGCCCTCTCTACCAGGCTCCAGCCCAGAGGATGGCAGATTTCGTTCAGGATAAATTCTCCTCAACTCTTCCTTCCTCGACCTATGCTCCAGGGCTGGTATCAAAGAGAATGGATGAAGTTCTTCCTCCCCTTGTCTCCTCATCCCTTCGCCTTGGCTTCAAGGCCTTTGACCATATGACACGGGGAAAGTTCCTCACCAATGAAGCTGTCATGATAGGAAGCGAAACCAGGACAAGTTCTCCTGTAAGGATTCTCCGGGACGAAGGATATATGTCTATTCCGGGGCTCTATCCTGCTGGAGAAGGGGCCGGATACGCAGGAGGAATTGTCAGCGCAGCCATTGACGGCACAGAATGCGCCAAGATGGTGGCACTGAAGTATAGGAGATAGGATTTCTTTTCAATATAGTGAGATGAGCATATTATGCAAGGGATAGCAAAACAAGTTATCCCTTTTTTTGCTCTCCACCTTGGCATCCTTTTGTTTCTTGCCGTTCCATTTCTCGGTTTCTAAGAAGGAAGTCAGGTCGGAGTCTCTCATCAGAATAGTCTTCAGGAACAATGCCTG
>JAEDOD010000016.1 GCA_016302165.1 Sphaerochaetaceae bacterium
GTGGACGGCATAGAGGTCTGGAAAGACGCCTTCTCTTCTGCCCTGGACTAATACAAAATAAGAGTAACCACACCGCTTTCCCGGTTTCCATAGTGGGCCGGGAAAGCTTTTTGTTTCCTTCTTCATCCTTTCTGCTTCCAAAGTAGAAGAGGGCACAATAAAGAAAAGGTTCAGACAAAGACCACCTGTATAAGGAACATATAGAAGAGAGTTCCCAGGAGAATGGAGAGAAGAGTATTCTTCCTCCACTTGTAGGCTATGGCTGTAAGGGCCACGCCTAAAGCTTCTCCAAGACCAAAAGGATAGGAAGAAAGATCCACATCCTTCAGACAATAGACCAAGAGAAGCCCGAACACAGCTCCAGGAAGGGCACGGCCCAAGTATTCCACAGCCTTGGGAACCTTCTTTCCAGAGAAGACTACGAAGGGAGAGAATCTTGTGATCAGAGTGGCTAAGGCTGCCACCACTATGGTGATAAGCTGTTGGAGAAGAGTCATAGATCCTCCCTTCTCTCAATAGAGGCTCTGAATACAAAGAGAAAAAATAAGAATAAGGACCATGGAAGGAATAAGGAAGACGCTCTTACCGAAGACCACCAGAGACAATGCTGTTGCCAAGATGCCAATAAGGCCAGGAATGCGGGAGCTTTTCTTCTCCATCTCTTTCAGGAATATGACAGTAAACATGGCTGTCATCACAAATTCCACTCCCCTTGAGTAATTGGAAAGGGTTCCTCCAAGAAGGGAGCCAAGAGTAACGGAAATGATCCAATAGCTTTGGTCAAGGAAGGAGACGAAGAACATGAAGAGTGTCTCATCCACTCCCTCCGGAGGCTCAGCACTGCAGTTTACAGAAAAGGTCTCGTCACACATGGAGTATATGAGATATGCCCCAATGATTCCCTTGCCTCTATATTTATCCAGCATGGAAAGGCCATAGAAAAGATGACGGGCCTGCACCAAAAGGGAAAGGAAAAACACAATTAGGGGCTGGAAGGGAGCAAGAAGCATGGAGACCAGAAGGAATTCCAGGGAGCCTCCGAATACAAGGATGCTGGTAAGGGGAGCAAACCATATAGGAAGACCTGCAGAGCGGTGATAAATTCCATACCCCATGCCCAAGGCAATGAACCCTGCAAGGATCGGCAGAGTATTGGGAAAGGCTGCCTTAAGAGCAGGCAGAACGCGCTTATTCTTCACTTTGATAACCTTCTGTTTCCTTGGATTCTACAAAGTGTATGATTATTCTTCAATCATGGTTCAGGAATTCTTTGGTAGAGTTATTGTGAAGGAGGAGCCTTTTCCTTCCTGGCTTTCCACTTCAATCTGTCCTTCTGTCATTTCCAGTATCCTCTTTACCAAAGCCAGCCCTAGGCCATTTCCTTCCGTCTTATGGGAAGTATCACCCTGATAGAAACGGTCATAGATGTGACCTATTGCCAAGGGTGATATTCCACAGCCTGTATCGGCAACCACTACCTTGACTTCACTTTCCTCCTCCATGAGGGAAACAGAGATCCTCCCTCCCCTATCAGTGAACTTCACAGCATTGGCAATAAGGTTATTCCAAGCCATATCCAACAGGTCTGGGTCAGAGGTGATATACACATCGTCCTTTACATCAGCTTCAATTCCCACCCCCTTCTCTTCACACTTGTCTGCAAAGGAAAGAATGGAATCTGCAAGCCTGGCTGAAAGATCGAAGGATACGCTGCGGATTGAAATCTCCTGGTTCTCAAGCTTATTCAGGCGGAGTATGTTGGTCACAAGAAGAGAAAGCTTCCTGACACTCTTGAGAATCATGGAAATCCTCTCCTTCCTTTCCTCTTCTGAAAGGGTTGGATCCTGAAGAATCTCACAATAGGCGGAAATGGTTGCAAGGGGAGTCTTAAGCTCATGGGACACATTGGAGATGAAGTCCTTCTTCAGGGATTCGTTGCTTTCCAGCTCTGCAGCCATTCTATTGATGCCATCTATGATTTCATCATACTGGTTGAAAAGCTCAAGGGGATGGAAAGGCTCTATCCTGGTGGAGAAATCTCCACGGGTTATGGACTCCACTCCCTTCATTATCCTCTTTACCTGCCTTTTCTCCCCTAGGTATGAGCGAAGCAGATCCTGGGCTGTAAAGAGGAATGATAGAAAGATAATGTTGGAAAAGGTCAGGAGTGCCCTTCGCTTCATCATCTCTTCCGTCATATTGAGACCATGGAAAAAGAGGAGCATGCTTATTCCCAGAATAAGAGAGCAACAGATGAAGGAACCAACAGAGTTGACTATAAATCTCACAAGCTGCTTTCTTGCCCTTTTCTTCACAGAATCACCGCCTTATATCCCAGACCATGTACGGTCTGTATCTCGAAATCCTTGGATGAAGAGAACTTATCCCTAAGCTTTGTTACATACACATCCACAGTTCTGGTGGATGAAGTGGTCTCGCTATCCCAGAACTCATCCATCAAGGCCTGCCTGGAGAATATCTTCTTCGGATAAGACAACAGTTTGAATACAATATCAAACTCCCTTTGAGTAAGGGAAATTTCAACTCCTGAAACATAGGCGCTTCTCTCCTCCCTGTCCAGAACAGTGTCGCCGATAACCAGCCTTTTCGACTGGGCGATTCCGGAGCGCCTAAGGATAGCCTTGATCCTCATCAAAAGCTCGTCCAGCTCGATGGGCTTCACCATATAGTCATCAATGCCCAGCTGAAAGCCTTTGTGCTTACTGGAAATATCATCCAAGGCAGAGATGAAGAGAAGAGGAATGTTTCTGTTTATGGCCCTGATATGGGAAGCGAACTGAAAGCCATCGGTACCTGGCATCATGATATCTGAAAGGATAAGATCATAGACCTGGGCATAGATCTTGTCGTAGGCTTCATCAGCTGTAGAAGCATAATCCATCTCATATCCGGATCTTCCCAGATATGCAATGACAGCCTTTGAAAAATCCCTATCATCATCCACCAGAAGTATCTTGAACATTTATCCTCCGTCCTAATGATACACCAAAGCAAGGGAAACAAAAAGAAATGTCCGGATTGGGATCACTTTCCGATGGCAAAAAGAGAAAGGATTCATCCCTGGTCCGGACATCTCCCTGGGAAGGCAGATTCCCACTTGATACATGTTGATGGCAACATCAGTAGAATAAGGTTAGACTATATTTGTTAAAGAATTGTAAAGGAGAGAGAAAAAAATGGCGACCTTCCTTATGGGGGCTGAAGGTCGTCACTTTCTTGGGGAGATCATTTTCGCTATAGTGTCGTCAAGGTTTGCCTTTGACAATCTCAGTATTACATGTCATTTTGTGGCAGTGATACAGACAATATGTAGTTTATAAGGAGATTCACATGAGAATACTGATATTCTCCGACCTTCACGGAGATTATAAGAGAGCTGAAGAAATCAAGGCCATCTGGGACAAGGGAGATTTTGACTCCATCTTCCTTCTTGGAGATATTCTATACCATGGACCAAGAAACGATCTTCCACCCTTCTACTGCCCAAAGAAAGTAATCCCGATCCTATCTGAACTGAAGGATTACATAACAGCTGTAAGAGGAAACTGCGATGCGGAAGTGGACCAGATGGTGCTTCCCTTCAATATTCTTGACGAAAGAAAGATTGTGGAGGTGGATGGCAGGAGAATTCTTCTCCACCATGGCCACCACGAAACAGACACATCCACAGTCTCTGTGGTAATGAGCGGCCACACACATGTTCCTGTACTGGAAGAAAAGGATGGTGTCTTATACCTGAATCCAGGCTCCACCACCATTCCAAAGAATGGCTCCAGGCCATCCTACGCTGTCTGGGACAACGGCAGAATTTCAATCATCGGCCTAGACGACGGACACATAGTCAAGGAATGGAAATAGCATCTCCACATATACTTTCCCATTTTCCTCCCAGATGGATACCTTTCCTCTATGAAGCTCCATGATCTGGTACACTATGGAAAGACCAAGACCGCTTCCACCCTGGGTTCTTGATGAGTCTCCCCTTGCCCATGGCTCGAAGAACTGTGGAAGAGGATCAGGAAGCTTTCCTTCGTTCTCCACCAGAATGGAAAGGTATTCATCCTTCATTTCAGTCCTGATAATAGGCTTCCTGGTTCCCATTCTATATTCCATGGCATTCTTGAACACTTCCTTAAGGGCTCTGGAAAGAAGTGAGGAATCTGCATAGACCACAGTATCTGCGTCAACTTGGCATGTAACATCTGAATTCATGGATATCAGCACATCAATGACCTCAGAAAGGAGATTGATCTCCTTCTTGCTGCACTTTGCATCAGGGGAAAGAAGGTAGGAATAGTAGGCTACGCTGGCTATTCTGGACATCAATGTGTCATTTTCCTTCTTCAGGGCGGCAATGGTCTCATTGTTCACAGGGAACATTCCATCCTGGATTCCTTCAAGGATCATGTTCATTCCTGTTACAGGAGTATTAAGGTCATGGGATATGTTCCTGATCCACTCCTTTCTGGAGGCGGAGTGACGTGACAGGTCCTTGCCCAAGGCCTCAATGGAGTTTCCGATCTGCCTATATTCCTCAATCTTCGTAGGAGGAAGCTTCACGTCAAACTGGCCTTTGGAAAGCTTTGCCAAAGCGTCCTCCACATTCTTTACATTCTTTTCCGTCCTCTTCGACACCAGGTATGCCAATACAAAGGCCAGGACCAGAGCCAAAGGAACAGCATAGACCAGGACCTTATATACTTCCCTAAGGATGAACTTGGTGGGAGTGTAGTAGTCCACGGAAAACACCAGTACATCCAGGTATGCAGCCAGCAATCCGTTGATATAAACTTCTATGGTTCCTGCAACATCTGAGCGTGTAATGGATGAAGGATAGGTTACTGTCACCTTTCCTGTGTTTCCTGTGGCAGAGAAGGAAGCGTCAGATATCACCATGCCGAAAGGATCCTGGATAGTAATGTCCAGCCTATACTTCGGAGCGTCCACCTCCAGCTTCCTTCCACCATTATCTGTGGTGGTGGCAGAAGTGTGCCCCATAAGGATAAGAGTGTCATTGACAGCTGAGGTGACCTGAGGAATAAGCTTGCCCCTTCCAGACTGGCCGAAGGTTATCATATGGCCACCTTCGCTGGAACGGAGGATGAATCCTGAAATTCTCTCCGACACATTGGAGAAGAGATAATCGTATATACTCTTTGTTCCTGTGAAATCTGCATTCTTCAGACCTGTATCCACATTTTCAGCAAACTCATCGAACACCTGGCTTGACCAGATGTATACAAGGGATTGTGAAAACAGTGAAATGCACACCAGCTGGAAAAGCGTGGCGGCAAACACTATAAGCATTATGGATAGAAACAGTCTGAAGAATTGCCTGTGCACTTATGCCTTCTTTCCGGAGAATCTGTATCCGTAGCCTCTTACAGTATCAATCCAGTTTCCTGGCCTCAGCTTGGTACGGATATTCTTGATGTGGGTATCCACCACCCTTTCATAGCTTTCGAAGGAGTAGTCGAAGCACTCTTCAAGAATCTGTGCCCTGGTAATGAGATTCGGAGCATTGGTCACCAGATACAGTACAATCCTCCATTCTGCAGCAGTAAGATTGATCTTCTCTCCATTGACCTCTATTTCATGGATATCTTCATCTATGAGGATTGTATTGTCTCCATCCACATATCTGTACTGGTTCTTCTTCTCCTCTCCATGCTCATCTATCCTTCTGAAGAGGGCTTCCATCCTCAGCACCAGCTCCTTAAGGCTGAAAGGCTTGGTGATGTAGTCATCTGCACCCAGCTCGAAGCCCAGGATCCTGTCGCTTTCGTCGACTCTTGCTGTCAGGAAGATTACAGGAAGACGGGGAGACTTGGCTTTCATCTCCTTGACGAATGCAAAACCGTCTCCGTCAGGAAGCATCACATCCTGGATCAGGAGATCAGGAACCCTTTTCTGAAATCCCTGGGAAGCATCTGCAATGCACTTGAAGCCTTCCGCTTCATATCCGGAAAGGGATAGGTACTGGACGACACCGCTTCTGATGACCTCGTGGTCTTCCACAACATAAACAAGTTTCATACTCATAAGGAAAATGGTGTGCCCAAATTCCCTCTTTTTCAAGTAATTGCCGTGGAAATATATAAAAACTACAACTTTCTACTTGGCCTTAATGGTCCAGGTCCTCCCCACTTCCCCGCTTTCGCCTCTGATTCCATTGATGGTGATGATATTCCTATCTTCATCAATGGATATTGTGTACCACCAGGCTGTGGATTCAAAGGGACTGGTGGCGCTATGGTAGGAGGCTCCTGTAAACTCAGTGTATGATGAGCCGTCACCATAGAGTACATTTCCCTTGTGGTAGTGACCTGTCAGCACCAATGAGACTTTTCCCTTTTCCATGATCTTCATGAATCTTGCGGCCTCCCCTTCATCTGCTGAGCCGAAGAGTATCAAAGATGGGTCCAGATTCCCTCCACTAAGGATATTCTCATGTGTCACTACTATTCTGTATCGGCTTCTGTCTTTGTCGAGAGCCTCAGAAAGCCACTTGAGAAGAGTGGAGGAGAAGGTTCTGGAGGAGTTATCCAGGATATATACGGAAAGGAACTCCTCGCCGCTACTTCTCTTCACCACATATCGCCCTATGGTGTTGATTGTGTCTCCCTCTTCATTTATCTCCAGACCTTCAAGAAGCTTCTCTGCATATGTCATATGGTTTCCTGTGTCAAAGACGGAGCCATACCAGAAGGAGGCCACGTCCTCAGCCCTGTAGTTATAGGGATGCCAGTCATGGTTGCCGAGAGTCTCCAGATACATGGAGTTCTGGAAGCTGGTAAGTCTACCAAGCATATTCAGGAGGTCTTCAGATATTGCTCCGTCATCTGCCATATCTCCACCGGAGATTATGAGAGGATAGTCCTTCTTTTCCAGGAAGGAGAAGAAGTTTTCGTCGTAGCGCTTTATTCCATCAACTGTATTCTCCCTTCCCACATGCATATCTGTGAAGAAAACAATCTCGCTTTCATCTGAGACTATGGTCTTGGCTTCAAGAAATGGGTTTGATGAGAAATACAGGCCGCTTTCAGGAAGACGGCAGGAAACAAAGATAAGGCAGAAGATGAAAAGGAGAGATATTCTTCTCATATTTCACCTCTCAAGGAAACACCGACCTTAGCTCCAAAGCTCTGGATGGTGATATATGGGTCCATCAGGTAGTCTGCACTCCTTTCCCAGGCCTCAAAGGTGAAAGACAAGTCATCAGAAACCTTTCTTTCTATAGAAAATCCAAAGGTAGGTACAGCCTTGAATAACCTTTCCTCCTTTGCCAGGAAGGAAAGATAGAGCTCTATAGTGTTATAGTCGGAGATAAGGGTAATGGTTGCGTCAACAAGGGGAGAAAGGGAGAAGAAGAAGTTATCAAGAAGCCTATACTTCACAATGCCGCCCTGGGCTCCGAAGCCAAGACTCAGATTAACGTTTCTGCTTCCATAGGAAAAGGAGCATAGGCCATCCACCAGCAAGGATACAGCATCTTCTCCATAGATATTTGCCACAGCTCCATATAGATATGAGAACCTGGAGGAGAAATCTCCATTCCTTTCGTACTGCAGAGACAGGTACTCTCCTCCCCGGGTGAGCAGAGTATATGTATTGTCATCAAGGGCAAGGGAAAGACCAAGGTCCAGGTTTCCTTCCATCTGTGCGTTTCCTTTGTATCCCACACTTGTATCAACAGATAGGGAGGCAAAACAAAGTCCTGGAACCAGGACAAAAAACAGCATGAGATACCTTTTCATCGCTCCCCCCTTGTCGACAAATCCCCTCTGGCTATGCCTTCCGGATAGCCGCTACAGAAAGATTATCGACGAACAGGCTTTTTTTCAATTGTCCTGCATCTCTTCCTTCCCATTCTTTTTACGATGTCTTTTCACTATGAGAAAATAGATCAGAGTTCCAAGAAGGGTGCAGAGAAGAATGATTGAGAAGATAACTATAGCCGTCACATAGCTTTTGTCGCCCATGGCGTCTCCTCCCAAGGCAGAAGCCCATAGGGCAGGAATACGGCAGAATGTGGATATGGCCATAAATACAGGAAACCTGATTTCTGTCAGGCCGCAGAAATAGGAGAGCAGGTCCTTGGGAGTTCCGGGAACAAGGAAGAGCACCAACAGGAGAATGTCTCTGCTTCTTGATGACTTCAGGAACTTCACTTCATTGATCTTCCTTACAGGAAAGAAGGCTTCCACCAGCCTGTAGCCGAAGAATCTTACAAGAAGAAAGACCAAGGCGCTTCCAATGGCTATGCCTAAGGAAGAAAGAATCATGGCCTCCAGATGGCCGAAGGCATAACCGCCAGCCAGTTCCAATGGCCCTCCGGGAATAACAGCCACCAGAACCTGAAGGATATTCATCCCCACATATGCAGCCTTACCCCAGATTCCCATTCCATCTATCCAGGACCTGAAAAGCTCAGGATTCCTGGCATGCTTTACCATAGGAATCCCCACTGTCAGGAGAAGGGAAAGGGAAAACAGAAGAAAAATCAGGAAGGCTCCCACAGAAAGGGCCTTCTGGGTCTTTGGAGAAAGGTCTCTCCACTTTTTTCTATCCATAGGCAAAGAGGATAAAACTAATTGCTTCCCTTTGGCTACTCTCTCACACTCTAAGTATGCGCCCTTCGCTAATCTCTGTGACCCTGTCATCTTTCAGTGCGATCTTGCCATTGACCATGACCAGTCTAAAGCCTCTGTTTCTGCCGTCCTCACCTTCGCTAAGCTCGGAGGGGCTGAAGACAGTGATATCTGCCCTTTTTCCTTCCTCCAACACTCCTCTGTCATGGATGCCGAATCTTCGGGCAATCTCTCCTGTCATGCGCCTAATGGCCTCCTCAAGAGTCAGAAGCTTCTTTTCAAACACATATTCTTTCAGGAAATGGACAGTGGAGTGGAATGAGCGGGGATGGGGGACGGGAGATGAGTAGAGGCTGTCTGTACCGAAGCACATCAACGGATGCTTCATGATTTTCTCCAGGCTTTCCTCTGTCTCTGTCACATCTGTCATTACAGCCAGTCCTGTTTCATCCTTCAGTACATCAAAGAGGGCATCAAGTGGATCTGAGAGCCCCATTTCATCCTTTATCTCTTCTAGTGTCTTACCGTTGAATTCAGGATGGGAAGTGAGATAGAGAGCCCTGATATTCTCTCCTCCCACCAGCGGATAAATGCTGTCCCAGCCGTCAGAGGCCATGATCTCCTCCTTTATCACTTTTCTTTCGCTTTCCAGGGAAAGGGCCATACGCTGCTCCAGCCTGGAGAAGCCCAGGACACGCGGAGGAAGAAGGGAGAAAAGGCTGGTGGAGCCAAAGGTATATGGATATTGGTCGAAAGTTACGTCAACTCCTCTCGCCCTATACTCTTCAATGTCCGAAAGCATTACATCCACTTCCTTCTGGTTCTTCTTTCCTATGGCCTTCAGGTGAGACACTTCCATTTTTACTCCGCTTTCCTCTGCGAGGGAGAGAACTTCCCTTAATGATTCTGTGCAGCCGTTTCCTTCCGACCGGTGATGGACAGAGAAGATCTTTCCTCTGGATGCTGTAACCTTCAATAAAGAGAGAAGTTCAAAAGGGGATGCAAAGACGCAGGGAGCATAGTAGAGACCTGAGGAGAATCCTGCAGCCCCGCTGTCAAGTTCCCTAGCAAGGAGGGAGCACATAAGATCTATCTCCTCCTCTGTAGCCTCCCTTAAAGGATTCTCCATTGCTGCAGCTCTAAGTGCTGTATGGGACACAAGAAAAAGCTCATTGCAGCCAAGCCCCCGCTTTTCTGCATATGATGCGAAAGTCGAAAAGTCTTTCCAGCTCCAGTCATCCCACTCCCCCAGTACATCCTTTACAAAATCCTTCAATATGGGACGGCTATAGGGGAAGACTCCTATTCCGCAGTTTCCAGACACATCTGTAGTGATTCCCTGGGAAAGCCTGGGGGTAGCGTAAGGATCCTTGAGGACAAGGAAATCTGAATGGGTATGGCTATCCATAAAGCCTGGGGCCACTATAAGGCCGGAGCAGTCCACCACTGTTCTGGCCCTGGAAATCTCTTTATCTGTAATAAGGGCAATGGAATCGGAGAATACAGCAATATTAGCCTTATAGGGCTTTCCTCCCTTTCCATCCACCAAGAGTCCATTTTTCAATATCACATCATACATTTTCTTCAAGCTCCCTGTAGGTCCTCATCTCCATTCTTTCCATTAGAGTAGTGAGATCCGTATAGATTCCTTTGGTGAAGCAGAGAGAGAAGGCTGCCTTGGCTTCATCCATTATGGATACATCCAACAGTGGTGGAAGAAGGCCTCCTCTAAGAAGCTCTCCAGACAGAATGAGATAGTAGTAGAAAGGAAGAGCCGAAATATAGGGTCTCACCTTCATTATCTCCCCTGTAAGAATCAGAGCTGAAGAAAGAGGATGGAGGGAAGACCAGGAATATTCATATTGGGTCAAGGTGTTCTCCATGGCTGCCTTGACAGATACTTCTTCTCCCCTGCCCCCTTTCACCATCTCACGCTCATATTCTCCATCCACTTCGCTGATTCCCTGAAGAAGGCGGATATATATTTCCTTAAGTCTTCCACCATTCCATTTCTCCCTTTTCTTGAAGAGGGACCTGAGAATGGAAGTGAAATTCACTATCAACAGGTGCTGCTGGAGTGATAAGGAGTAGGAAAGCTCTCCTGAAAGCACAGTAGCCACATCCCTGGCCGATACATCCTTCCCCATGGCAGAAAAGAGAAAGGAGACTGTGGAAGGAATGGATGAGAAGAAGGAAGTGGAGGAGGATTCAACAGGAAGGGCCAGGGACGCCTTCTCCAGAGCCGCCACATCCACAAAGCCTGGACGGATATCAAGGTTCCTGAACTTTCTGAGAACTCTTCCGTCTCCTGGCTTTGGCGTATCCTCAGGAATCTGCCAGGTCCACCCATTTCTTACGGCGCCGTCGATTCTTCCATCGTTGCAGAGTATTCTGATCCTTCTACCTGTAATGCCCCACTTCTCAGAGGCTGTAGCAACATCCATATATTTCATGGTTTGATTTTCCGACACTTGAAGCTTTGCTTCAACAGGAATCGGAACAATTACCATTGTTTTTTTACATTTTGTTCCTACTGACGAAATGAGAAAAGATCCTTAAGCCAGGAGTCTGCCAGAGCTATCCATGCTTCTGTCCTCTCCTCCGGGGATCCCACTTCATTGCGGCAGGTGGAAAGACCATGCTTTCCCTTCTGGAACATATGGTATTCGTATACAGCCCCCACCTTCTCAAGGGAGAGAAGGAGGGAAATGGAGTTCATGGGAGGTACAGACCTGTCTTGTGTGGTGTGCCACAGGAAGACTGGAGGAATGGAGGAAGTGACCTGGGTCTCCAGTGAGTAGTATTTCTCCTTCTCCTTGTCTCCTCCTGTAATGTTGTCATGGGTACCCTGATGGGTGTATTCGCCCATAGTCACCACAGGATAGGCCAGGACCACAGCGTCAGGTCTGGCCTGGAGTCCATATTTCTCATGGTGGCAGGAAAGGGAGAGAGCTGCGTGGCCACCGGCAGAGAAGCCCATAAGCGCCACCTTGTCCTTATCAGTATCCAAAGCCTCAGAGTTCTCACGGATCCAGATGAGAGCTTCTGCGCACTCCCTTTCAGGAACAAGGCCCTTCCTTATTTCCTCACCGCAGGCATATTCCAGGACGAAGACCTGGTAGCCTCGGGATAGAAACTCCAGCACTATCGGCTCATTCTCCCGCATTGAGCGATAGGAATACCCTCCTCCAGGAAGCACCACAATGGCAGGGCGAAGGCCATAGGCCCCCTTACCTAATTTCCCCAGATTCTCATGGATATAACCAATGACTTTCTTCCCGTCTGACAATATGTGCTCAATTCTTTCCATTTTCCTTCTGGAAACCTAAAGTTTCCTCCTCCAGCATATTCACAAATTCCATTGTATCGAAGGACACAGGAAGCTTCTCCATCGACTCCTCCACCCTTCGTCTCTCTTCCGGATTCTTCAGATATTCCTCAATTATATCCACCTTTCTGATTGTGTCATCCTCACACCATCCCACCCTGTGTCGGGAGAAGAAAAGTGGAGTGCTCCGTGCCATATAAAGCACTTCACTGATCAGGAATGGGCAGGACAGGTATAAGGACTCCATCAGGGAGTTGGCTCCAGCCTTTCCCATCTGCAGGTCTGAAGCCATGATATATAAAGGAACATCCTCCACAAAACCTCGCATAAAGAGAGGGAAATCAGGATACTTTTTCTGGAACTCCTTGAAGCGTCTCTCCGTCTCCCTGTTCTTTCCTCCTATCACCACCACCTGCACTTCCAGCCCCCTCCTTGCAATTTCATAGAGGACAGCAGGAGTGCCGATGCCTTCCCCTCCAAGATTCATAAGGACAGTGTCCATATTTCCAAGGCCTAAAAGCTTTCTGGCTTCCCTTTTGCTTTTCCTTTCGCTTCTCTGGAACTTCAATGAGAGAGGAAATGGACAGAGCTCCACGCTCTCCCTCTTCTGGCCCATGGCCACCACATTCTCACATCCTAGAGAGGTTGGGACATAGACCTTCCTGAGACCATTGTCTATGGAGCACTTCACACTATCAAAAAGGTCTGACACATAGTCATAGACAGGGCACTTCACTCCCATTCTCTCCAAAAGTGCCACCAATATGGGCGCGGTCATGAAGTTGGTTGTGATGATGAAGTCTGGCTTCTCCCTTTCATACCAGGCTTTGAAGCTTCTGTAGGCGAAAGGAAGGAATCTGTTAAGCCTTATGAAGCCATGGATCCAATATCTGTCGTTAACCTTGTTGGAAAACCTCTCAAAGTTAGGATGATGAAGATAGAAGCGCCAGATATTTCTGAAGAACCATCTGTAGAAAGGAGCCTTGAAAATAAGGAAGAAATCCTCCAGTACAGCCTCCTCTCCCTTGACTAGCATTGCATCATAGAGAGCCTTGGCAGGAACGAAGTGACCTTTTCCTGCGTCAATATAAATGAAGGCACCTTTCATAGAAACAGATTCCTCCAGGATTTACAGGCTTTTTCCCTGAACTGGGCTGAATACTTCTTTATACCCATCCTCCTTAACAGAACTTTCAGATAATAGTAATAGTACTTGGTGAGAAAGAAGACAGCGCTTGCCTTCAGGATTCTCCTGTCATTTTCCCTTTTTCCCCTTTCTTCATTCATCCAATAGGCTTCCATCTCATCAAGGCTTTTGCGAGAGAAGGGGCTGTGGCTCAGTCCTTCCCTATTGATTCTGTAGCAATAGACTGTAGAGCTGTCCAATACAACCTTCTCCGCCTTTTTTATGACCCAGGGCATAGTGACCACGTCTTCAAAGATCATATTCTCAGGAAAACTCTCACCATCAAAGAGTGTTTTCTTAATTAACCTGGAGTGACTGTAGCAGAAGACTCCCAGGGGACGGGTCATAAGGAAAGCGAAATCCTTTCCGCTATAAATCTTCCGTCCCACCTTCCTTCCTGCCCTGGGCCTACTTCTGAATGAAAGGGTCCTGGAAGCCACCACGTCAGCGCCATACTCATCCATATCAGCCATAAGACAGGAGACAAAGTCTGGGGAGGACAAAGCATCGTCTGAGTCAACAAAGAGCACATATTCCCCTCGCGCTTCCCTCAGGAGAATATTCCTGGCTCTTCCGATTCCTCCATGCTTCTCCCTTATGACTCTTATCCTCCCATCCCTTCTGCTGAATTCCTCAGATATTGATAGGGAATGGTCTGAGCTTCCGTCATCCAGGACCAGAATCTCTAGGGGTCCATAATCCTGGCTAGCCAGAGAAGACAGGCAGAAGGAGAGATACTTTTCAGAGTTATAGACAGGAACAAGAATGGATACCACTATCTGTTTCTCCTGAAAAGAGATCGTAGAAGCTTTTCTATCCTATGGAAAAGGATGAGGAAAGGAGGAAGGAAGAAGATTGTGGCCAACATACAGCCAGTAAGGGTGACAGACATCAGGAGGCCGAAATACCTTATCGGAGTATAGGAAGCGAAGAGAAGGATCAAAAGCCCTGCCACCACACTGAGAGTGGTCATGACTATTGGGCGGCCAGTGGTCCTTATGGCCCTATATAAAGCTTTCCTTGAATCAAGACCAGCCTCACTCTTCCTTATCTTCCTATACCTTAAGGAAAGGTGGATGGCATCATCCACTCCTGCTCCCACAGCTATGGAAGAGAAGCTTACAGTTATGATATCGAAAGGAATGCCCAGGAAATACATGAAGATGTAGTTCATGGCCATACCTGAGAAAACAGGAATAAGGACAGCTAAGCCCTTGGAAAGGGAAAGCAGCGCCAGGGAAGAGATAAGGAACACGGAAAGTAGCGCGTATATGGTAGAGGATTCCTGTCCATCCATAAGTCTATTGGAGAACTTTGTGCTTATGACAGGGTAACCTGAAACTGTAACTTCTGTGCCTTCAGGAAGAAGAGGAAGGGAGGAGACCATAGCTTCATATACTTCGGTGGCGCTTTCTGTATCCAACAGATCCTCCGTCTTTCCATTCCATGCCTGAATAGTTACTGTCAGGGAATTGAAATCCCTTCCAACTATGGCTTCCAGCTGGGAGAAGGAAGAGGCGTAGGAAAGAAGAATGGCCTGCATTATTCTTCCCAGTCCCGGATCTTTAGGAATATCCCACTCTCCTGTTATCTCCCTGTTGGCAAAGGCCACATAGGATGGGAAGGAAATTATGTTCAGCACATGAGGCGAAGCGGCCACACTTTCCTCCCACCTCTTTACAGCCCTCAGATTCTCCATATCCAGGAAGAACCTGTCGCTTCCTTCAGGAGCTGTAATGGTTACCGTAAATGGAGTCGTCCCTCCCATCTCCCTGGCAAAATACCTGCATTCCTCTCCAAACTCATCACCTTCAGGGAAATAGGATATGTATGAGGATTCTACACCGATTCTGTCCTTCAGAGAGAAGCCAAAGGCCACAAGGATTACAAAGAGAATGATGAAGAGGACCCAATGGCCTACCACAAATCTTCCGATGCCCTTGATCAATCTGGAAAAGAAACCTCTCTTTACCTTTTCCCCTGCCCTTTTTCCCAAAG
Source organism: Sphaerochaetaceae bacterium (assembly GCA_016302165.1). Lineage (GTDB taxonomy): Bacteria > Spirochaetota > Spirochaetia > Sphaerochaetales > Sphaerochaetaceae > Ornithospirochaeta. The sequence goes on from JAEDOD010000016.1 coordinate 15,125, forward strand.
GAGGAAGAAGAGTAAGCATACTAGGAAGATATGTAGTTGAAAGAAGAGCACAGAACACTACGCCTATGGATACGGAGACGCCAAAGGATACCAGCCCTTCCAGAGGACTGAGAGATAGGACCACAAAGCCTGATACGGTGGTGATTGAGCCCACTATTATGGTGGTCAGCACACTTTTTGTGGCACTGAACCCGGAACTTCTCACTTCCAGAGGCCGTGACACATATGCGCTTATGACATGCATGGAATAGGTGCTACCAAGGGTCAGGACCATGAATGGAGTAAGAAGATTCATCAGATTCAGGTCCATTCCCCTTATGGCCATGGTTCCCATGGTCCAGATAAGGGATATGGCAGACACCGAAGAAGTAAGGAGTGCCAGTGAGAAGGAATGGAATGAGAAGCAGTAGACAGCGAAGACTAAAGCGAGAGCAAGGGCAGATAGGAGCATCAGATCCCTTGATATGGACTCGATTACATGGAGAGCAATGACCATATTGCTCATAAGAACCACCTTGGCTCCCATGTCCCTCAGGTTATCGAAGGCCGAGGAAATGGAGGAAAGCTGGTCCATGGAAGAGAAATCTGCATAGATGAACTTCAAAAGGAAAGAGTTTCCGCTTCCTCCAATAAGGATATACTTGGTTGTAGGGTCACTTTCCGCCCGTCGTCTGAACTCTAGAGCCTCCTCTTCGCTCCACTTCTTTCCTTCCCTGGCGCTCATGGGGATAAGGCCCAGATGAGCATCCTCACCGCTGATAGTGAAGGAATCAAGGATGGATTCAGGTCTTGCAGAATCCTTTCTCTCTTCAATTTCTTCTATGGACCTCTCCAGCTCGTCAAGAAACTCAGGATTCCAGATGTTCTCTGATTGAACCAGCACATACATGGTTGAAGTGTATGGATAATCCTTCTCTTCCTCCAAACCTATGCCGTTTACTGCCTTAAAACCTGTCCTGTAGTCCTGACTGATTATGTAATCTGTAAGGACCTCGCCTTCCTCTCTTTCCATTGCAAGAATTGGAGTCTGACCTTCCTCTCCACCATAGTAGGTATCGCTTCCTTCATCCCAGGGAAAGAACCTGGTAAAGTCACCGTTGATAACCAGGAAGGAAGCCTCATAAAGGAAGAAGGCTGTAAAGAGGACCACAAGAAGAACAACAAAGATGGAAATCTTTCTATCTCTCTTCATAATCCCTCCTCTTCTGCTCTTCCCTTCCGCAGCAATAGACCAGGGAGAGGGAGACAATGAATACCAGCTGCTCTGCACCTCCAATGAAGAGGATGCTGCTTTCAGCTATACCATGGATCATGAGAAAGAATATCAATGTAAGGGACGAAAAGACTTCCCTTCTTCCTCTTCTTCGCCCTGAAGAGAGGAAGGAGAAACTCTTATAGAGAGCCCAAAAGAGAATGGAGACGAAGGCAAGGAATGGAATGATTCCATACTCAAAGAGAAGAGTGAGATAGATATTGTGGGCAAGGTGCTTCTCCCCTTGTGTGTATGCAACTCCTGAAATTCCTGCCTCCTTGAAGGCTGAAAGCATCCTGTCTGTGTTTCCGGAGAATCCCAATACATATTCCTTAAGGCCCATGACAGAGAAAGTGTCATTCCAGATTAGAGTGCGTCCCGAAGTAAGACGGGAAAGGGAATATGCTTCAAGGCTCCGCTCATTGGTAAAGACCACCACAAGAGCTGCAGCAACCACCAGCAAGGCAGGTATAAAGGACCAGAATAGGGAGGATCCCTTTCTGATGAAGAGAAGATCCGTCACAAGAAGGAACACTGAAGAGATTACCAGAGCGATAAGGGAAGTCCTTGAGTCTGACATCACCAGCACATAGAGAAAGAAGGGAAGAAAGATAAGAAGCATGAATAGATTAATCACTACAGAAATGACCTTATCTCCCCAAGACCTGATATTGACCATGAGAAAAAGTACAGATAATGCTGCCATGACTCCAAGGGAGTTGGACTGGTCGCTAAGGCCCTCGAACCGTACCTCTCCCTTATCGAAACCTTGAAGGGCACTAAAAAGGCAATAGATCAAGGAGAAAAGAAGGAAGGAAACTGAGAATATGAGAAATATTCTTCTTACTTTCCTTCTCAAAAGGGAAAGGGCTATGGCTATGGCCCAAAGCTCCACCAGGGAGAACAGGGCCACAGCAAGACGATCCAGGCTGCTTCCTCCCACCATGGAGGAAAAAAGGATGAAGAAGGTCAACAGAAAGAGAGATATTGGATAGAAGGAGAAGTCAAAGGAATCCTTTCTGGAGAAGTAGAAGAATATGAAAGCCACGCTGAAGGCCATGACGATTCCGTCCAGGACCAGTACGCTCTCCAGAAGGGAGTGGATCTTCTCCAGAAAGCCTACAAAAACATAGAGGACCAGGATGCTCTCTGCTGATATGGACAATAACCTATCATCATCAAGTCTTGAAACCATCAGCTGTCCTCTTCTCCCTTTTTTTCAAGGACTCATTATAGCAAATGGAAAATCCACCGTAAAGAAACTGTTCTCCCCTATTTCGACAATAGAAGGATGATGATACTTCCTGCAGCCGAGGAGACCAGGACCAGCAAAGGAAAAAGAAGTGTCTTCCTTCCCTTTCCCAACCTGGAAGCCACCACCAGATGGTCCAGAGGAAGAGAAATGAAGAGAGCCACCAAAATGATGGAAAGAGGAACGGAAGAGACTCCAAAGTATGGAGAAAGAGCAAAAAGCAGGATAAGCACCGCCACAATCTCCACCACTGGCTTCAGTGAGTCTTTTCTGTATTCGCCGCAGCCATCCCTGACCACAGCAACACCCACACGGGAGGAGAGAAGAAATACTGAGACTGTCATAAGGGAGAAGACAGATCTTGGCGGAAGGTTCTCCTCTCCAAAGGAAAGGAGGGCAAGACTATATCCTAGAAGGCCATAGAGCAGGCTCAAGAGAAAAGCTCCAAGAAAAGTGAAGAGGGTTATTTTCCTATATAGGGCATAGGAGGAGGCCTGGTCCTCCTTTGCCATATAGTCTCCTACTATTCCTGTTACAGAGCTTTGGAAAATCCAGAATATGGTCATGAAGAAGTTGGAGAAAAGAAGCAGATTCGCGTATTTCCCACCTTCAACTGCACCGAAGACCACTGTGACGGCAATGCCTTCAAAGGCTCGGAAGAATATGGCTCCCACCCTATGGGAGAACATGGCAGGAAGAGTCTTCAACAGTCTGCCGTCCTCCCTTCTGTCTGTCTTCACCTCCCTGTTTTTCATCCATGGACAGACGGAAGGAGAGAAAAGATATATGGCCACATAGGTCAGGAAAGTACAGAGGGCTGATACCAGACAGAACATGGTAAAGCTTCCCGTCAGGACTACAGCCACCATGGAGAAGGAGTATTCAAGGATTCTTCCTCCCTGGACAGCTATGGAGACCAGATCGTTCCTTCCTGAAGCATTCAATGCCATCACTCTCCAGCCTAGGGCATATTGGGAACACTGGCCCAGAAGATAGAGAAGGAATGGAAGGGAAAGACCAGGATAGAAGGGACGAAGATAGAAAAAGGCGAAAAGAAGGCCAAACACCATTATCACAAGGGAAATGATGATATATATCCGCCCCGCCAAGGCCAAGGCTCCCTTCATGCGCCTGGAGTCATCATCCTTCATGGCAGAGGCCATGTAGAAGGTAAGGGATGTGGATACTCCCAGGTCCAGTGAGGACAGGAGAAGAAACACATGCTCAAAAAGTGTGGTATATCCTACAGCCTCCACTCCCAGATACCTGAGGAATACTATTCTTGAGAAGTACATCAGAAGACCGGAAACAAGGGCTGTGACAACTCCCACTCCATAGTTCCTGAGGCCGTAGTAAAAGCGTCTATCTCTATCCATTCCCACCCTCGTCCAGCGCCTTTCTGAAGGTCTTTTCCAGCATTTTTCCAAAAAAGGACAGGGAGAAGACTTCTGTATCTTCCGCCGCCTTTGCCCCGAGGCTTCTACGGAGGGAAGGTGAAGAATAAAGCTGATGGGCCTTCAGGGAGAAGTCATCAAGAGCTTCAAATGTCATTGCATTGACTCCTCTCAGAACATAGCCGTTCAACACCGGGTCATCCTTCACTAGAAGAGCCATACCGCTGGCCATGGCCTCCACATAGGAAAGGCATTGGGTCTCGGAAAGGGAGGAACCTATATAGATATCTCCGCTCCTGTAATATTTCCATACTTCCCCAGATTCCACTTCACCGGTGAAGACCACTGACTCTTCAATTCCTTCATCCTTTACAATCTTCTCCAGGCTCTCTCTTAAAGATCCGTCCCCCACCACCATCAGCTTCGCCTTATGGCAGGAGGAAAGGATATGGGAGAAGAGACGGATGGTCTCATCCACCCTTTTCTCCTGGCTTAGTCTTGATACAGAAAGAAATACTACATCATCCTCAGATAGTCCAAACTGCTTTCTGAAGCTTCTTCGCTCCTCTATGGAAAATGGTTGACGGAAAAGATCCAGGTCCAGGCCTACCATTATTCTGTCGATAGGCTTGTTGATTCTGTAGGATTGTATGAGGGAATAGATCTTATCTGTGGAGCATATGAGCCTTTTGGCCTTTCTGATAAGGAAGGGCACCACAAGGGAGGCAAAAAAGCACCAAACGCGGGTAAAGGAAGTGAAATGGATGGAATATGCAACAAAATCCGTGTGGCAGGTGTGGACAATGGGAATGGACAGGCGACGGGAAATAGTAGAGGCGAATAGGAATGAGAAGAACTCGCTCTGGGAATGTATGATCTCAGGCTTCCACTCCTCCACGCTCTTAAGTATGGGATCATTGATGGCCAGGGAAGCGTACGAATCCTTGTAGAGCTTGGGAAAGTTGGAACGGATGTACCAGCATTTTCTCTCCTCATCCCAAAATGACTTTCTGCCCTCACCTATGGTAAGGACTCTGATTTCATGCCCCCTCTGCTCCAGAGCCTTTATTTCATTCACTACAGCTGTAGTGACTCCACACTGGAAGGGATAATAGAACTCAGTTGTAATGAGTATCTTCATTTTCTTCCCTTTTGGAATTGTGACCTAGAATCTGTAAAAAGACAAATGCTATATGGAGTCCTTCCATACTAAAGCCTCCAATATGGAGGGTATTTCTTGAGATTACCCATTACTTCGTTGACACCAAAGAGGGATAGATGGTAATTTAGTCGGAGGTGTCCTTTGACACCATTCACTTATTTTGTTTTAAAAGGGGTCCAGATATGAGCGATGAGCAGAAGACACTGGAAGTGTCTAAAGTAAAGAAGGACGAGGTCAAGAAGCCAAAGAATGAAAAAGGAAAGAAGTCTTCCAAGGGAAAGTCCATTGGCTGGTTCATTGGAGTCGCCGTCCTTATCCTCATCTCACTTTCCTTTGTTCTTCCACAGACAATGTTCTATGATACTTCCTCCTCCACCAATTCCTTTGGTAAGTACAACAACAGAAGTATCGACCTGACATATGACAGCTACTTCTACTATATGCTCCAGAACTACTACAGCTACTATACCCAGCTTTATGGCGCAGATGTAGCTCAGAGCTATGGATATAACATCTACTACACAGCATATCAGAGCGCTCTAGTTCATGAAGCTCTCGCAGAAAAGGCAGAGAAGGCTGGAATCCAGGTTTCTGACCAGGCCATTGCAGAGCAGGTGATCTCTTCCGGCTTCTACAGCGACGGAGAGAACAGCTACAGCAGCGAAGTCTACAAGAGCACAGATGACTCCCAGAGAAAGGTCTACAACAAGTGGGTCAGGGAATATCTGACAGAAAAGGCTGTTACAGATGACTTCGGTTCCGCCAAGACAAGTAAGGGTGAAGATAACTTCATCTCCGACCTTAGTGCCGATACAAAGTCCTTCGAGTACATTGTCCTCACTGGGGACATGTATCCAGAAGCAGACACAGTCTCCTACCTTGAAGGCCACAAGGACCTTTTCCAGAGCGTTTCCTTCAAGAGAGCTACCTATGCAACTGAAGAAGAGGCTGCTTCCGCCCTCTCCGCCATCGCTACTGGCGCCAAGACAATTGATGAAGCCATTAGCGAATCTGTGGGAACAGACGGAACAGACTATGGCACCTTTGAAACTGTATATCGCTTCACTCTCGACAACTATCTCAAGTCTACTGCTCCAGAGACATCCGCAGAGATCTTCGCATCTGCTTCCTCCTCACTTGTGGGACCTGTAAGCACACAGAGCGGATACTCAATCTACTTCATGGAAAGTGCAGCCAAGGATGCTGACCCATCCTCAGCAGACGTGATCTCAGTTGTCAAGGGATATATCTCCCAGTATGACAGCGATGTAATGAAGGCATATCTTGAAGCTAAGGCAGCTGAAGTTGCACTGGAAGCCAAGGATGACTTCACAGCAACCGCTGAAAAGTATGACCTTGATGTCTACACAGTATCAGGAGCCGCAGAGAACCCTGGAGAGAGCCAGTTCATCGCAGGCCTCAACTATCTTGATGCCAATGGATATCTCTCCTCAGCTGTCAGCGCTGACGCTTCCCTCTCCTCCACTCTCTTCTCTGCTCCGGAAGGCACAGTTTCAGATGCACTCCCATCAGGTTCCTCCTACGTAATTGCACGCTCTGTAGAGAACAATGGAACATCCTCCTACTATGCAAGCATCCTTGCAAGCATGTATCCATCCTCAGCTGTCTCCGTTTCCTACTCAGATTTCCAGAACATTGTTCTGAACTCAGATAAGACAGAAGACAACTTCTTCACAGCTTATCTCAACATGCTTACAGCATCCATGGGAACAAACTAAGACAGTGGATTCCATATGAGGCCATCCTTCGGGGTGGCCTTTTTATATGGGGAAGTGATATCCTCATACAATGGAATACATAATTAATGAGGATCCTTCCATTTTCACTGAAAGACACGAAGGAAAGAGCTACCCATTTCTTGCGAAAGAGGAAATCTTCTCTATCGTCAATGAGGCTCTTGGGTATGCCATATCCCTGGATTTTGAGAAGAAGAACCTATACGCAAGATGCATCATCAGGGTGGTGGATTATCCTGGACGGATTGTCTCGGAAGTGAAGGCCATAGCACCCAGATTCCGGATAAAGAGCACCTTCGCCTCCCTACCCTACAAGGATTCAGACATAACCTTCCTTGGAGGAGGCTTTACAGCTTCTGCAGTATCACGGAAAGGAAGAATAGGCTTGATATGCTCGGCTCCAGATATCATTCTTCCTGACGGACGTAAGGGATTGAAGCTGGAACTCCATATGACAGAAAGGGAATCAGACAAATCCTTCAACACTCTTCTTTCCTACAAGAACAAGTTCGAGTACCTCCACTCCTCCCTTATGGATGAGATTTCCGGTACAATCACTTTCGGCGAAGATAAGACAGTCTGCTGTAGCAAGGAACTGAGCGGAAAGCATATCTGGAAGCAGACTTCCTTTACAGACAGAAAAGAGAAGCCCATCGCCATTATCCACGGCGCTTCTCCCCTTGGACCCTTCTCTGGCGTCGCCCTTACCTATGATGACTCCTTCACAATATTCAACAACAAAGGATATTCCATAAGAAAGAATGTGAAATGGAAGGAAGCAGAGGGTGGAAAAGTAATTCTATCCAATGGAGAAGACGTTGAAGTCAAGGCAGATGTCTTTTCATCAATCCATGAAGGACGAGGCCCCTTCAGAAAGCCCAGGACCTTCAGATATGCCATCTTCAACGGAAAAGCTAGAGACACCGAAATCGTCAATGGATATGGGTATCTGGAGTATCCTGACGCCCTTTCCTAGACCAAGTGGAATGTATCTGCTAAACTCCCCAAGGCAAAAGAAAATATATGAGTGAAGAAGAAAAGAAGATTATTACATTTGAAGACCTTGGGCTTAGTGAAAAGACCCTGAAGGCAGTAAAGGAAAAAGGCTTTGAAGAGCCTAGCGAAATACAGGCATTGTGCATACCTCTTCTCCTGAAGAAGGGAACGGAAGTCGTAGGCCAAGCCCAGACAGGTACAGGTAAGACAGCAGCCTTCGCCCTTCCAATCCTGGAGACAGTGGACGAAGAGGATAAAAGCGTCCAGGCTCTCATCCTGGCTCCTACCAGAGAGCTTGCCCTTCAGGTAAGCGAGGAGATCAACTCTCTTAAGGGAGACAGGAAGACAGAAGTCACTCCAATCTATGGTGGAGCCAGCATGGAAATCCAGCTGAGAAAACTGAAGAGAGGCGTACAGATAGTTGTAGGAACTCCAGGAAGAATTCTTGACCACATAAAGAGAGGAACCCTGGATCTTTCAAAGCTGGAATTCATGGTTCTCGATGAAGCGGATGAAATGCTGGATATGGGCTTCATCGAAGATATCGAGGAAGTATTGAAGAGCGTCCCTGAAACAAGAAGGATGCTTATGTTCTCTGCAACCATTCCACCTCAGATCCAGAAGCTTGCATCAACCTTCATGAAGGCTCCTGAACTGGTGAGGACCCAGGCCAATGATGCTGCCACATCCCAGGCAGACCAGATCTACTTCGAAGTGAAGGAGGCAGATAAGGTTGAAGCCCTTACCAGAATCATCGACAGAGATCCAGACTTCTATGGAGTGATATTCTGCCGCACCAAGCTTCAGTGTGATGAAATCGGCCATAAGCTTCAGGCCAGAGGCTATGATGCAGAAGCTCTCCATGGAGACCTTTCCCAGAGAGAAAGGGAGACGATACTGAGAAAGATGAGGGAAAGGGTCATAAGAATCCTTGTAGCTACAGACGTAGCAGCCAGAGGACTGGATATCCAGGACCTGACCCATGTAATCAACTACTCTCTTCCGTCCGATCCTGAAATCTACATCCATAGAGTAGGAAGAACAGGAAGAGCTGGAAAGGAAGGAACTGCCATTACTTTCATCACTCCTTCAGAGGCTAGAAGGTTCTCCTACATCAAGAAGGCCAGCAAAGCTGAAATAAGGAAGGAGGAGATTCCTTCTCCCCGTGAAGTGGTCGAAAGAAGAAGAGAGATAATGAAGGATGAGCTCTTCTCTGCCCTGGACAGCGGAAATGGAGATGACTATCGCACTCTCTCAAGGGAAATCCTGGAAGGAAGGAGCCCTGAGGAAGTATTGGCTTCCCTTCTTGAGCACTTCTATAAGGATGCTTTGGACGAAAGCCAGTATAAGGATATCTCCCTAACAAAGAAGCGGGACAGAAAGGGAAAGAAGTCCAATGCTGAGACTTCCTATACTGACAGGAAAAGGGAAGACAGGGAACGCCCTTACGACAGGATCAAGACTCCCAGCATGGATGACGAAGGCCTTACAAGACTCTTCATTGCCAGAGGTCGCAACGATGGCCTTACAAAGAGAGGCCTGGCAGATGTACTCATAGACCAGGCAGGAGTAAGGAACGAAGACTTGAGAGATATCCAGGTCATGGAAGATTTCTCATTCATAAATGCACCCTACGATGCAGCAGAGCACATTCTCCGAATCTTCGGCCAAAGCAGAAATGGAGAAAAGCCTATAATCTCCAAGGCAAGGAAAGACGATAAGGCCAAGAAGAAGACAAAGGACGCGGAATCAAAGGAAGCCAAGGCCAGGAAGGAGGAAAAGAAGCCTAGGGAAAAGGAAAGAAAGCCTAGGGAAGAAAGGGAATACTCCTATGAAGAGGCAGAATTCCTTGAATATCAGAGAGCCTGGAGCGAAAGCCATGAAAAGAAAGGTAGAACCAGGAAGCCTAAGGCCCAGTCAAAGAAGCCTGTAAAGGCCAAGGCCAAGACTAAACGTGGCAGGAA
>JAEDOD010000116.1 GCA_016302165.1 Sphaerochaetaceae bacterium
AGGAATCAGAATTTCAGAATCAATAAGAGGCTTCAGGGATAGTTGTGGGTAGAATGTGTTGAGAAAAGATAATTGTCCACTTTTGAAAAGGGTTTTTCAGTAAAGACTCTGCCGTGTCTACTTCTATTAATAACTACAAAAATCTTGAATATGTGCAAAAAGTGTTGTCAAAAAATCTTGAAAATGTGGAGGCTTCAGGGACAGTTGTGGGTAGAATGTATTGAGAATAGAAAACTGCCATGCATCTACTCTAAAGTGTAGATTGACGGAAACAACACAAGGGGTAGGCAGATGACTACGTTCTTTCCTCATCTTCATCAAGGACAAGGATATCATTACCATTCATCCCTCAGACAGCATATATACCCATAAGGTCTCCTTCATCAAGAAGTATTATCCCCAGCGTCTTATCAATGTATTGGTTTTCATCCGTTATCCCTGTTCGCCTCCTGAAACCTAAGAAGAAAAACATGAAGTGGAATAGTTCTTCTTTTGCTGTCGTCTTAGGTAAAAATAGATATTTTAAAAGTTATAACTTATAAATTTTGCATAAAGCCTTAAAAAATCAGATGTAAATGTATTATAATTAAATCCAGCAAGGAGGCTGATTATCATGATTAAACGTGAAATGTATATGAAGCGCATACGTCCATTTATAGGCACGGACCTGATAAAGGTCATGACAGGTATCCGCCGTTGTGGGAAATCGGTCATGCTGGAGCTTATAAAAGAGGAACTGTTGGAGTCCGGTATCAGTCAAGATCAGTTTATATCCATTAACTTTGAAAATTTGAACTTCTCTCATCTACAAACCGCTAAGGCACTACATGATGAGATTACAAAGAGAGCCGCAGAGATAAACGGAAAGGCCTATCTCTTCCTTGATGAGATTCAGGAGGTAAAAGACTGGGAGAAATGCATCAACTCCCTACGTGTTTCTCTTGACTGCGACATCTATATCACAGGATCAAATGCAAAACTCCTATCCAGTGAGCTTTCCACCTATCTAGGCGGACGCTACGTAGAATTCATCATTTACCCGTTCTCCTTTGCAGAATTTCTAGAACTGTACCGTTCTATCACACCGGACATACCGTTCCAGGAATGTTTTCAGAAGTATCTTTCATTCGGTGGTATGCCATACCTTGCCAACATACGTTATGAGGATGCTCCTTCCAAGCTGTATCTAAATGATCTATACAACTCTGTTCAGCTCAAGGACATTGTGAAGCGGAACAAGATTCGTGATATAGATTTGTTGGAACGCATCATTGCTTATGTAATAGCGAATATAGGTACTACCTTTTCCGCAACTTCTCTGTCAAAGTTCCTCAAAAGCGAAAAGCGAACTGTTGCACCAGAGACCATCTTGAACTACATAAAATACTGCTGCGATGCCTATTTGTTCTACCAAGTCAAGAGAGAGGATTTGCAGGGGAAACAAATCCTTTCCTCCAATGAAAAGTATTACATTGCCGACCACGGCATCCGGGAAGCTGTTTTTGGTGGCAATATGCGGGACATCAATCTCGTTTTAGAGAACATTGTGTATCTAGAGCTACTACGCAGGGAGTATAAAGTAACAGTCGGCAGAACTGGAGACAAGGAAATTGACTTTGTATGTGAAAAACAGGGAGAGAAGCTTTATGTTCAGGTTGCTTATCTACTGGCATCCGATGAGACCGTTCAGCGGGAGTTTGGCGTGTATGACAGGATTCGCGATAACTACCCTAAATATGTTGTCTCTCTAGATGAGTTCAACATGAGCAGAAACGGTATTAAGCACAGAAACATCCGAGATTTTCTGTTGGAAGAGAAATGGAATTAAAAAGCGAAATCCTTGAAGACTTTGGTCACAAGCGAAAGATACCCGGACATCACCACAGGCATCAAGTTCATCAAGGGGAAGGAAGAGTTTTCGCTTCCGTACCTTAGGTAGGACACATATCCTTCCTCAAGGCTATATGCATCCCTTCCCCTTTTCTCCAGCTCCTCCTGAAGGGCCATGGTATGGATGCCGTTCTGGCAGAATAGCACCAGCTTCTTTCCAGGAGAAAGAGTAAGGGCATAACTCTCCATCTCCTTCTTCAGTTCCTTCTCTTCAATGTGGAGGGAGCCAGGAATTGTTCCATACTGTGTGCTCCCTTCATCTCTGGTATCCACCAGAGTATAGGAGTCACGAGGAAGCTTCAGAAGCTCCTTGTAGGTAATTTCCTTCATGTTTCCAGCCCTCAAAGCTGCTGCCACCAGCCCCAGGCCTAAGAGGAAAGAGGTGTGATTCAGCTCCAGAAGATGATACATTGATTTCCCTCCATTTTCCATTATCCTTGTGTGGAAGGCTAGGCTCCAATATAGTGGAAAGCTACAGTGCCATTACTGATAATTCCTTTTACTTTTTAGTGTTATACATAATATGTCTTGAATTGGAGTCAATTGGAAAAGACAGAAACAACCTTTTCTTTACTGCCATCCATACTGATGGGCCACGCCACACAAAGAGGAGAAAAACACATATTCTCCTTATTTACGGAAGGATTCCCACACTATTTCGGGATAGAATCTCTTTCTGAAAAGAGGATCCCCTGCAATTCTCTAAGTAGACTTCAACATTAGGAGACTAGTACATGTCAGACAACAACAAGGATTCGGCAGTTTGCCCTAACTGCCCACGACATTGTCCCTCTGACCAGTTGAGCTGTGACAGAGGGAGAAGGTATTTCGGTCTGGAGACTTCAGGAGACGAAGGCCATCACGGTGAAGGCCACAGAGGTCACAAGGAGCATCACGGGGGCCCTAGATTCATTGAAAGCGACAGCAGGAACCCATTGGTCCAGAATCTTTTAAAGGCCAGTGCCGTTGCAGAACACAAGAGCCAGATGATGCGCATCCATGGAAAAGATGAATCATCTCTGTTCTCTGTCCTTACTGACGAAGAGCAGAAAGAGCTTTCCTCTCTTCTGGATAAGCTTCTTTCTGAATGGGCGAAAGGCCATGCGTCCCATCACGTGGGCCGGGACTGAAATATCGACCTAAGGCTTGTTTCCCTATGGGGAGACAGGCCTTTAAAAAGTCCACCCCGAAGAGTGGACACACTATTCCTTTCTTTCCCTGCGAGCTATGGCTGTAAGCTTGATTCTCAGTGTCACAAAGAAATAGAGAGCTGAAACCACGACAATGAAAAGGTCCACGGAAAATGCTGTGACGTAGGCTGCCCATACACTTTCATCCATACCCCAGGACCTGTAGACCATGGCACAGACTTCAGATATTGGAAGGCTCAGAACAAGTGGAATCACCATAGGCAGGAGGAAGAACACAAGTGTCTCGGAGGCCACTATTTTTTGCCTGCCGCTTCCATCTATACCCAAAGCCCTTAGAATGCCCATGGTCCTTCTGTCCTCATTGACAGAGGAAAGCGTCTTCACGGAAAGAATTGCCAAAGACAGTGCTACAGATACCATCGATACAAAGAGCATGGCGATTATCAAGACTACGGCTGTGGAGGCAGATTCACATCCATCAGAATAAGGTCACAGGGCTCTGAGACTACAGGCTCATAGCCATTCCTTTCCAGAAGGATACTCAGCTCCTCGGCCAATGTCTCGTCGTCCTCAACTATCATGATTCTCTTCATTATCCCTCCAGTCCATACATCTTCCTGAGAATAAAGAGAGTAAGGTTATCAGGGAAGAATCTGAGAAGGAACATCAGCGTCTTATACACTATGCCCACAGGAGTACGGTAGGGAGGATTTTTCCTTTTCGAAAGGCCGTAGATCACTTTGGCCACAGCTATTGGTTTTCCACCTTCCCTTTCATCCTTCTCAATCTCCTTTATGGCTTTGCTGTAGAGGGAGGCATAGGGAGAATCCTCACCTATGGCCTTTATCCTTCTAGAGGTGAAACCTGTGGACAAGTCTCCAGGCTCCACTACAGCAACCTTGGTGCCGAAGCCTCTGATTTCATTTCTCAGTGCTCCCATATATGCTTCCAGGCCATATTTGGCGGCACTGTAGTGGCCCTGGAAGGGAAGTGGAACCCTGGCTGCTATGGAGGAGACGGCAACTACCAGGGATCTTGGGTTCTTCCTGAGAATAGGAAGAGCAAGGGAGTTCAGAAGGAGAACTCCATAGTAGTCTGTCTCCTCCTGGGCCCGGACCAAGGATAGGTCACTGTCTTCAGCTGAGCCGGCGATACCCCATCCGGCAGAATGGATAAGAATGGAAAAATCTCCAATTGTTTCCAGCCCTCTCTTTATGCTCTCCTCCTTCGTCACATCCATCTTCAGGGAAATGAGCCTTCCCTTTCCAACTGTCTCCTCCTTTTCCTCCACTGTCCTGGACACTCCATACACAGTGTATCCATGCTCTGCAAAGAGTCTTGCGGTCTCCCGCCCTATTCCGCTCCCGCTTCCTGTAACCAGGACCTTTCTGCCATAGAGATACTTTTCCATGGAGTAAGGATACTTTGTTTTTCCTGAGTGAAAAAGAGTTTCCCATTTCTATTGGAGAGACGGAAAAACCCGTCTGGCGCTGTGAC
>JAEDOD010000117.1 GCA_016302165.1 Sphaerochaetaceae bacterium
GTCAGGTGGGAAGTTGAGAAGGACTAAGCCTTTTCCTTCTCAACTCCAACTTCTTCACCTTCTTCCGAGATTTTCTCTCTCTTTCCGCCCTTTATGGCCCAGCACTCCCCCATTATCCTCTCTCCATCCCTATCTACAAGGATGTAGGTTCCGTCTGGTATTGCCATGACGACCCTGGAAGAGAAGAAGGGATAGACCACATCTCTCCAGAGATTTATGCCGTCAAGCATATCCTCTTCCCTTTCGTCATAATGTGGTATTGTGACAAGATTGGTAATTCCAAGGCCTTTGGCAAGTACATTGCATCTTCCGTCTTTTGTCTCACCTTCCTCTTCAGGCATGAGATAGACGAATTTGCCGCTATTCATGGTTCCAGCGCTGATTCCCAGGAGAGTTCCCTTATAGGAGGAGAGAATCATCTTCAGCGGGAAGGAAGCGAAGAATTCGTTCTGGGTGGGAGTGTGGCCACCTGCAAGGACCACCAGGTCAGCCTTTCTGAAAAGGGAAGCGGCCCGTGTCTTATTCCTGTTGTCAAGTATATCACAGGACAGCACCTTCACTCCTTCCTTTTCCAGTACAGAAGAGATAAGGGAAGCAAAGCCCTCAGTGCCTTTATAGTCATTTGGGTCCGATGCAACGAATACCATATGACACTTTCCTCCCAGAGAGGAAAGGAAAGCGTCTCTGAAGCCATTCTTTCTTGAGAAGGCACATTGGGTCTCGTCCAGAGGAAAGGAAGTCAGGAATGCTTTCACATTTCCTCCTTCACCTTATCTCTGCATTTCTTGATTTCAGAGATGATTGGAGGGAAATCCTCCTTCTCGAGGTTTGGATTGAGAAGAGTGAACTTCAGCATCACCTTTCCGTCCTTCACAGTCTGGCCTATTACAGTTCCCTTCTCAAGGAGCATTCTCCTTACCCTTCTGTTTACTTCGTCTCCATCCTTCAGGGCAAACACTACACTTGAAAGCTCAGGCTCCACACTGGAGATGAAGTCTTCATCATTATTGATCAAATGGAAGAAGTGGCTTGCGTTGTCTATGACCTTAGTAATCATCTCGTCAAAGCCTTCCCTTCCTCTGGTCTGGAAGGCCATAAGGACCTTCAGTGCATCGAAGCGCCTTGTGGTCTGCATGCTCTTTCCAACCAGATTGATATATCCGTCCTCCTCATCCTCTTCCCTGTTAAGGTAATCAGCATGGAGCTGGAAGCACTCAAGCTTCTTTCCATTCTTCATCAGCACAGCTGAGCAGGAGATTGGAAGAAGGAACATCTTATGGAAATCTATAGTGATGGAGTCTGCAAGGGACAGGTCTCCAAGCCTGGATTTATAGGTACTGCTCATGATTGCTCCAGAGCCGTAGGCGGCATCTGCATGGAGATGGATACCATATCGGTCACAGATCTCCCTCATGCCTCCAATCGGATCTATGGAGCCGAAATCTGTAGTTCCTATTGTTGCTACAGCACAGAAGGGATGAAGACCCTTGGCCCTATCCTCCTCCACCATGCGCTCGAAGGCCTTCAGATCTATTCTGCACTTATCATCCACAGGAATCTTTCTTACGCTGTCGTAGCCCAGGCCCATAATATGGCAGGCCTTGTCCATGGAGAAGTGGGAGATCTCTGAAGTGTAGAGACGAAGAGTAGAATACTCCGGTGGCATTCCCTTCTTCTTGGTATCAGTGGAGAAGACTCTGTCCAGATAGTAGTCTCTGGCTGCAATTATCGCAGAGATATTGGATTGGCTTCCTCCGCTGGTGAAGGTTCCGTCTGAGCCTTCAGGGTAACCGAAAAGAGATAATAGGCCGCCGATTACTGCCTCCTCAACTTCTGTGGCCGCAGGGCCCTGGTCCCAGCTGTCCATGCTGTCGTTGAAGGAAGCGATGAGAAGCTCAGAGCATATGGTCTCCAGAAGAGCAGGAGAATGGAGGTGGGGCATATAGGAAGTGGACCAGGTCCTCAAAAGATTGGCCAGTACAGTCTCCTCCACTTTGGACAGTGCAGCGTCGAAGCCTATGCCCTTCTCTGGAAGAAAACCCATTTCCTTTACTTTCCTTCTCAATGAATAGGGATCGATTCCGGAAAAGGCCTTTCCATCTCCCATGGTACGGAAGAAGGAAGCCATGGTCTTGTTGATCATGGCTTCAAAGATCTTCCTGTCTTCATCCCTATTGGATAGAATGAACGGCATTTCAGACATATTCCTTGTTGATGCTCCTTACCACCTTCTCCAGGATTTCGATTCCTGTCTCAAGATCACTGTCGCTGATGTTAAGGGCTGTAAGACATCTCATGACGCTTCCGTTTCTTCCGCCCTTCTCCATTACCAGATGGTTCTCGAAGCACTCCTTCTGGACTCTGGCGCAAATTGTTCCGCTTTCCACAGGATGGCCCATGATATCCTTAGGTCCATTTGGATCCACAAACTCTATGCCCAGCATAAGGCCCTTGCCTCTCACGTCTCCGATTATTGGACACTCCTTCTTGAGAGCCTCCATCCTGGAGCGGAACTTATCTCCCTTCCTTACTACATCCTCAAGGAAACCTGGGCTCTTCAGCCTTTCCATTACAACTGTTCCTGCAACCATGGCAAGCTGGTTTCCACGGAAGGTTCCTGCATGGGCTCCTGGTCCCCAGGTATCAAGCTTTTTGTTGTAGATTACTACGCTCATGGGCTGGGTGCCGCCAATGGCCTTGGAAGCGAGGATCACATCAGGAACGATTCCTGCATATTCGAAGGCGAAGATCTTTCCGCTTCTTCCCATGCCACACTGGATTTCATCGCAGATAAGTGGAATATCCAGCTCCTCTGTCACCCTCCTTACAGTCTGGAGGAACTCAACTGGAGCAGGAATTACACCACCTTCTCCCTGGATAGGCTCGAGGATTACTGCGGCTGGCTTGGTCAATCCGCTTTCCGGATCCTTCAGCATTCTCTCGAAATAGGCACCGCAAGCCTTGGCTCCAGCCTCTCCTCCCAGGCCCATAGGGCATCTGTAGGAGTTTGGATAAGGCATGAACTGAACTCCAGGCATAAGGTTCTGGACCTTATTCTTTGCATTGCAGTTGCCTGTAAGAGCCATGGCTCCGTGGCCCATACCATGGTAGCCGCCGGAGAAGGCGATTACAGTTCCTCTGCCTGTGGCGCTTTTGCAAAGCTTTATGGCTGCATCGGTGGCATCTGTTCCAGAGGGGGAGCAGAACTGGATCTTTACATCCTTTGCCATACCGAAGGGAAGGATTGAATGAATCTCTTCAACAAACTTGTCTTTTGCAGGAGTAGTCAGATCCAGAGTATGGAGTGGAGCTCCTGAGGATATGAGATCTATCATTGCCTGGTTGACCTCATCGTCATTGTGGCCTAGTGCAAGGGTTCCGGCACCACACAAAAAGTCCAGATACCTGTTTCCCTCTACATCCTCTACCCATACGCCCTTGGCCTTGGCTAAGGCAAACGGGAACTTCCTAGGGTAGCTCCTGGCAGATGATTCGAATTCATTCTGACGTTCTGTAAAATACTTGTTGGTTGATTTGACGTCCATTTCTTCCGTCCTTTATTCCATAAATTTATTTCTGGGTGTTTTCCCAGCCCCTGATTTCAAGTCTGCCTCTCCTTCCCGGCCCCAGTCGACGAAAGGAGCAGAAAAGGCTCATGTCAGCCCGCTCATATTAACAACAAAAGTTGGAGTCCGCCACACTTTATTCATAAAATTGAAAAAATAAGTCCGAAAATCCTCAATACAGGTTCCAGGGAAAAGGAAAACTTTGCATATCTGTTCCGTTTCATTGGTGGAATCAATAGAATACAGGAAGGAGAAGCAATGAAAATAACAGTATTGGACGGAAAGGCCTTGAATCCCGGAGACCTGAAATGGGACGAAATATCAAGAGAAGGAGATTTCACTCTCTTTGACTATACAGCAAAGGATGAAGTTATTGACCGCATTGGAGAAAGCGAGATTGTAATAACCAACAAGACCGTAATCGACAAAGAGGTTATGGATGCCTGCCCATCAATCCGATACATATGTGTCCTGGCCACTGGATACAACACAGTAGACACAGCATACGCAGAAAAGAAGGGAATACTGGTATCCAATGTCCCCTCCTATGCCAAGGATAGCGTATCCCAATATACCATGGCCCTCCTTCTTGAGCTGTGCCATCACATTGGGCACCACGACAGGGAAGTGAAGAAAGGAAGATGGAAGGATACCTGGTGCTTCTGGGACTATCCCCTTCTTGAACTGAAGGGAAAGACCATGGGAATCATCGGCATGGGTGCCATAGGAGAAAGGACAGCTGAGCTGGCTTCAGCCTTTGGCATGGAAGTCATATGCTATTCCAGAACAGTGAAGGAAGGCTGGAGGAATGTCTCCCTTCCCTCCCTTTTCGCCCTCTCTGACGTAATCTCCCTTCACTGCCCTCTTACTGATGTGACCAAGGGAATAATACGGAAAGAGAACATAGAGAAAATCAACTACCCACGCAGTAGAACTGC
>JAEDOD010000017.1 GCA_016302165.1 Sphaerochaetaceae bacterium
GGTGGAAAAACCAGCTGGCCATGACCTTCCATCCTGAGCTGACAGAAGACAGACGGCTCCATGAAATGTTCCTTTCAATCATTGAAGAACGGGGAATCTAGGTTTTCTAGATTCTTTTTTTTTCCAGAAAAAATATTTCGATAAATAAGTAACGATTTTTCTACCATTCCCCATCATCCTCCTGTAGACTAGTAGGTAGGTCCTAGACCGAGAGAAAAGGAGAAAAAGATGCCTGAACCATTTGACTATTCTGTGGTGGATGCCGCCATAGAGAAGTGGGGTGCAAAACAGAGCGCCATAATAGCGATCCTTCAGACAATCCAGGAGCATTACCATTACCTTCCCCAAGAAGTGTTCCCCAGGCTGTCTGAACGGCTGGACATGAGTGAAGCCAGGATTTTCAGCGTAGCCACATTCTATGAGAACTTCTCCCTTGAGAAGAAGGGAAAGTATGTAATCAAGTTCTGTGACGGAACAGCATGCCACGTAAGAGGCTCTGTCCCTATTCTTGAAAGAGTAAGAAGTGAGCTGGGGGTAAGCGAAAATAAGAAGACTACGGAAGACCAGCTCTTCACCATTGAGACAGTATCCTGCCTTGGAGCCTGCGGACTAGCTCCTGTAATGACTGTCAACGATGTGGTCCATCCTGCCATGACTCCAGATAAGGCTATGGAGGTCATATACAGCCTTAAGGTCAAGGAGGAGTCAAAATGATTTTCAATTCCAGAGAAGCTCTCGTTGAGGCTAGGGCCAGGTTCAAGAATGCCTATGACCACCAGACCAGAAAGATCATCGTCTGCGGAGGAACAGGATGCGTTGCAGGAGGATCCTTGGAGATCTATGAAACCTTGAAGTCTCTTATGGAGAAGAAGGGCATCAATGTATCTGTAACGCTGGAAGAGGAGCCCCATGGAGAAGATGAGGTGGGCCTGAAGAAAAGCGGCTGCCATGGCTTCTGCGAAATGGGACCCTTGGTACGCATTGAGCCCCAGGGCTGGCTCTATACCAAGGTTAAGGTGGAGGACTGCAGGGAGATTCTCCATACCACAGTCATCGACGGTGAATATATTGACCGTCTTGGCTACAGCTCACAGGGCACTCTCTACAAAAAGCAGGAGGAGATTCCATTCTACCGCCAGCAGAACAGGGTGGTTCTGGAGCACTGTGGAAGAATCGATGCAGACAGCATAGAGGAATACATTGCAATAGGAGGATATGCTTCCCTGGAGAAGGCTCTCTTTGAAATGAGCGGAGACCAGATCATCGAGGAAGTGAAGAAATCCATCCTTAGAGGCCGTGGAGGTGGAGGCTTCCCTACAGGAAAGAAGTGGGAGCAGGTGAAGAGGGCCAAGGGCGACCAGAAATATGTAGTTTGCAACGGAGACGAGGGAGATCCGGGAGCCTTCATGGACCGCTCCATCATGGAAGGCGATCCCCATAGAATGCTTGAAGGTATGATCATCGCCGGCGTGGCTGTCGGAGCCACCGAAGGCTACATCTATGTCAGGGCAGAGTACCCATTGGCCGTCAAGAGACTTCAGAGGGCCATTGAGGAGGCAGAGAGATATGGAATTCTCGGTGATGATATCCTTGGCTCCGGAAAGAGCTTCAGAATCCATATAGCTAAAGGTGCCGGGGCCTTTGTATGCGGAGAAGGCAGTGCCCTTACAGCCAGCATCGAAGGAAAGCGAGGCTTCCCCCGCGTCAAGCCTCCCCGTACTACGGAGCATGGCCTCTTCGATTCTCCTACGGTCCTCAATAACGTAGAGACCTTCGCGACTGTGTCTCAGATCATCGGAAAGGGAGCAGACTGGTATCTTTCCATCGGAACTGCAGGCAGTCCTGGAACCAAGGCCTTCGCCCTTACAGGAAACATTACCAACACCGGTCTCATTGAAGTTCCCATGGGAACTACTCTCCGCAAGATCATATTCGATATCGGTGGAGGCATGAGAGGGGATGGAGAGTTTAAGGCTGTCCAGATAGGAGGCCCCAGCGGAGCCTGCCTGACAAAGGAACATCTGGACCTTCCTCTTGATTTCGACAACCTGAAAAAAATCGGAGCAATGATTGGATCGGGAGGCCTGGTGGTCATGGACAGCCACACCTGTATGGTGGAGGTTGCAAGATTCTTCATGCACTTTACCCAGAACGAATCCTGTGGAAAGTGTGTTCCATGCCGTGAAGGCACCAAAAGGATGCTGGAAATCCTTGAGAGGATCGTCAGCGGCAATGGAGTGGAGGGAGACATCGAGCTATTGGAGGAGCTTTCAGACACCATATCCAACACAGCTCTCTGCGGCCTTGGAAAATCTGCTCCTAACCCCGTGGTCAGCACCATCAAGTATTTCAGGGATGAGTATGTTGCCCATATCCGTGAAAGACGGTGCCCTGCAGGCCAGTGCCAGAAGCTTAAGAGGCTCTACATTGATCCTCTCCTGTGCAAAGGTTGCTCTGCATGCTCCAGAAAGTGTCCTGTGAATGCAATAAGCGGAAAGATCAAGGAACCTTTCCATATCGACCTTGAAAAGTGCATCCGCTGCGGTTCCTGTATTTCTACCTGTAAGTTCGGTGCAGTAAAGGAGGCATAATTATGATCAAAGCTGAATTCATGTATGTAGATGGAATCCCTGTGGTAATCAACGGCGAGAAGAATATGCTCCAGCTCATCAGAAAGACAGGAGTTAAGCTTCCTACCTTCTGCTACCATACTGACCTTTCCATATATGGCGCCTGCAGAATGTGTATGGTTGAGGATGAGAAGGGTAATCTCTATACCGCCTGTTCCACTCCTCCCAAGAATGGAATGAGCATCAAGACCAACACGGCAAGGCTCAGGAAATATAGAAAGAATATCCTTGAGCTCTTATTGGCAAACCACTGCAGAGACTGTACTACCTGTGTAAACAACAAGGCCTGCAAGCTTCAGGACCTGGCTGTAAGATTCAACATCGACGGAGTGAGATTCCCCAACAGCAGCGAAGAGAGAAGGGTGACCAACTCAAATTCCTGCATTACCTTCGACAGCGGAAAGTGCATTCTATGCGGTGACTGCGTTCGTACCTGCAGCGAGGTACAGAACGTTGGAGCCATCGACTTTGCCTACAGAGGTTCCAAAATGGTGATTTCCACTGCCTTCGGCAAGCCTCTTTCAGAGTCTCCATGCGTAGGCTGCGGCCAGTGTGCTGTGGCCTGCCCTACTGGTGCAATCATGCCGCGTAGCGATATAAAGCGGGTATGGGATGCAATTGCTGATGAGAAGGTTAAGACAGTGGTCCAGGTGGCTCCTGCCGTAAGGGTGGCCATGGGCAATATGGAAGGCGTGAAGGAAGGAGCCAATGTGGACGGCAAGATCTTCGCCGCTCTAAGGAAGATGGGCTTCGATGAAGTCTACGACACTTCCTTCAGTGCAGACATCACTGTAATCGAGGAATCCAAGGAGTTTTTGGAAAGGCTTAAGGAAGGAAAGAACCTGCCTATAATCACCTCCTGCTGCCCAGGCTGGGTCCAGTACTGCGAGAAGAAGCATCCAGGCCTGTTGAAGAACGTCTCCACCTGCCGCTCCCCGATGCAGATGTTCGCTTCTGTAATCAAGGAGGAAAGGGAAGAGAAAGGTAAGAAGCTTTTCCATGTGGCCATCATGCCTTGTACAGCAAAGAAGTTTGAGGCAGAAAGAAAGGAGTTCATGAAAAATGGAATTCCAAATGTGGATGCTGTAATAACCTCCGAGGAGTTCACCCATATGCTCAGGGAAGCTGGAATCATGCTTTCAGACCTGGATCCGGAACCTGTAGATGCTCCATACGACAGAAAGAGCGGAGCTGGCGTCATCTTCGGAGTCACCGGAGGAGTTACGGAAGCTGTCCTCAGAAACGTGGTGGAGGAGAAGAGCAGAAGCGCTGTCACCAAGATCTCCCAGATTGGAGTGAGAGGAAACGAAGGCATCAAGGAATTTGAGGTCGGAAACGATGAATCTGTGGTGAAGGTTGCTGTCGTAAGCGGACTCATGAACGCAGAAAAGGTTCTGAGAAGAGTGGAGAATGGCGAGAAGTTCGATATCATCGAAGTCATGGCTTGCCCTGGAGGCTGCGTTTCCGGTGGCGGACAGCCCTTTGTTCATGCAGAAGTCAGGCAGAAGAGAGGAGGCGGACTCTATGAAGCGGATAGGCTTCTCTCCATCAGGCACTCTGAAGAGAACCCTGCTGTAAAAGCATGCTACGACAGACTTCTCAGGGGAAGGGAGCATCAGCTTCTCCACGTGGAGTATTAAGACGGAAAATTTTTGGACACTGGTAATCCGGTGTCCAAAATGTTATAGTTTTAACATGTGCAATCTGTTGCATTGTCATAAATTAAAGCTAATAAAATAAAAATTTTCGATTTTTTTCGATTAAGCGGTTTACATAACCGTTTCAAATGACTATATTGTGCTCAGAAATCGAAAGATAAGTTTTAGTTTTTCGGTTTCAGTAACCTCCTTTTGTTCCCCTCACACGGTTTCCTCCTTTTTGCCGATGAGGGGTTTTTCTTTGATGGATGGCCGGTCATCCGTCAAGAAGCACTGAATATACCGACTATAGATACTGATCCTTTCTGCTGGCCCTATCTACCATGTTCCAGGAAAGGGAGAAGAGTATGATGATGAAGGCGATGAAGACCAGGTTTCCTTTCCAGCCATAGCTTATGGAGCATAGAAAATCATAGGTGCCATGCATCAGCACTGGAAGGACGAAGGCCATGACTGAAGAGAATTTCTTTTTTATTTCATTGCCCCAATATGCATATCGCCGTTCCATTCCATACCAGACTCCCATCATCACTCCAAAGGAAGCGTGGCCAGGAACAGCGGTCAAGGCTCTCAGAAGGGCAGTGGAAAGGCCATAGCTGAATACATACATCAGATTCTCCCATAGGGCAAAGCCCATGGATACTGCAACAGCATATACTACAGCGTCGTACTGGCAGTTGAACTCGCTGCTGTTCCAGGTCCTTCTTCTCAATAGATAGTACTTGGATCCCTCTTCGCTCATTGCCACCACGACGTAGTAGAAGATGGCGTTGTATATAAGGGTCCTGTAGGGAAAGAAGAAGGCAAGGATGAATGAGCCGATCTTCTCCAGAATCATGGCGGCGAAGGTGGAAAGGATTCCCCAGCCCACCAGGGAAAGGATAAAGAGCGGAGACTCCTTATCAAGCCTGTCCTTCCTGAGGACATGCAAAAGGAGCATTATGGCCGGAATAATTGCCGATAGCGTAAGAATAGTTCTTGCTGATAAAAGGAACCCTAACATTATTACCTACTTCCCCTTCTAAAATTCGTCATAAATTGAAGTTCTGTCAACAAGGAAAGAGAACGATAACAAAAAGGGAAAAAAGTAGAAAAATTAACTAAACAAAAAAGAAGTAAACGTGTATATTAATGTGGTAAATTAATAGGCACTGTGTTCAAAAAACAAGGTGGACAGCATGGAGGGCTTGTCTTTTTTGGTTGGCATCCCCCCTTGATTAGCTTTCCGGAAGGACGAGCTCTCCATTCTGTCCATCAAAATTCATGTTTCCTGCGATATTGCCTGAAGGCCTTTTTGTTCAGAAGCTCTATGTTCTCCACGTTTCGTCCTGAGAGAAGTTGCCAGATTGCGCTCTCAGCCTCAACTCTGCCTCTTGCTTTCCTGAAAGGCATGAAGCCATGCATTGCTCCCTCCACAATAAGCACATTGGACTTGGTTCCTGCATTTTTCAATGCTTCCGAATACAGCACTGCGTCATCTCTCAAAGGGTCGACTTCAGCTCCGATGATAAGTGCGTCAGGTAGCCTGGAAAGGTCTGGGCAAAGGGAAGGGGACATCAATGGTGAAAGACTGTCCTTAAGCTCCCTTGAGTAGTTCTTTATGTACCAGCTGAGAGCCTTCTGTGTCAGCACAGGAGTCTCCCTGTAGAACTCCATGGACTGGGTCCTGAGCCTGCAGTCTGTCATAGGGTAGAGGAGGATCTGACCTGAAAGGGTGGGGCCCTTCCTGTCTCTCAGGAGAATTGTGGCCGTGGTCGCTAGCGTTGCGCCGAAGCCGTCTCCAGCCACATATATCTGGTCTGGATCTATCTTCCAGTACTTTGCACCTTCGATGGCCCAGATTATTGCGTCGTAGCAGTCCTCGATTGCTGTTGGAAACTTGTAGGTAGGGGCAAGCCTGTAGTCTACAAGAAGTACAGCGGTCTTCATGGTGTATGCAAAATATTTCAGCCATGAGGAATAGAAATCCATGTTTCCATGGAGCCATCCGCCACCGTGAAGGAAGATGGTAAGGGGCATGACGCCCATTTCATCCTTCTGCTTCTGGCTCATGAGAAAATATGCTGTAATGGTGCCGCCGTCTGATACAGGGATTATGAAGGTGGAGGATGATACATCATGCCAGGTGGTGACAAGGTGTTTCTTCTTTGCCTTTTTCCCTATGGCTCCATTATTGAGATCTTTTATTTCTTCAGGGGAAAGGCTTTCCGGGTTCAAGGAGAAGAACTCCTTATATCCCTGCACAAAAGCCTTGTCGGCCCTGTCTTCATTCTTATTTGACATAGGTAAATTTTCAGTCATAAATCTATGCTTTGCAAGGTTTGATTATGGGATAAGGGGAAAAACTATACATTTTGTATTTTTTCCCTTATCTCTAAAAGCTCCCCTCCGGAAAGAGGGGAACCATACTATATGAGATTCTTTGCCGGATACACTGGGTCTGAAGTGAACTGGAGCCCCAGCTTTCTCAGTCCTGCACTGTCTCCTGGGGATGGAATGTGGGTCATGTGGACCTCCATTCCCTTCAGCCGAGGAAGGGCTTCCAGTGCCCTACTGCTGTCTTCATCCTCAGCAGCGCTCATGGCCAATGCAAACAGGGTTTCGTCCAGGTTCAATGAAACTCCCTTTCCGTTCAGTACATCCCTTTTCATTCTTGTGACGGAAGCGATGACAGTATCCTTGATAAGGTCCTTTTCCTTATCGATTCCCGCCATGACCTTCAGTGCATTCAGCAGAAGGGCGGAGGAGGCGTGAAGGACCATGGAGTTGTGGGCTGTGACGATTCTGCCGTCAGGAAGCTCAATGGCTGCGGCGCATACAGTTCCGTCCTTTCCCTTTCCCTCCTCAATGGCCTTCTTCAGGGCAAGCCGGGCAGGAAGGACCACGCTTCTCATTTCTCCTGTAAGCTGGCACTTGTCCATAATGGCTGTAATCCTGTCTACAGTGGCCTCGTCTGCCAGTCCTGCGGCATAATCGGTGCGGATCTTGAAGTAACGGCGGATTATCTCCTCCTTTCCAGCCTCCCTGCAGACTTCGTCGTCTGTGATTCCGAAGCCGCATCTGTTTACTCCCATATCTGTGGGAGACTTGTATGGACACTCCGAATTGTTGATCCTTTCAATGATCTTCTTCAGAAGAGGATAGGCTTCCAGGTCCCTATTGTAGTTTACAGTCACCTTTCCATAGGCCTGGAGATGGAAGTGGTCTATAAGGTTTACATCTCCAAGGTCTGCAGTCGCAGCCTCATAGGCTATGTTTACAGGATGTTCCAAAGGCAGATTCCAGATAGGGAAGGTCTCCAGCTTGGAGTAGTGTGGAGTCATGCCCATCCTGGCTTCGTGATACATCTGGTTAAGGCAGGTTGCAAGCTTGCCGCTGCCTGGTCCCGGTGCATTGACCACCACCACAGGAGCTTCCACAGGAATGTATTCATTCTTTCCATACCCTTCTGGAGACACCACAAGATCGATGTTTGAAGGATAACCTGGAGTTGCCCTATGGGTGTATACATTGATGCCCATCCGCTCCAGCTTCTCCTTGAATAGCACTGCTGAGGCCTGACCTTCGAATCTGGTGATCACAACCTTGTTGCACTTAAGGTCATAGGAGGCGAAGTCATCGATCATCTTCAGCACGTCTGCATCATAGCTGATGCCGAAGTCTCCACGGATCTTCCTCTTCTCTATGTCTCCTGCATAGATGCAGATGATTATGTCCAGATGCTCCTTCAGGGACTGGAAAACCTTCATCTTGGCATTTGGGTCGAAGCCTGGAAGCACTCGGGAGGCATGGAGGTCATGAAGTAGCTTTCCTCCGCACTCGATGTAGAGCCTGCCTTTGCTGGCATGGACCCTTTCAAGGATATACCTGGTCTGTTCCTTCACATATCTGTCACTGTCAAAACCAATCTTTTTCACAAAACTGCTCCAAAAAAATAGGGGCCGGTCAATTCCGACCCCGAATGGCCTTCCCTTAGATGAGAAGATCTGCGTAAGCCTTGAGGACTTCGTCGCCTTCGCATCCGTTGAGGACTTTCTTTGCAAGAATCTTGCCCAGCTGCACGCCTTCCTGGTCGAAGGAGTTTATGTTCCACAACAGTCCCTGGAACATGACCTTGTTCTCGAAGTGTGCAAGAAGTGCTCCCAGAGCCTGGGGAGTGAGCCTCTGGCCGTAGATGAGGGAAGATGGTCTTCTTCCTCCGAACTCCTTGTTTGGATTTTCATCATCCTTTCCAAGGGCGAAGGCAACAATCTGGGCGGAGAGGTTTGCGTTGAGCTTCGCCTGGCTTGTGGAGCCGGCGGTCTCGATGTCCATGCCTCTCTGGCTTTCCCTGAAGCCGATGAACTGCAATGGAACGATGTCTGTTCCCTGGTGCAGAAGCTGGTAGAAGGAGTGCTGTCCGTTTGTTCCCGGCTCACCGAAGATCACAGGGCCTGTGACGTAATCGATGGGCTCTCCGTTCCTGTTGACGTGCTTTCCGTTGGATTCCATGTCCAGCTGCTGGAGATGGGCAGGGAATCTGGAGAGGGCCTGGGAATAGGGGAGGATGGCTGTTGCGGGATAATCCAGCACGGAGCGCATGTAGAAACCGTTCATTGCGTCCAGGAGGGCGCCGTTCTTCTTTACGTCGGGATTAGTTGCCAAGACGTCCTCTTCATGGGCTCCCTTCAGGAGCTTCTCGAAGGTGGAGTAGCCGAAGGCAAGGGAGAGTACTACGCCGCCTACGGCGCTGGTGGATGAGTAGCGTCCGCCGATGTAGTCGTCGATGAAGAATGAAGCCAGCATCGATGAGTCGGAAGCCAGTGGGCTTGTCT
Organism: Sphaerochaetaceae bacterium; assembly: GCA_016302165.1. Classification (GTDB taxonomy): domain Bacteria; phylum Spirochaetota; class Spirochaetia; order Sphaerochaetales; family Sphaerochaetaceae; genus Ornithospirochaeta. Next base: position 9,103 of record JAEDOD010000017.1, read on the forward strand.
TGCTGGTTACTGCAACCATGTGCTTGGAAGCGTCGAAACCTTGGATTGGAGCTTTCTTAAGCACATCCAGGACCATATCCCTGTTTGTAAGTGTCTCCTGTGTGGTTCCGCTCTTGGACACCAGGATGAAGAGTGTGGTCTCCAGATTGAGTCTTTTGATCACTTCTGCAGCATCGTCAGGGTCCACGTTGGAGATGAACTCTGCGTTCAGTGTCCTTACTCTGGAGCCTGCGGCCCAGCCCTTCAGGGCAAGGTAGAGGGCTCTGGGGCCAAGGTCGGATCCGCCGATTCCAATCTGGCACACTGTCTTGAACTTCTTTCCTGTGGAACCTTTGATCTCGCCCTTCCTGACTTTGTCTGAGAAGACTCTGATCTTTTCGCACTGCTCTTTGTAGAAGGCGCCCTTTTCTTCTCCGTCGGCCATGACTTCCTGCCCCAGGACGTTGCCTCTTGTAAGGTGGTGCAGAACAAGCCTCTTCTCTCCTGTGTTCATTACTTCTCCCGAGAGGATTGCCTTATATTTTGCGATGAGCTCCATTTCGTCAGAAAGCTTCTGGTAGTCCTTGAGGATCTTGTTGTCTACTGGCATGGCGGCCCAGTTGTATCTGAGGCCTCCGCCCAGCTTTACGTCAGCCTTCTTCACTCTCTCCGGAGTGAGGAGAGCCCTTATGTCCTTCTTTCCTTCATTCTTCAGGAGAAGGAAGGATTCTGCTTTGTCGAGATTCTTGAATTCCATGGATTTCTATTCTCCTTGATTTGATTCTAGAACATTAGGATGGATTACGTCACTCTTTGATTTCAGGAATTCTTGAATTAAAGGACTCAAGAAGGTCTTCCTTTGTCATTCCTTCCCTGAGGATAAGGAAGATTGTGTCATCTCCTGCCAAGGTGCCAAGAATCTCCGGTAGTCCCAGTACGTCCAGGGCGAAGCAGACGCTGTTTGCGTGTCCTGGTCTGGTCTTGACCACGCCGAAGTTTCCTGAGAACTCGATTGAAAGGATTCCCCGCCTTACATCCTGGATGTAGCTTTTCTCGGACTCGCTGATAAGGTCCTTATCAGGAAGGGCATAGTAGTAGCCGGACCAGCCGTCTGATATCTTTCCCACCTTCAGCATCTTCAGGTCCCTTGAAAGTGTGGCCTGGGTTACGTTGTAGCCTTCCTTGGCAAGGAGCTCCAGAAGAGTATCCTGGCTGTCTATCCTATTGTTCTTGATTATTTCCTTAACAGCTGTAAGTCTGTTGTTCCTTTCTTTCATTGTTGAATAAAACTCCTTTATGTATTGCATGAATATGCATTCCTTATACATTCTCTAGGCATTTGAATGGTATGTCAAGATTGAGATATGGTAAATGGCTTTTCCTGTCCTTGCCTTTTCCTTTATATATATAGACCATTAATGTGGAGGAACCATGAAATATGATGTTGTTCTCTGGGATGTGGACGGAACTCTTCTTGACCCCCTTCCTGCAGAGCGTAGCGCTGTAAGGAAGGCCCTATCTGTCCTGGGCCTTGGAGATTGCAGCGAGGAGGAACTTGACAGGTACCACACCATCAACTGGAAGTGGTGGACTCTCGCGGAAGAAGGAAAGGAAAAGAAGGACGAAATAGTCTGGAAGCGCTTTGAGGAGTTTCTGGAGACCATTGGAAAGGATGGCGCTAAGGCCCGGGAGATGAACGGAATATATATGGAAAGCCTGGGTGACGGCTTCCAATACAATCCTGGGGGATTTGAGATTCTTTCCCTTTTCAAGGGCAGGGTGAAGCAATATGTGGTCACCAACGGATACAGAAGATCCCAGGTGAATAAAATAGAGAAATCCGGAATATGCGGTATGGTTGACGGTGTCTTCATCTCTGAGGATATAGGCTACGATAAGCCCAGGAAGGAGTTCTTTGACGCGGTCCTCCACGCCATTGGAGATCCCCAGAGGGAAAGGGTCCTTCTGGTGGGAGACAGTCTTCTTACAGATATGCCTGGAGGAATAAATGCAGGTATTGATACCTGCCTCTATGACAGGACAGGACGGAAATTCGGTTCAGGCCTGGCTATCGACTACGAAATAGATGATCTTGTCGCTCTTTCCTCCATAGTAGGAGTAAAAGGGTAAAGGGGATATAATACTCATATGAGAGACTATCTGATCATCCTTATGTGTGGCCTATATGTAGTCCTGGAGGCCTTCGTCGCCTTTTTGGGAAAGAGATTTGGCTTTCTGAAGGGTGAAGGAAACAGAAAGTTCATCCATATGGCCACGTCCCTCCTTATTTTTCCTGTGGTCTACATGATTGAAAATCCCCTTCTGAGGCTTGTGGGGCCCAGTGTCTTCATAGTCTTCAACTTTGTTGCGTCCCACATGGGAATGGGGAGAATCATAGGTCTTGATGACGACAAAAGGCATATGGGCCTTGTAGTCTATCCCTTTTCTGTGCTTATTCTTGTGATTCTTGTAAACGGTGGATATATAGCCTCCTCCTCAGCTGTGACGGGAGTCCTCATCATGGGACTGGGAGACGGCAGCGCTGCCCTCATCGGAAAGAAGTGGGGGAAGCATGGCTACAGAGTGAGCGGAGGCGGAAAAAAGAGCCTTGAAGGAACCCTTTCCATGGCTCTAGTGTCTTTTCTGGTGGCCATAACCTTTTCCCCTTTGGGCATCTGGGGCTCCCTTCTTGTTGCACTCCTTTCTTCAGGAGTGGAGAATATATCTCCCAGCGGCATCGACAACGCTACTGTGCCCCTCTTCGCTGCACTTCTGACGGAGGTTCTATGCAGACTTTGACTGGAATAATTGACGGGAAGCTGAGGCTTCTTCCCCCATGGCTTCTTTTAGCCATATATCTTATTGTACTTGGACTTCTGGCAGCTATTTCATTTCGTCGTCGGTGGCTTACCCTTTCCGGTGCCATTTCTGCTGTGGTCCTTGGCCTGGTGGTCCTATGGATGGGCGGAGTCTCAGCCTTTCTGGTCTTCCTCTTCTTCTTCCTTTCTTCTTCCGTAATATCAAAGTTTGCCAAGGAAGGAGAGCGTATCGAGAAGAAGGGCAGCAGAAGAGATATGGTCCAGGTCCTGGCCAACGGCCTTCCTGCAGCCCTATGCCTACTTGCTGTAAACTTCCCTTATCTCAGGATTCCTGCCCTTACAGCCTTCTCTGCAGCCACAGCTGAGGCCACAGCTGATACCTGGAGCGGAGCCTTTGGCATGATGAGCCGTCAGGAACCGGTTTCCATAATCACATTCACCAAGGTTCCCAAGGGAATCAGCGGTGGGGTTACAGCCTATGGCTTTCTTGGAGGCCTTGTGGCTTCTGTCCTTGTGGCCACGATGGCAATGGGAACTCTTGCCTTGAGCCTTGGAGTAGCCTCAGTAGTGGCAGGATCAGCCTTCCTGGGCTCTGTAATCGACTCAATTCTTGGAGCCACTCTACAGGTCCAGTACAGAAATAAGGAGGGAAGGGCCACAGAGAAGAAGGAGGAGGACGGGGAAAGGAACGAAAGGATCAGGGGAATTCCCGGCTTCGACAACGATATGGTGAACCTGGTTTCAGGGATTCTCAGCGCTTCCCTTGCCTTTTTCCTTGCCACAGTGGTCAGTTGAAGGGATAATTGCTTTCCACTCTTGCCGTTTTTCCTCTCTATTGTTATTTTTCTTTTCAGTGAAGTTTTTCACTCTTCATATTTGATACAGATATTAGGAGATATAACAAATGGCAAAGCAGCTTCAGTTTAACGAAGAGGCAAGAAAGTCTCTCGTAAATGGTGTTGAAAAGATTTCCAAGGCTGTCATGACAACACTTGGTCCAAAGGGTCGTCTCGTTCTTCTTGACAAGAAGTATGGTGCACCGACAGTAACCAAGGATGGTGTTTCCGTGGCACGTGAAATTGAACTCGAGGATCCCTTCGAGAATATGGGAGCTCAGCTTCTCAAGGAAGTCGCAGCCAAGACCAACGATGTAGCTGGAGACGGAACAACTACAGCAACTGTCCTTGCATGGTCCATCACCAAGGAAGGAATGAAGAGCGTTGCAGCAGGCGTGAACCCAATGGGCATCAGAAGAGGTATCGACAAGGCTGTCCAGGATGCAGTGGAGTGCATCAAGAGCGAAGCAAAGATGATTCAGGACAAGGAGGAGATTGCACAGGTTGCATCCATCTCCGCCAACAACGACAGAACCATCGGTGACGAGATTGCCAATGCAATGGACAAGGTAGGCAAGGATGGAGTCATCACAGTAGAGGAAAGCAAGACTATCGATACTACTGTAGACTTCGTTGAAGGAATGCAGTTCGACAGAGGATATCTCTCAGCCTACTTCTGCAACAACAGGGACACCATGACCTGTGTCATGGACAACCCATACATTCTCATCTATGACAAGAAGATCTCCAACATGAAGGAACTTCTTCCTCTCCTGGAGAAGGTTGCACAGTCCGGCAAGCCACTTGTAATGATCGCTGAGGATGTGGATGGTGAAGCTCTTGCAACACTGGTTCTCAACGCTGTCAGAGGCACACTGAACGTAGTTGCTGTAAAGGCTCCTGGCTTCGGCGACAGAAGAAAGGCAATGCTTGAGGATATCGCTGTACTTACAGGTGGACAGGTCATCACAGAAGAGCTTGGCATGAAGCTTGAGGATGCAGATATCACAATGCTTGGAAGAGCAAAGAGAGTGACTGTCGATAAGGACAACACAACAATCATCAACGGAGCAGGAGAAGCTTCCGCAATCAGAGACAGAATCGCCATGATCAAGGTCCAGATTGCTGACTGCACATCTGACTACGACAGGGAGAAGCTTCAGGAAAGACTTGCAAAGCTGGCTGGCGGAGTTGCTGTGGTCAACGTGGGAGCCGCTACAGAAGTTGAGCTCAAGGAGAAGAAGCACAGAGTCGAGGATGCACTGAGTGCAACCCGTGCAGCCATCGAGGAAGGCGTCATCCCTGGCGGTGGTGTAGCTCTGGTACAGGCTTCCAAGGTTCTCGAGTCCAAGGATCTTGAAGGTCTCACAGAGGAAGAGAAGGTTGGATACAGAATCGTCAGAAGAGCTCTCGAGGAGCCGATCAGACAGATCAGCGAGAACGCAGGTGTGGATGGAGCAATCGTTGCAGACAAGTGCAAGAATGCTGAGAAGGGCGTAGGCTTCGATGCCAACACAATGAAGTGGGTGAACATGGTAGAGGCAGGAATCATCGATCCTGTAAAGGTTACAAGAAGCGCACTTCAGAACGCAGCTTCCATTGCAGCCCTCATCCTTACCACAGAGTGTGCAGTTACAGATATTCCAGCTCCGGCACCAGCTGCTCCTGCAGCAGGTCCTGACATGGGCATGATGTAATATAGGACAGTACAACTAAGGGCCTCCTTCGGGAGACCCTTAATTATGGTTGACCCTATAAAAAGGCCCATGCTATCCTTTTTCCCAATTAGAGAGGTAATCAAATGAACTCAATCGCACTTATGGCGGCAGATTCAGCTTCTTCCGCATCCATGACATCTTCATTGATCATGTTCGCATTAATCATTCTCATCTTCTATTTCCTTATCTATAGACCTCAGAAGAAGAGAGACAAGGAAGCAAAGGCAATGCTTGCCGCAATGAAGAAGGGCGATAAGGTTGTCACAATCGGTGGCATCCACGGAACAATCGTCACTGTCAAGGATAAGACAGTTGTCATCAAGGTTGACGACTCTGCAAGAATCGAGTTCTCCAAGGAAGCCATCTCTTCCGTAACAAGTAAGGACGCTGTAAAGGTTGCTCCTGAAAAGAAGGACAAGAAGGCTGAGGAGAAGGCTAGTGTAGAAGCAAAGCCAGAAGAAGCAGCAAAGCCAGAAGAGGCTGCAAAGCTTGAAGAAAATAAAGAAGAGACAAAATAAAATATGAAGAAGACAGGCAGAATCATGCTGGTTCTGCTTGTAGTCGCTGTGGCGTCCTTTCTGCTTTACCCTACGGTAAAGTGGTATTGCTTTACGCCTGAGGCTACCAAGCAGCTGGCTGCCGGATCAAACCTTCAGATTAGAGAATACTCCCGTGGGCAGGCCTCACGGGATGTTCGCGTCCTTATGGACAAGGCACTTAATGACGGTGAGGGGGAAGTAAGCCCGGAATATAAGTACCTGGAGAAGGTGGCAAAGGAGAATCTGAAAGCGAAGGGCAAGAGCGTTCCTTCCAAATGGACATGGTATTCAATGGTGGCTACCTTCGCCAGCGAAGGAGATCTGTTTGACGCCATTGAAGAGGAGAAGAGGACAGAGATAATGAACGTGAAGAATCTCTCCTCCAAAGTCCTGAACCTTGGCCTTGACCTGAGAGGAGGTATGTCTGTGCTTCTGGATGCAGACACTACAGCCTTTGAGGAGAAGAATGGCAGAAAGCCTACGGAAAGTGAGCTTGAGGCCCTTCTGAAGGAAGATATCGACGTGCTTAGCGCCCGCATCGACCAGTTCGGTGTCACAGAGCCTGATATCAGACTTCAGGGAAAGGACCAGATCCTCATTGAAATTCCTGGAGAGGCGGATCCTGAAAGGGTGAACTCCTTCCTCCGTTCCTCCGGTTCCCTTACTTTCCAGCTTGTTGACGACACCCTTACAAGCAGGGTCAACAGCGAATACAAGAAGAATCCCAGCGCCTTCATCGATGAAAACGGCCTTCTCGTAAGCCCCTCCTATATTCCTGAAGGAAAGACCCTTGCAGGCTACTATGCCCAGGATGAATATGGCATCGAATTCATGAAGAGCCTTGTGGTCCTTTACGATGAGGTTGCCCTGGACGGCAGCCACATAGAAAGCGCCAAGGTTGGAGAAAGCTCTACACAGAATATCTCATCCATCTCTCCATCCATCAACTTCAATTTGGACAGCGAGGGAGGAAAGATCTTCTATTCCTTCACTTCCAGGCATAAAGGTGAATCCCTGGCTGTGGTCATGGATGGAAAGGTAAAGAGCGTTGCCACAATCAACGATGCAATAAGCCAGTCTGTCCAGCTTACAGGAGCCTTCACAGCTGAAGAGGCACAGAGCCTGGCTGTGGTGCTTAAGACAAGCTCCCTGCCTATGGCCTTGAAGGTGGTGTCCCAGTCTGCCATCGGAGCAACCCTTGGAGACGACAGCGTAGCTTTGGCCCTTAAGGCCCTTCTGTTTGGAGTTCTTCTGGTAGTAGTCTTCATGGTGGCCTACTATGGACTATCCGGCCTTGTTGCAGACCTGGCCCTTCTCATGAACCTGTTTCTCATGATCTCCCTTCTTTCAGCACTGAACTTCACCCTGACCTTGGCCTCCATAGCAGGAATCGTACTTACTCTGGGTATGGCCATCGACGCAAACGTAATCATCTACGAAAGGATGAAGGAGGAGAAGGCCAAGGGAGAAGCGGGCTTCATGGTGGTCAAGAGCGGATTCTCAAGAGCCTTCTGGACAATCATGGACTCCAATGTCACGACAATCATAGCCGCCGCTGTCCTGATAGTCCTTGGTTCAAGTTCCGTAAAGGGCTTTGCGGTAACGCTGGCAGTGGGAATCGGATGCTCACTCTTTACAGCCCTCCTGCTTTCCCATCTTATCTTTGACCTCTTCATCAGTGAAGAGAATGGAAGACAGGTCCACATAGGATGGAGGAAAAACAGATGAAAGATATTGATGTCCTGAAATTCAAGGTTCCAGCCCTTATCTTTTCCTCACTCTTCATAGTGGCAGGAATAATTGTCTTCATCCTTCTGGGCTTCAATGCCGGAATTGACTTCGGTTCAGGATACTCTGAAAGCGTACAGATAGCTCCTCTTGGCATGACTGTATCCTATGAAGGAAGCGAAAGCGCTGTGCTTTCAGTCTCTGGCACCACCCTTACCCTGACCTTCCGTTCCGCCTCGGGAGTAGAGGAGAAGGAGTTTCCTTCCTCCCTCTATCCTACTGCAGGGGAGCTGGGAGCAGCCCTTGCCGCTTCAGGCCTCAAAGTAAAGGTGGTGGATCCCACACTCTGCACAGATAATCTGGTTTCAGGTTTCGGTTATCCCATGACCCTGACCACTTCTCCCGGAAGAATCAACTTCTCTACAGATGGGGAGGATGTGACGATTTCATCCCTCCGTTCCGCCTTGTCTGAAATAGATGGAGTCAAGGTCCAGACCGTGGGAGACAAGAATAGCGGAGCCTTCCAGGTAAGAGTCCTCCTTAAGGAGAATGAAGGACAGAGCGAAGCTGAAAGAAGAATCAACGGAGAGCTTTCCAAGGTCTATGGAGAGGAGAACATTGTCGTACTGCAGTCTGATTTCGTGGGACCCAAGTTCTCATCCTCCCTTTTCCGTTCCTCTGTCAGTGCAATTCTCATTGCCTTTGTGCTTATATTGCTCTATATTTCAGTGCGCTTCCGTATCTCCTACGCCCTTTCGTCAATCATCGCCCTTATCCACGACGTATTGATGATGCTCTCCTTTGTGGTGATCCTGAGGCTGGAGGTGTCCAGCACCACCATTGCGGCAGTGCTGACCATAATCGGATATTCCTTGAACAACACAATAGTCATATTCGACAGGGTCAGGGAGAACATAAAGGAGAATAGAGGCTCGGATCCGGCATCAATGGTGTCCTGGTCTGTCCGTCAGTCCTTCTCCAGAACCTTCATTACAACTCTTACTACGCTTTTTGCCATTGTTCCACTCTCCATTTTCAGTACTGGAGATATCAGGAACTTTGCCATTAACCTGATCTGGGGCCTTGTGGTGGGAGCATATTCATCATCCATAATCGCTCCAGCCCTTCTTATGGTCTTCCATAGAAAATTCCCTATCGACAAGATAAAGGAGAAGAAGGAGGAAGAGGAATACTCCCTCGTGGACTGATGAAGGTGATAATGGCTCCGGCCCTTGGTTTCTGCAAGGGTGTAGACAACGCAGTAAGGAAAGCGGAAATTGCAGTGGAGGAGAGAAGGGGAAAGGAGAATATCTACTTCTTCGGGAATATTGTCCACAACAATAAGGTGGTGGACAGTCTTCTCTCCAAGGGAGGAAAAGTTGTCTTTTCTCCTGATGAGGTTGATGGACCGGGGTGCCTGATAGTCAGGGCCCATGGAATAACGGATTCCCTCCGTTCCGGCTTTGAGGCCAAGGGGCTGGAGATCATCGACTGCACATGTCCTGTGGTTCTCAGAGGCCAGAGCCTTGTAAGGGAATCGGAGAAACCTGTATTGATTCTAGGCTACAAAGGACATTCGGAAGTGGATTCCCTCTTTGGTTCCGCCCCCCATAACGCCATTGTCATATCTGAACCCGAGGATCTGGATAGAGTGGAGAAGGGAAGCTACAGAGCTGTGGTCCAGACTACTTTTTCCATATCCAGAATGGAAAAAATCCTTGAAAAGGCTAGGGAAAAGGGGATAGAAATAGATAAGGCCAATTCCATTTGTCTTGCTTCCGTCTCAAGACGCAACGGTGTCCGAAGAATTGCAGATGAGGTGGAGGCCTTCGTGGTGGTGGGCTCCTCCCACTCTGCAAATACCAGGGAGCTGGTGGAGACTGCATCCAGGTTGGGCAAACCTTCTTTTTTGGCTGAAGATTGTGAATCAATTCCTGATGAAGTCTTCTCTTATGGTATAATTGGGCTTACAGCAGGGGCCAGCACCCCCTATGAAGAGTATATAAAGGTAAAGGAAAGGCTTGAAAGCTATGATAACGGATAATATGAAGATTCAGGTTCCAATTCCATCTGTAAAGAGATTCCCCTCCTACTTGAGGATTCTCAGACAGAGGCAGGCTGAAGGTATGGAGTATATCAGTGCAACTGTACTGGCTGAGGAGCTGAATCTCAAGCCAATCCAGGTCAGGAAGGACATTTCCTGCACAGGAATAGAAGGCAAGCCTAAGGTGGGCTTTGTGGTGGATGAGCTTATCGACAGCATCACCCACGTCCTGGGCTGGGATAACTCTGCAGAGGCTCTCATAGTTGGAGTAGGAAACCTGGGAAAGGCAATCAGCATGTATGAAGGCTTTGCAGCCTACGGTCTCAGGATAGTGGCCGCCTTCGACAACGATCCTGCCAAGATCGGAGAAAAGGTGGGAGACCTGGTGGTCCAGGGCATGGATAAGCTGAAGTCCTTCATAGAGACCAATGGAATCTCCATTGCTGTCATAACCGTTCCAGCCAAGCATGCCCAGAGCGTTGCAGACTCCCTGGTGGAATATGGAATCAAGGGAATCTGGAACTTCGCCCCCAAGGATCTGAAGATTCCCTCAGAAGTGGTCATGCAGAGGACAGACCTTGCCACATCATTTGCCGTGCTTTCAGTGAAGATGAGGAAAATGTTCGGCTCCTCCGTATCCACCCTTCCTGTTGAGGAGGAGGTGTAATGTTCTCCCTCTATCTTACAGGAGATGAGAATAAGGACAGGGACATAGTCCTGGAATATGCAGAGGCATCACTTTTGAAGGGAAGTGATGTCTTTTCCTTTATATCTGATCTTTCAAATGTTTCCGCCCTTCTTTTCTGGTTCCTTAAGGACATTAACTGGATCGGCTTCTATCTTGTAAGGGGAGAGACCTTGGTCCTCGGTCCTTTCCAGGGTGAGCCTGCCTGCTCCACCATTCCTTTCTCCAAGGGAGTCTGCGGAAAGTGTGCCCGTGAGGAAAGGACCATAATTGTTCCCGATGTGGAGAAGTTTCCCGGCCACATTGCATGCTCTTCCCTTTCAAGAAGCGAGATTGTGATTCCTCTCTTCAAGGATGGGCGGCTATGGGGAGTGATGGACACAGACAGTCCAAGGGTGGAAAGATTTGGTGAGGAGGATAGGGCATTTCTTGAAAAGGTCTGTTCTCTGATTTCTCCTCTTTGTCCGGAACTCTTGAAAGAGTTGGGAAAAAGAGAGTAACATCATGGTACAAAAGCGTTTGAAGGAGACGAGTAGCCTTTGATGCCGCCGAAGAGAAAGGCGTCCGCCGAAAGGTGGGTGTGAGACGCCTGGGGCTAGATGCGTGAAAACCACTCCCTAGCTGCATTCCCCAAAGCTATGCAAGTATGGAATGCCGTAGGCAGGCGTCAACTGCATTAATTGAGCGTCCTCTCAAAAAGGGGGAAGCAAGGTGGAACCGCGGAGCCTTTGCAGCTTCGTCCTTGCACAGAAAAGTGTAAGGGTGAGTCTGCAAAGGCTTTATTCGTTATAAGGAGAAAGATATGGCTAAAGAAATTGAACTCAGCACTTTGAGACACTCGACAGCCCATGTCATGGCTGAAGCCGTCCTCGAACTGTTTCCTGATGCACAGATTGCCATCGGACCAGCAATCGAGAATGGATTCTACTATGACTTCGATCTGCCTCGTCCTCTTACAGATGCAGATCTTGAGACAATTACAAAGAACATGAGGAAGATCATCAACAGCGGCCGCGAATTCGTCAGAAAGGAAGTGACGAGAGAAGAGGCCAAGGAGATCTTCAAGAACCAGAAGTATAAGCTGGAGCTCCTGGAGGCTATTCCTGAAGGAGAGACTGTCACAACATATACACAGGGCTCATTTACAGATCTCTGCAGGGGACCTCATGTGGAGTCTACAAAGGAACTTTGTGCAGATGGCTTCAAGCTTCTTTCCATTGCCGGCGCATACTGGAGAGGAAACGAGAAGAACAAGATGCTTACAAGAATCTATGCTACAGCCTGGGGCAGCAAGGAAGACCTTAGGGCATACATGGACCATCTTGCAGACATCGAGAAGAGAGACCACAGAAAGCTGGGCAAGGAGCTGGATCTCTTCTCCCTCCATGAAGAGGCAGGCCCAGGCCTTGTGTACTGGCATCCAAGGGGAGCAAGAATCAGGCAGACCATCGAGCAGTTCTGGAGAGAAGAGCACTACAAGAACGGATATGAGATGGTATACACACCTCATGTAGGAAAGAGCTGGCTCTGGGAGACTTCCGGACACCTGGGCTTCTACAAGGACTCCATGTATCCTCCAATGGAGATGGACAACACAGACTACTATGTAAAGCCTATGAACTGCCCATTCCATATCATGATCTACCAGAACTCCAAGAAGTCCTACAGGGATCTCCCCTGCAGATGGGCAGAGCTTGGAACTGTATACAGATATGAAAAGGCCGGTTCCCTCCATGGTCTCATGAGAGTAAGGGGATTTACTCAGGATGATGCCCACCTCTTCGTAACACCAGACCAGATGGATGACGAGATAATGGAAGTTCTGAGATTCTCTCTTCACATGCTCCATGCCTTCGGCTTCAATGACATCCATGCCTACATCTCCACAAAGCCAGAAAAGAGCGTAGGTGAAGTGGAGAAGTGGAATGCAGCCACAGAAGCTTTGAAGAAGGCTGTAGAGAAGGAAGGCCTCAAGTATGATATCGACGAAGGTGGCGGAGCCTTCTATGGCCCGAAGATCGACTTGAAGATCAAGGACGCCATCGGAAGGGAGTGGCAGCTCTCCACTGTCCAGTTCGACTTCAACCTGCCTGAAAGATTCGGTATGACTTTTGTAGACAAGGATGGAGTTGAGAAGAGACCATACATGATCCACAGGGCACTTCTTGGATCCATCGAAAGATTCTTCGGTGTCCTTATGGAGAACTATGCCGGAGCCTTCCCACCATGGCTTAGCCCAGACCAGATTGCCATCATTCCTGTTGGCGACATGGCCTACGACTACTCAAAAGACCTTGCATCCACTTTGAGGAAGGAAGGCTTCAGGGTATCTCTGGACCTTTCTGACGACAGAATGAATGCAAAGATCAGAAAGGCGCAGAAGCAGAAGACTCCATACATGCTGATCATCGGCGAGAAGGAGATGGCTGGAAACCTTGTTTCCATCAGATACAGAAATGGAAAGCAGGTGAATCTTGTGCCTACAGCGGACTTTATCAAGGAAGTCCACACCACCATCGACAACAAGGAGCAGATCTGATTCCAGTTGTCTGAGAGAGGAGGGGAGGAAGTTTTTTCTTCCCCTCTTCCTAATTATATATATCCATTTGGTTAATAATCCTTCTCTGACACTTCACAAAAATCCTCAGTAAAACTATCTTTGATATAGTCGAAGCGTTCGACCAAGGAGAGATGATATGAATCTTCCAAATAGACTTACTGTGCTGAGACTGGTATTGGTACCTGTCTTCCTTATTGCCTTCATAGTATCCCAGAGCTTACCATCCCTTTCTGTGGTGGCCACAATCATTACCTTCGTCTGCTATGTGGTGGCAGAGCTTACAGATCTTCTGGACGGAAAGATTGCAAGAAAGAGAGGTCTTGTTACAGACCTGGGGAAGGTAATGGATCCCTTTGCCGACACTCTCTCCCACGTAACATATTTCCTTTGCTTCCTCTCCTATGGAATCATGCCTCTCTGGGCCTTCATAATCATTATGTGGAGGGAATACGGAATCCTCTTTGTAAGAATGCTTCTTGCAAAATACGCAGGAAAGAGCATGCCTGCCAATATCTTCGGCAAGGCAAAGACTGTGCTCTATGCAGTGACCACAGTGGTATCCATGATATATATAGGACTTGAGACCTTCACTTCAGGCCTTTCCTTCATGGGAATATACCTGACAGTGCTGCAGGTTCTCTTCGTCCTTTCGGCCCTGGCCTCCCTTATGAGCTTCCTTATCTATATCCGTGACGTCTTAAAGAGCAATGCTCTTTCCGGAATGACAAGATGAAAGGAAACGGCGGTTTCCCATTTGTAGGATTCACAGAAGAAGATAGGGAAAGAATCGAGATTGTGGTCAGCGATGTTGATGATACGATCACAAGAAATGGAAAGCTCTATCCTGAGGTCCTGGAAGCCATGTGGCGTCTGAAGGCCAGCGGCAGGACCATAGTCCTGGTTACAGGAGGAAGCATGGGCTGGGCAGACGCCTACCTCAGGCAGTGGCCTGTGGACGCAGTGATTGCTGAAAGCGGAGCTGTAATGATATGTCATGGCCAGGATGGAGATGTGGTTCATCTTCTGAATCCTGCCATAAATGAAGAAGCTGTATTTCAGAAGAGAAGGGCCCTTCTGGAGAAGACAGAAGGCCTTCCCCTTTCCTCGGACCAGAGAGCCAGGGTCTTCGATATCGCCTACGAGAAGGGAAAGATGAACGACCTTGAGATCAAGGCCCTAAAATCCACACTCGCTCTCTACGGAGCCACATGGGCTGAAAGCTCCATCCATATCAATGCATGGTTTGGAAGCTATGATAAGGAGAAGGCTGTGGAATACTTCTTCCAGGGCCCTTTGGGATACAAGAGCAGCTACTACCTGGAGCATTCCCTGTATCTTGGAGATTCCTTCAACGACCAACCTCTTTTTCGCCACATCCCTACCAGCGTAGGAATGCACACTGTGGAGGAGAGAAGGGAAGAGTTCGAGACCCTTCCCACATATATAACTAAAGGTGGTCCAGGAGAAGGCTGGTGTGAGGTGGCAAAAGCCCTTCTTGAGTAGAAAAAAAGGAAAAAAACAAAAAAATAAAAATTTTTGAAATTCACTGTTGACATATAAGTGAGAATTTTAGTAGATTACTTAGGCACGCGGTTGAAACGACGAAAGCGAAAGAAACCAAGTGCGATGTTTTTTTGAGAGATATCAGCGAAGGGAAGAGAAGATAGAAGCTTGTAATAATTGAGCTTACTGTCAATTCAATACACGAAACAACGGTAGATTGGAAACAAGAAGCCAAGGTTCGTAGGATGAAGGCAGA
>JAEDOD010000118.1 GCA_016302165.1 Sphaerochaetaceae bacterium
CTAGTGTGCCCCAGACTATCCACGTTTTCTCCAAATAATAAGGATTACCTTGCTCCGTTCATGATCTTGCCATCACATTTCGTTTTTGGCGGATTCTCCATCCTTTCCTTATTCCGGCCTTCCCAGGAAATGAAGGCCATTTCAATTTCCCAGTAGGATGGAGAAACAGTCCATTCAGGGGAAGCTATAGAAAAAAGGTTGTCCTTTCGAAAAGATGAGGCTCCCTTTCTCCAGGAGCCCCATGCACTTAGTCTACAATGACTCTATCCTTCTTCTTTTTCTTCAGGAAAGAAAGGTAGAAGTATAGGGAAAGAACAGTTCCCATGCTCCATCCTATTGGCCAGGAAAGCCAGATTCCTGTGGAACCAAGAGGAGTGCGGGAGAGGATGAAGGACAGGCCTACCCTGATGATAAGGTCCGAGAAGGTTCCTATCATGAAGGCCTTCATCTCTCCCCCTCCTCTCAAGACTCCATCTGTCACAAGCTTCAGTGAAACCACGAAGTAGAATGGAGAGAGAATTGAAAGGAAAACTCTTCCTGTGGAGAGGGCCTCTGGGGAAGGAGACTCCAGGAATAGAGACAACAGGAAAGGTGAGAAGAAGAAATAGAGAAGGAATATAGGCAGGGACAGAAGCCATACCATGGCGCATCCTGCCTTCATTCCATCCTTGATCCTTTCCTTCTTTCCTGCTCCCAGATTCTGGGCAGTATAGTTGGAGATACCGTTACCGATGGTGGTGAAGCTGGTGATTACAAGATTGTTCAGCTTCACGCTTCCAGCGTATCCTGCCATTACTCCAGGACCAAAGGAGTTGATGTTGCTCTGGATCAGTATATTTCCTACAGACACGAAACTTTGCTGGAGAGTGGAAGGGATTGCTACAGCCAGGAATTCCTTCAAGAGTGGAAGGGAGAATAGAGGAGCCTTCTCCTCTCCCTCTTCGCTCCTTATTCTCCTTCTTACTACTAGGAGTGCCAAAACGGCCGACACTCCCTGGCAAAGGAAGGTGGCCCAGGCCACTCCTTCCACTCCCATGCCAAGTGTAGCTACAAAGAAGATATCTACAGCAATGTTGGATATGGATGAGACAGCAAGGAAGAGAAATGGAGTCTTGCTGTCTCCAAGGGCTGAGAATATTCCTGTAGAGAAGTTGTATAGAAAAAGGAATGGCAGGCCCAGGAGGTATATCCAGAGATAGGTCCAGGAAGGAGCCATCAGGGAAGAAGGAGTATTGATCACTTTCAGTATCCATTCTCCCAAGGTGAATCCTATGGCCATAAGAAAGAGGCAGCAGATAGTAGTTGCAATAAGCGTTGTTGACACAGCGCTTCTGAGACCTATCTTGTCTTTTGCTCCGAAGAGACGGGATACCAGCACAGAGGAGCCCATGCTGCAGCCGAAGGCGAAGGCAATGAAGATCAGTGTCATCTCATAGCTGTTGCCTACTGCCGCAAGAGCCTCCTCTCCGATGAAGCGCCCTGCGACGAAGCTATCTGCAATGTTGTAGAGCTGCTGGAAGACTACAGAAAGAAATAGAGGAAGGCAGAAGGAGAATATGACTCTCCCCGGCCTTCCGACTGTCAGATCATGGTTCATGACTTTAGTTGTTGCCTGTTATATCTGTACCGAAATACTTGATGCTGAGAGCTGACAGTGTTCCGTCTTCCCTCAGCTCCTCCAGAGCCTTATCTACAGCTTCCCTGAGGGACGCTGAGTCATCTCCCTTCTTGAAAGGAATCACTACGCTTGTTGACTCCGGGTCCAGGCAGGCAATCTTGATAGGTGCTTCCGGATGTACAGCCTTGTAGTCATAGAAGGTGACTTCAGCGTTAAGTGTTGCGTCGATGCGTCCAGACATCAAAAGCTCAAAGGTCTGGATAAGGTCATCCACTCCTGTCACATTTGCTCCATACTTCTCTGCAACTTCTGCGTATGTACTGGATATAGTATTGGCCGTCTTCTTTCCCTTCAGGTCTTCCATGGAGGAAATGGCCGTATTGTCTTCAGATGTAATTACAGCTGTCCTGTTGTATGCATAGGGAGTGGAGAAATCATATTTCTTTCCTCTCTCCTCTGTGTAGTCGACGCCGTTGATCATAATGTCGTAGCGTCCTGCGTCAAGACCTGCCAGAAGTCCATCCCACTCTCCTTCGATGAAGACTGGCTTAACTCCAAGCTTCTCTGCAATGGCCTTGCCCACTTCTGTGTCATATCCAACGAGCTCATCCTTCTCGTTGTGGTAGGTCCATGGTGCCCAGGTGCCTTCCATGGCAATGGTGATTTCACCTTTTTCCTTGATCCTTCCAAGCTGATCAAGAGTAGCTTCTTCCTTAGTTCCTCCTGCCATTATTGAGTTGGCAAGGAGGATTGCAATGATAGAAATGAATAGAATTTTCTTCATGACTTTCTCCTTGCCAAGAATAATAGACAAGAAGGAAAAAAGTGAAAAGACAATCAGGAAAGAGGAGACATTATACTTTTGAGAAATTCCCTGGTCCTCTCTTCCCGTGGGGAAGAGAAGAAGGCTTCGCTTTCCCCTTCCTCCACTATTCTCCCTTCCTCCATGAAGACTACTCTTGACGCAACCTTTCTGGCAAAGCCCATTTCGTGGGTCACCACCAGCATGGTCATGCCCTCATTGGCCAGATCCTTCATTACTCCCAAGACTTCTCCCGTAAGCTCAGGATCCAGGGCTGAAGTAGGCTCATCGAAGAAGATCACTTCCGGCTCTGTGGCAAGGGCCCTTGCTATGGCTGTCCTCTGCTGCTGGCCTCCTGAGAGCTGGATCGGATAATGGTCCTTCCATTCTGCCATTCCAACCTTCTCCAGCTCCTCCATGGCCTTCTTTTCTGCTTTTCGTCTATCCCAGCCCCTTGCTGTAACAAGACCTTCCATAACATTCTCAAGGGCTGTCATATTGGAAAAGAGATTATAGTTCTGGAACACAAAGCCGGTCTTGAGCCTGATGTCCCGGATCTCCCGGCGGGTAATGGTGGAGAGATCATGGGAGATGCCGTCGAAAAACAGAGTGCCTTTGTCGGCCTTTTCCAGGAAATCCAGGCACCTGAGGAGGGTAGTCTTACCCGAGCCGCTACGGCCCAGTACAGCAACTACGTCTCCCTTTTCCAGTGAGATATCGATACCCTTGAGAATTCTCGCGGAGCCGAAGCTCTTTTCTATGCCTTTTGCTTCCAGGACCATCATGCAGCCTCCCTTTTGAAACCTTTCCTCTCCAGCCTCTTCTCACCATAGGCCTGGACCTTGGTGAGAATGGTGCAGAACATGAGGTAGATGAAACCTACCTCCAGGTACAGCACCAAGGGCTCATAGGTCCTGGCCACTATCCTCTGGGTCTGCATGAACATCTCCGTTACTGTTATGTTGGCTGCTAGGGAAGTGTCCTTCACCATGCAGATAAGGGAATTGAAGAGGGGAGGGAAGGCGGTGCGGAGAGCCTGGGGAAGTATTACTCTCCTCATGGTCTGGAACCATGAGAGGCCGATGCACTCACCAGCCTCCAGCTGGCCCATGGGCACGCTTTCCATTGCCGCCCTTATGGTCTCTGCGCTATAGGCTCCCTCATTGATTGAGAATACCAGCACAGCTGCCGGGAATGGATCAATGAGGATCCCTAGGCTCGGCAGTCCATAGAACACTACAAATAGCTGGACCAAGAGCGGTGTTCCCCTCACTACCCATATATAGAACCTTGCAGCCTTCCTCAGTACAGGAACCTTCCTGTACTGCACAAGGGCTGTGAAGGTTGCAATGATGAGTGAGAAAAAGAAGGAAAGAAGAGTAAGAGGTATGGTCATCAATAGACCAGGCTTCAGAATCTTCCAGAAAGAATCGGTTACCAGACTGAAGATATTAGTGTCCATGGAAGAAAGCATACAGAAAAGGAGGAAAAACGGCAATTTATACACCTCCTCCACTTCTCTTTTATCTTTCATCCTTTAGACATATCGGAGGTTAATCCTATGAAAAGAAACAACGTCGTCTTTTCCTCTTTTCTGAGGAAGGTTTCAGCGGCAGTAATGTTGTCGCTGATAGCGCTTATGGTCCCCGTCTCCTGCGCTCAGGAACCCTTAGTGGTAGAAGCTCCTGTCGTTGAAGAGAAGGAATGGCAGTGGGAGGAGAAGAAGAGCTTCCCGGATCTTCTTTCCTTCTCTGTCTCTGAAGACGGAGAGAGCATCCTGATCTACCTCAGGGGCATTGAAGACAAGTCTCTCAATAGTGGAGATGAGTACACTGTGCTCTCAGTAAGGGGAACAGTGAAGGTATTGAAGGAAGACAGCATATGGCATATTTCCTTCAACGAAGAGGAGATTGGAACCTTCACCTACAGGTGAGACTGAAGAAGGAGGAGAGGA
>JAEDOD010000018.1 GCA_016302165.1 Sphaerochaetaceae bacterium
GAACTTGTCTCCAGTCTCTTCATAGATTGAGACCAATGCCTTTGCTATGGACATGTCACTGGAGAGAGCGACATCAGGATAGGCCTTCATCAGTTCCGGCACCACGTTTTCATTGTAATACTGGACGATGGTCTTATCCCCTTTTCCAGTCGCGCCACCGTTGATATCAAGCTTTATGACGGTGTATCTGTTGATATTATCCTCAAATGTTGGATCCTTTGATATTTTAAGGTCAGAGAATATTTCATGGGAGTCACAGCCCTTTGAATAGTAGGCTGCTATCATGTTTGCAGCCATAGTCTTACCGAAGCGGCGGGGACGGGAGACACAGATAAAGCGATCTTTCTTATTCACTTTATTGTTAAGAACTTTAATGAGCATGGATTTATCGACATAAAAATCATCATCGATATCAATTTCCATGTTTCTGGTTCCTAGATTAACATATTTTCCCATGCTTATTCTCCTGATAGTAATATAGCACAAGAAGAGGAAAACAAAAACAAACAGTAAAATAATGCTTGAAGAGTGCTATATTTCATTCCTATCCAGAGGGCTGCCGGAAGGGCCAGCTTTTGTCACTTTTTTCCGATTTTGTTTAATTTTCTTTCTCTTGTAAGGAAAGCCTTCTATAATCGAAAAGTGGAGGGAACATGAAGATCAAGACAGAGAAATCCACATATAGGGAAGTTATGGCAAGGGAAAGAAATGAAAGGAAGAAGCCTGTAAGGCCCAATATCCTATTCAGGTCCCTTATCTATATCCTTTCCCAGCCATCCATGAGAAAGACTCACTTTTCTGTAAGGAAAAAGGGTATGGAGAAGCTTGGAAAGAAGGAGCCCTGCCTTGTTCTCATGAACCATTCCTCCTTCATAGACCTTAAGATTGCTTCAACTCTCCTCTATCCCCGTCCCTTCAATATCATCTGTGAAGCAGATGGCTTTGTAGGGAAGGAGTGGCTGATGAGGCAAATAGGCTGCATCCCGACCCATAAGTTCGTTTCTGAGACAGCACTTGTAAAGGATATGATGTATACAGTAAGGACGCTGAAATCTTCAATCCTTCTCTATCCGGAAGCTTCCTATTCCTTTGACGGCACTTCTCCCACTCCTCTTCCAGAGAGCCTAGGTAAGTGCATAAAGCTATTGAAGGTGCCTGTGGTCATGATCAGAACCTATGGAGCCTTCCAAAGGGATCCTTTGTACAATCTTCTGAAACTCAGGAATGTGGATGTGTCTGCAGACATGGAGTATCTCCTTTCTCCTGAAGAGATAGCTTCTCTCACTTCTGATGATATCAACTCCCTTGTCTCCTCCCGTTTCGCCTTCGACCACTTCCAGTGGCAGAAGGAGAATGGCATAGAAGTAAAGGAGAACTTCCGCACTGATGGACTATGTAGCGTGCTCTACAAGTGCCCGAAATGCGGAAAGGAAGGGGTGATGGAAAGCGGAGGAGAAGAGATCTGGTGCTCTTCTTGCGGGAAGAAATGGAGAATGGAGGAGGACGGATCCTTAAAGTCCACGGATGGGGACGATATATTCTCTTCTGTTCCGGAGTGGTCACGTTGGGAGAGGAAGGAGACAGAGAAGGAGATTGATAGAGGGGAATATAAAGTTGATGTGCCGGTGGAAATACTGATGCATGTGGACTATAGCGCCATCTATGACATAGGAAAGGGTAGGCTGGTCCATAGCACCGAGGGCTTTCATCTTACCTCAGATGATGGAGAGCTGGACTTTAGACGACACCCTTTGGATAACTACACTTCAGCTTCAGACCTATACTGGTATGAAAAGGGTGACATGATCAGCATTGGAGACACAGAGAAGGTGTTCTACTGCTTCCCTCCCAAGGAAATGGATGTTGCCTACAAGGTCCGTCTTGCCACTGAATACTTATACAGGAAGGCCAAAGAGACGAGGTGACAACTGGATTTTGTATAGTGGAGAGTATTGTGATACAATCTCACTATGACTACTTTAGAGCTAACACCTTCGTCTTCCATTGCTGAGGCTTTGGCCTCTGCTCCAGAAGGGCCAGTGACCCTGATTCTGAAGGAAGGAATCTGGAGGGAGAAAATAACTGTAACCAGGCCTGGCGTCACGCTGATAAGCGAAGAAGGGGCCAGGATTGATAACGACGATAGACATGGAACTGTAAGGGATGGGAAGGTCTTCTCCACTGGAGACAGCGCCACATTCACTGTAGCTGCACCCAACTTTTCAGCCATGGGAATCACTTTCTCAAATTCCTTCGATTATCCTGGAGCCGCGGAGTGGAACAGGGACCATGAGAATGAGAAGATGGATACCCAGGCTGTAGCCTTCCGGACTGTCTTCGGCGCAGACCACACTCAGCTCAGGGCCTGCACTATGCTTGGGTGGCAGGATACTCTCTATCTTGATTCCGGCTCCACTCTTCTTGAAGACTGCACCATAAAGGGAAATGTAGACTTCATATTCGGAGCAGGCTCCGCCCTTTTCCAGGGCTGCGAAATAGTATCCAGAGGAAAGGGCTTCGTTTCAGCCCCCTCCACATTCACTTCCGAAAGCGTAGGCTTCATTTTCCACGACTGCTCTTTCCTGAAGGAGGGAGATACGGAATCTTCTTCCGTTTTCCTTGCCAGACCCTGGCATCCTGCAGGAAGTGAGAACCGGAATCCGATGGCTCTCTTCATAGACTGCAATCTCTCCTCCCACATCAACCCTGTCCTTTGGACAGAGATGAAATCCCGCCGCCCCGATGGAGTGGAGAAAATATGGAAGGGAGAGGAGGCCAGATTCTACATATTCTCCCAAGACAAGGAGAATATCAGCGGAGATGAAGCTGACCGGCTTCTGAAGACTATGATGGGAATGCTATAGAAGTCCCAGGCTCCTTGCTTCCTTTTCGATTCCTATGGCGTAGAACACTTCCTTCTTTATCCTGTACATCACTTCCATGATTGCACTGAGGACAGTGTCCTGTAGTGGAGAAGAGGCTTTTGGTGCAACGTATGCTAAAGCTTCCCCTTCCGATTCTGCAGCCAGGGAGCTGTCGAAGGCCCTTAGCGCCCAAAGGGAAGTGTCGAGGGAGGATTCCAGCTTCTCTTCTGTGTTATCCGGAAGAAGAGGGAAGAAATCCAGACCTGTCCTTTCCTCCACTTCATCCACAGTGACAGCAAAGTATGAGAGAGGATTTTTTGAGTTTTCATGGGGAAGGATGAAGCCAATGGCCTTCAGAGTAGGCTCGCTGTAGTCCAGGACCACTTTATAGAAATAGGAAGGGACAGCCACATCGTTTTCTCCGATGGTGTCATAGGGGCCGTCGGTAAGAACCGGTCCGGTGACCACGTAGATGCTGCCGTCTTCGTAGGCCATGCTTCTTATGGCGCTTTCCAGGTCGCTCCATATTCCTGCATTGAATGCATGGGTCTGAGGACACATGTTACTGAGATAGAATGTGTCATCCATAGCCTCTGCCGACCATCTGAAGTCTGCTGCAGGAGCCATATGGCCTCTGTCGTACCCTGATTTTTTGTAATCCTGGAGAGTTGCACTTCCTGTGCTTACAGTCTTATCTTCCCGGAAGTTGTCTTTTCTTTCCACAGCAAGAGTAGTCACTTCTTCTCTTGTAAGCTCATAGGCCACCCATTCTGGAACTTCATATTCCTCCCTGTAGGAGAGAGTGTATCCAGTGTGCTCAATTATCTCTCCCTTTCCTCCGGAAGGAATCTCGAGACCAATGATCTCGCCCCCTTCTCCATACCCCTCCATCTCTCCTTCTGTGGGAGTAATGAAGCACATCACTCCGAAGAGGATTAGAAGGACCAGGATCAGGAGCAATATTCTCTTCAGGGCCTTTGAGCCCTTCTTTCCTTTACTCTTTTTCTTTTTTGCCATGATCTATTCCTTTTCTTCTATTTCCTATAGCCTGATCCAAGGTGAGGAACAAAGACATAAGAGTGGTTTTTTCCTCCTCACTCAAGGAAGAGATTGCCTTCTTGATTTCAGGAAACCGCTTTGCCGCCACTTCAGGCATAAGCCATACATTCTCTTCATCTGTAGCCTTAAGGATTCTGTAGATGGTCTCCACCAGGATTTCCTTATCCTTTACGGAAGCTTTGGAAAGGAAAGCCTTAAGTGTATGGTCCACCTTCAGGCTCCTTTCAGACACTCCCTCCTCCACCAGGAACTTTCCTCCGGAAAGAAGCCAGGTAAAGGCGTCATGCTGCAACAGTCCCAGCTTTGATGACTTCACTACTGTGGCCTTTCCAACTGTGTTGAAAAGCATTCCGACTATTGAGAAGGTGGGGATGTAGGAACGGGTCTTATCCTTTACTCTACTCCAACGCTCGACGGAGGTAAGGGAATCTGGAAGACCGGGAGCGTCGAAGATGACGATATCTTCAATTTTGTCAAAGGTCTCCTCCTCTGCCTTGAGAGCGCTGTATAGAGCCAAGGTTCCACCTTTACTGTGGCCTAGAATATGAATGCGTCTGGTTTTGGGGGCAATGGTCTCCAGATACTCAAGGGCCCTTCTTTCTGCAGGAATCTCGTCTTCAAAGGCCAGATTGAAGTCTTCCTTCCAGCCAGTAAGGCTTTCGTCTGTTCCCCTGAATACAAGATAAGTCTCCTCTCCATCCTGGAAAAGGGCTGCAGCAAACTGCTCAGCTTCCGCTCCTTCTCCTCTTGTTGTGGCTGAAGCATCCAGAAGAGTAAGGGAGGAGTATCGTCGGGCTTTGGTGACCTTTTCCCATAGCTTGATCTGATTCACTTCAAATAGCTTTGCCTCCTCCGCCTTCTTCGGGCAGGCCCAATCCAGTAGGGGAGGTAGTGTGGAGGGAAGAAGGGAGGAGGGAATATTCTCCAGTTTTTGATACTCAAGTAGCGTTATTACCAGGTAGTCTACATCGCTATATGCAATGGTGAGCTTGTCCATATCGCCTAGCCATAGAAGAGTATCCAGGATATTAAGTCTACCTCTCATCTCTTTTCCTCCTTTTCCATAGGACTACAGATAAGGTAAGTAAGGCAAAAAGGAAAACAAAGGAAAGGATGGAAGTAGGCGATGAAGTCTCCTCTTCGCTTAGAAAGAAGGAAGCGGAAGGGAGGGATGATCCCTTGTAGTTTACGGCTATTGATACAAATAGATTATTTGCCAGATGTGTGGCATAAGCTATTTCATACCCTCCTGTCACTATGGTTGCAGCTGCTGCTAGAGCACCCCAGAGCGCGTAGTGCAGGATTGCCCAGCCTCCAGAGGAAACCCATACTTCCTTGTTAAATAGGTGGGGAAGGGTGAAAAGAAGCGCTGATATAAGAGAAATAAATGCTACAGAAAACCTATCATCCTTCCACTGCCCTCTGTTGTATATCCTGATGGGAAGAGTGCGGAATATCATTTCCTCCACTCCAATCTGCATTGGAATCAGAATCAGCGATAATAGAAGGGAAATAAGCTTAATGGATAAGCTTATGTCATTGACTTCCGGCTTCTCGAATATGGCTAGGAATACACAGTAGACAAAAGACACAAAAGTGAGAAGGAAGAAAAGGGGAAGGGAGAAGCTTTCTCCATCCTTTCCCCTTAGCTCTTCCTTTATGTCTTTTCCCTTAAGGACCAGAAGTACAATGAAAGTGATGACATGGGGAAGAAAGAGGAAGACATATTCCCCTATCCAGCTTCCACTCAAAAAGGGATAAAGAAGTGCGCTAGCCATGGGCCCTATAACTACTAGGGACAACACCATAGCTATAAAGAGAAAAATATCTCCAGTCTTACTTTTCACGATTTTACCTTATCAAGGGCATTCTTGATTCTTTTAAGAGCTTCTTCCACCATTTCCCTCTTTGTTCCATAGTTGAAGCGGACGAACTTTTCATATTCCTTTCCGAACCAGGTTCCGTCATTCATGGCGACTCCTGCTTCCAAGCCGAAGAAGCGGGAAAGGATTCCGCCGCCAGTGGCGTCAAATCTTTCCCTGTTCTTCTCTGTGTATGCCTTTATGTCATCAAAGACCTTTGAGCAGTCCAGGAAAGTGACGAAGGAAGCGTTGCCGTTGACCATTCTGATATCTGTGTTCTTCTCCAGGAAGGAGGAGACCAGGTTTGCGTTTTCTCCCAGGTACTCCGAGAGGGCCTTGTTCCACTCCAGCCCATGGCGGTAGGCTGTTTCTGTCAACTCTCCAATAAGGTATCCAGGCTCTGTAAGCCACAGTGAGTTCTGTGCTCTTCTGAATCTCTCTTTCGTCTCCATGGAGCTGAAGACTGCGAAGGCAGAGTGTTCTCCAGCCACATTGAATGTCTTTGATGGAGCCATAAGCGTCACTGTCTCAGCGCCGACTTCTTCGTTGACCATTCCCATAGGAAGATGGGTGAAGCCAGGGTGGACCAGGTCGCCATGGATTTCGTCAGAGATTACAGGAATTCCCAGTCTCTTTGCTGTCTCCAGCACAAAAGTAAGGTCCTCTCTGGAAAAGACCAGCCCTGAAGGATTATGGGGTGAGCAGAAAAGGATCAGCTTTGCCTTCTCTGCGTCAGAGCGAAATCTTTCCCTATCCAGGAAGAATTTCCCTTCCCTATATCCCAGACTATGGTCCAGGAATACTCTTCCGTTGCTGGCCACAATCTCCCTGAAGGGTCTATAGGTAGGGGAAGGCACCAGTACAGCGTCTCCTACGGCTGTGTAGAGATTAAGGGCCAGGGCCACTCCATGCAATAGACCCATGGAGAAAAGGATATTTTCCTTATCCACTTTCCAGCTGTGCTTTTCCTTCAGCCATAGGGCTACAGTCTCCTCAAAGTCAGGGAAACTGGGGTAACCGAATACGCTGAGCCCAGCCAATTCTTCAGCCTTTGCCTTGATATGGGGCTCAGGATAGAAATCCATGTCTGCAACCCAGAATGGAAGTGCGTCGGCATTGGCTGAAATGGACTCTATTGCATTCCTGTTCCATTTGACGCTGTTGGTCTTACGTCTATCTGGAGTTTCATCGAATATAAAGTTCATCTCCTTTTCAGCTCCTCCGCTTTCACCAGGCTCCTGATCCTGTCCTCCCTTCCCTCGTACTCTATGGCCTTATTCGGACAGAAGTTGTAGCAGGCATAGCAGTGGAGGCACTTCTCGCCGAAGTCTGCCTTTCCTTCCTTTACTTCAATGTTTCCTTCAGGACATATGGAAGCGCAGAAGCCGCAGCCAATGCACTTTTCTCCAGTTTTCATCTTGCTGTCTACAGGAGATGGTGTAACCCGGGAAGAGAACTTCATTATAGTCTTTCCAAACAATGGCTTTCGAGGAAGGCGGATCTCTTCCTTCTCTATATCCTCCATGGCCTTCTTTATTCTGCTTTCGGCCTTCTCCAGAATCTCCTTTGTCTTTTCTTCATCTGGAAGCTTCTTCACCAGTGGCATGTAGTAGTCCGGGAACTTGATGGAGAGAGCATAGCTCAGGCCTAGGCCCTTCTCCTGAAGAAGGCGGTCAATGATCCACTCTGCATTCTTTCCCCCGCCGCCACAGGTGATCAGGGAGAAGATATAGCCTAGAGAAGAGTTGTCACGGGAGGAGAGAGTCTTGTCGATGAACTCCCTTACTGGGTATGGAACGCCTCCCATATATACAGGAAAGAAGATTCCAAGCCTAACTGTGTCTTCAGGTAGCTCCTCTCTTCCTTCGTTTATTCTGATGATGTCCAGAATTTCTGCACCATTGAATCTCTTTGCCAGGGAAAGAGTGTTTCCTGTTCCGCTATAAACACATATGACAGTCTTATCCATCTATACCTCCAGACTCTTCATCAATGTAAAAAAGGTGGGAAAGGTTACAGAAGCTGCAGAAGTATCGTCAATATCCACCCCTTCCTCAGATCCTGTTCCTGCCGTGTAGAGGGCCATGATCACCCTATGGTCTCCGTATCCCTTTACCTTTCCACCCTTTATGCCTCCCTTTCCATGGATAACCATGCCGTCCTTCTCTTCCTCCACTTCCACTCCCATCAGCCTCAAGTTCTCGCACATGACGCTGATTCTGTCTGTTTCCTTGATTCTTGCCTGAGGTACATTGGTCAGGTGAGTGTCTCCATAAGCAAAGGCTGCAGCCACAGCAAGGGAGGGGAGAGTGTCTGGAATGGCGTTAAGGTCAAATTCTCCTCCCTTAAGCTTATCCGGGCCCTTTACAGTTACGCTGTTGCCCTTCCAGGACACTGAGCATCCCATGGCTGAAAGAATATCAAGAATTGCCTTGTCACCCTGGGTGGAATCCTTGTCCAGTCCTTCTACAGTAATCTCGCTCCCACCGATGGCAGCTGCCACGAAGAAGAAGGCTGCTGAAGAGAAGTCTCCCTCGATATAGGTGTCCAGAGGCTGATAGCTCTGTCCTCCCTCGATCCATGCTTCCTCCAGATCTTCGGAGATTCTGTATCTTATGCCCTCATCATCAAGCCACTTCAGTGTCATCCTCACATAAGGCTTCTCGTAGAGGAGGGAACACTTGATATGGCTTTCTCCTATGGCAAGTGGAGCTCCCAGAAGAAGGCCTGAAAGATATTGGCTGGTCCTGCATTCAATTACAGTGTCTCCACCGTCCAAGGGGCCTCTGACTACAGCTGGAGGAAAGCCCTCTGTGCTTTCTGTCTCTGCTCCCAGGTCCTCAAGGGCCTTGAGTAGAGGGGAGAGAGGCCTTTTTCTCAGCTGTTCGTCCCCGTCCACTTGGACAGGAATACCAAGGGAGGCAAGAAGAGGCAGGGAGAGATACTCTGTGGTTCCGCTGTTTCCTGCGTCGATATGGAGGCTTTCAAGGCCGATGAAAGCTGATGTGGCGTCCACAGTGGCGTCACCATTTTCGCTGAATGTGACAATAGCTCCCATCTCCTCTACAGCCTTGATACATGATGAGGTGTCGTCAGAGATAAGGGGATGACGGATTGTGGATACTCCACGGGAGAAGGCAGCTATAAGAAAAGCCCTGATGGTCTGGCTTTTTGAAGCAGGGATCAATACCTTTCCCTGCAGTTTTTTTCTGTTGATGTGCATAAGTGGATTATAGGATAAATATTCAGTTTGTTGAATTGCGGAATGGGGATAAATGGTTATGAAATTAATGTGCTATGCAAATTTCTGCATAATTATGCGTGCTTATTGAAATAGTCACCATATTTATGGTAAAGTTCGCCCCATATATACAGACAGAAAGTCAAAAAATAGGCAGGCAAAACGTGAATCCAAAGACATTAAGCTACATTGTTAAAAGAATTTTGCTTGCTGTTCTTACGGTTTGGGTTGTGTTGACCATAACTTTCTTCGTCATGCATTTTGTCCCAGGTGGACCATTTGCCAGCGAAAAGGCCATCACTCCAGCTGTGCAGGCTGCCCTTGAGGCCAAGTATGGCCTGGACAAGCCTCTCATGGAACAGTATTGGACATATCTGGTGGACGCATTCACCAAATTCGACTTCGGACCATCCCTGAAGCAAAGGGGAAGAATGGTCATTGATGTAGTCAAGGACGGTCTTAAGACTTCAGCCAAGCTGGGACTGATTGCAGCCCTTTGGGCCACAGTTGCCGGCGTAGTGCTGGGAGCTTCTGCAGCTTTGAAGAGAAATACTGTCCTGGACAGGATAATCATGGTCATCTCCACCGCCTTCGTCTCCATGCCTTCCTTCATCATGGGGTCTTTGATGCTCCTCTTTTTCTCGGTAAAGCTGGGGCTTGTGCCTGCCAACGGTGAGACTGCAAAGGGCCTTATTCTTCCTGTAATAACCCTGGGCCTTTCTCCAATGGCCAACATCATCAGGCTTACAAGAAGCAGCATGCTTGATGTACTGGGCCAGGACTATATCCGTACAGCCAGGGCCAAGGGTGTGGCTCCTCTGAGGATAATCTTCGGCCATGCCTTGAAGAATGCATTGATTCCAGTAATCACATACATTGGGCCTATGCTTGCCTATATCGTTACAGGAAGCCTTGTGGTGGAGCAGATCTTCGCCGTTCCTGGAATCGGAAGGGCCTTCGTCCAGTCCATCATCAACCGTGACTATCCGCTGATCATGGGAACCACCATTGTGCTGGCATCCCTGATCGTCATCATGAACCTCATTTCCGACATCCTCTACAAGATTGTGGATCCGAGAATCGACTTCAGCTGAGGAGGGGAGAGATATGCTAAACAGAAAGAAACCATTCTCTATACAGCAGGACCTTGGAGATTTCAGGCCTGCAACAGACAAGGAGAAGGAGTACCTGGTACAGATGAGGCCTTCCACCACATTCTTCCGCGATGGTGTCAAGCGCTTCATGAAGAACAAGGTGGCCCTGGTATCCTTCATTATCATCATTCTCATAACCCTGGGCTGCATCATTATTCCATTCTTCTGGCCATATTCCTATGATGCCCAGCTTGGAGTGACTCCGGGTAAGCCTGTAGATTCATCCTTCAAGAATCTGAAGCCTTTCCAGTATGGAAAGACGGAGCTGAAGCGGATAGAAGCAGGGGAGAAGGTGTTCCCCCATGTCTTCGGAACAGACAGCGCCGGCCGTGACTACTTCATCAGAATAGTCTATGGAACAAGAATAAGCCTTGCTGTCGGATTCTTTGCATCCATCATCGTCCTTGTAATAGGACTGACTGTGGGAAGTATCTCCGGATATTTCGGAGGAAAGGTGGACCTGGTGATAATGCGTATTGTAGATATAATCTACTCGCTGCCAGATATGCTTATGGTCATTCTTCTTGCTTCCGTCATCAGAGAGCCTCTCTCGAAGATTCTTGAAGGAAGCGTCATGGAGAAGATCGGAAGCAACATCATCTCCCTCTTCATAGTGTTCGGCCTTCTCTATTGGGTTTCAATGTCACGTCAGATCAGAGGCCAGATCCTCTCTCTGCGTGAACAGGAATATGTTCTGGCTGCCCGCACTGCAGGAGCCAAGGGCAAGTGGGTCATTACAAAGCACCTGCTCCCTAACTGTATTTCTGTAATCATCATCTCCACAGCTCTGCAGATTCCTTCTGCAATCTTCACCGAAAGCTACCTTTCCTTCCTTGGTCTGGGTGTCAACGCTCCAATGCCAAGCCTTGGATCCCTGGCTTCCGACGCCCTTAACGGAATGTACTCATATCCGGAGCGTCTGGTGATTCCAGCTGTGATGATTTCTCTCATCGTCCTTTCCCTTAACCTTTTCGGTGATGGACTGAGAGATGCGTTCGACCCGAAGCTCAACGGTTAGGAAGGAGGAAGATATGGCACTTTTGGAAGTTAGAAACCTGCAGACCAGCTTCTTCACCGATGCCGGTGAAGTAAAGGCTGTGAACGGAGTATCCTTTAACCTGGACCATGGAAAGGTCCTTGGCATAGTTGGAGAGTCTGGATCAGGAAAGTCTGTAACAGCATATTCAGTGATGCAGATTCTGGCCACGACCGGCAGAATCAAGGAGGGCTCCTCCATCAAGTTTGATGGAAATGAGCTGGTTGGATCCGGCGAAGGGGTCATGAAGCACATAAGAGGTGGAAAGATCTCCATCATTTTCCAGGATCCTATGACCTCCCTGAACCCTACATACTCCATAGGCCGTCAGCTTATGGAAGCCATAATGCTTCATACTGACAGAAGCAGGAAGGAAGCCTGGGATAGGGCTGTAGAGATGCTGAAGCTTGTCAACGTAAACGAGCCGGAAAAGAGAATGAAGCAGTATCCCTATGAGTTCTCCGGCGGTATGAGGCAGAGAGTCATGATCGCCATGGCCTTGGCCTGCGAACCAGATATCCTTATCGCTGACGAGCCTACTACAGCTTTGGACGTTACAATCCAGGCCCAGATATTGGACCTTATGAAGGATCTTCAGAAGAAGCTTGGCATGGCCATCATCCTCATTACCCATGACCTGGGGGTCGTGGCACAGATGTGCGACGAAGTCATAGTCATGTATGCAGGATCCATCTGCGAGCAGGGAACAGCTGACGAGATCTTCTATAATCCACGTCACGAATATACCAAGGGTCTTCTAAGGTCCATTCCTACTGCTGATACAGCAGGGAAGAGGCTGCAGCCTATTACAGGAACTCCAATCGACCTGTTGAACATGCCTAAGGGCTGCCCCTTTGCACCACGTTGCGAAAGAGCGATGAAGGTCTGCCTTGAGAAGCGTCCTGAGAGAATGAGAATCAACGAAGACCACATTTCAGGATGCTGGATGAATGTGAAGGATGCCATCGACGATGGAA
Organism: Sphaerochaetaceae bacterium; assembly: GCA_016302165.1. Taxonomy (GTDB): domain Bacteria; phylum Spirochaetota; class Spirochaetia; order Sphaerochaetales; family Sphaerochaetaceae; genus Ornithospirochaeta. The sequence continues at coordinate 12,194 of JAEDOD010000018.1, forward strand.
TCTGCACTCTTGAAAAGGAGGCCAAGGCATGAAGGAAGATAAGATTCTTGTAGAAGTAAATCACCTCAAGCAGTATTTCGATATCAATATGGGTCTTTTCAAGACCAAGCCCCTTAAGGCTGTAGACGACATTTCCTTCACCATCAAGAAGGGTGAGACCCTGGGCCTTGTGGGTGAGTCTGGCTGTGGAAAGACCACTGCGGGGCGCTCCATCCTCCATCTCTACAAGCCTACTTCCGGTGAGGTCATCTACGATGGAAAGAAGGTAGACAAGTCTACCATGCAGGAATACAGGACCAAGGCTACCATGGTGTTCCAGGATCCATATTCCTCCCTTAACCCAAGAATGACAGTTGCCGATATCATCGCTGAGCCTTTGGATATCCATAAGCTCTATTCCAGCAAGGAGGAGAGACAGGAGAGAGTTCTGGAGCTTATGGGATATGTAGGCCTCAACAGTGAGCATGCAGCCCGCTATGCCCATGAGTTCAGTGGTGGACAGAGACAGAGAATCGGAATTGCAAGAGCTTTGGCTGTCAATCCGGAATTCATCGTCTGCGATGAGCCTGTTTCCGCCTTGGACGTATCAATCCAGGCCCAGGTCATCAATATGTTTGACGAGCTCCAGGATAAGCTGGGCCTTACCTATCTCTTCATTGCCCATGACCTTCTGGTTGTAAGGCACATATCAGACCGTATTGCCGTGATGTATCTTGGAAAGATGGTTGAGCTGGCTTCTGCTGAAGAAATCTACAACCATCCTCTCCATCCATATTCCCAGTCACTTCTTTCCTCTGTGCCAGAGCCGGATCCAAAGAAGGCCAGGGCCAACCAGAGAATCGTCCTCTCGGGAGATATTCCATCTCCTCTCAATGCTCCTTCTGGCTGCCCCTTCCGCACCCGCTGCCGTTTTGCAGCAGCCAAGTGTGCAGAAAGCATGCCGGATTTCAAGGAAGTGTCGAAAGGACATTTCGTGGCCTGCCATAGGACAGCTGAAATCAACTGAAGAAATATTCTTCCTCCCGCCTGATGGCGGGAATTGTTTTGCCAAGTGAAAATGGATAAGGAATGCATAATGCTGCCTCTCCTGCCTGAATAGGGCGGGGGAGGCGTATCATTTATGTTTTTATTTGTACAGATAAAGTGTGATCTGTTAGAAATAGGCGATGACTAGAAGGGCTGATGTTATTCCCTTAACTTTAAACTTTATGATTTATGCATAATTATGCGATTTATTGTATTTTTTTTAGGAATTACTATTGCATGTTTCACATTCTTACTGTATTTTCTTAACCAATACTCTTTTAAGGAGAAAAAAATGAAGAAATCAATAGCAATCCTTCTTGCTCTTGCTGTTCTGGCTTCTGCATTCGCTCAGGGATCCAGTGAAGCTCCCAAGGCTGCTGCCACAACTCCTGTAGCTGCAGGACCATCATCTATTTCCGTCTGTATCGCTTCCGAGCCAGACACAATCGACCCAGCTCTTAACAGTGCTGTTGATGGTGCTACTCTTACAACTCACCTCTTCTCCGGTCTCGCAAAGTGGGATCAGGATGCAAGCGGTAAGCTGGTCATCGTTGCTGATGCCGCTGCATCTCTTGTTGATGGTGTTGAAAATGCTGACGGTTCCGTCACATACACATACACAATCCGTGACATGAAGTGGTCTGATGGCAAGGCTGTCACAGCTGGTGACTTCGAGTTCGCATGGAAGAGAGCTGCAAGCACAGCGCTTGGTGCTGACTATGGCTACATGTTCGAAGTTGTAAAGGGATATCCAGATGATCTGGCTGTAAAGGCTATCGATGACAAGACTCTCGAAGTTACAACAGCTAACTACATCGCATACTGGAACGAACTTCTTGCATTCCCAGCATACTTCCCTGTAAGAGAAGACGTTATTGCAAACGAATCCTGGGCAACAGATCCTGCTACATACGTTTCCAACGGTATGTACAAGCTCACAGCTTGGGAGCACAACTCTGTAATCACACTCACAAAGAACGCTGACCATCCAGATGCTGACCAGGTCACAATGGACGAGATCAAGTTCTACCTCTCCGATGATGCCAACAACATGCTCTCCAACTTCAAGAATGGCGACTGGCTCCTCATCGACGATGTTCCAAACGAAGAAATCCCAGCTCTCAAGGTCCAGTATCCAAATGAACTGGTCATCGCTGGTCAGATCGGAACATACTATGTCTGCTGGAATGTCAACGAGAACATCCTTCCTGCTGGCTCCACACTCACAGGCGAAGCTGCAGAAAAGGCTAAGGCTGAGATCAGAAACGCTCTCTCCCTCGTCCTCGACAGAAACTACATCTGCGAAGAGATCGGACAGGCAGGACAGGTTCCAGCTTCTTCCTTCGTCGCTATGGGTATGACCAATGCTGACGGATCACAGTTCTATCAGACAGCTGGCGGCACAGACAAGCCTTACTATGGCTACTATGATGTCAGCGAGGAAGCTTTCGAAGCTAACTTCGCTTCTGCTGTGGAGACACTGAAGAAGTACTACAACTATGATGAGAAGACAGGAATGTTCACAAACGTCCCAACCCTCACATACCTCTACAACACATCTTCAGGCCACAAGGCAATCGGTGAGTACATCCAGAGCGCATTCGCTGCTGTGGGAATCAACGTGAACCTGGTCAACCAGGAGTGGAACACCTTCCTCAACACAAGAAAGAACGGAGACTATTCTGTTGCTAGAAACGGCTGGCTTGCTGACTACAACGATCCTATCTCCTTCCTTGATATGTGGGTGACAGCTTCCGGTAACAACGATGTACAGTATGGTAAGGGCGCACACAAGGATCTCAAGATGTACTCCCTGGACCTCACAGATCTCGGATATGACGTAAAGGTCACAGACGGAACATGGGCTGAGACATATGATGTACTCATCTCCATCATCAAGAAGTGCACAGATGCTTCTGTCAGATCTGAGCTTATGCACAGAGCTGAAGACCTCCTGATGAGCACAGGCTGTATCGTTCCTCTCTACTTCTACACAGATATCTACATGATCTCTGACAAGGTTGAAGGCTTCTTCTCCAACCCACTCGGATATAAGTACTTCATGTATACTTCTATCAAGTAAGAGATAGAGACTCTAAAAGGGGAGAATGGAAGGAAGACTTCTGTTCTCCCTTTTTTTCGTATGACAGGCATGTTTCGAGTCTAGGTTGTAAATTCTCGGGACTCACCATCCAGCTGTGACTCAATGGCACTTATCAGAATCAGAAAGCAAGAGGAAGTCACCGGGAAGGGCCATTCCCTATCCCTTGATTTCCTTTCTTCCCAAGGAGGATGAGATATCCATTTTCTTTCCGAAGTCCCTGCCCATGGCCATGGAGGACGAGTCGGAAGTTGCATGGGAAGTTGAGCGGGTGAAGGTATAGGCGCTGAATACAAGGCGCTTGGCCTTCCTTCTGTTTTCGTCCTGGACCACTGTGAGGGCTCTGTCTGAAGATTCGTCATTGCTTCTAAGCTTTTTCTCCATCTCAGGACAGGCTCCTGCTGCAAAGGAATCCTTGGTGACCTTCATTCCATTCTTTCTCAGCCTCTTTATCTCTTCCTCCAGTGAGTCTAGAAGATGGGAGAATAGATATAGGGCGGCTTCAACTTCCTCAAGCCTACCATAGGCTCTCAAGACACTTTTGTTTCCATTTCCCAGAACCTTCACAACAAAGGATCCAGTAGCCTTTCCGGTAAAGGAGGATAGACGGGAGACGTAGTATGGTACCCTGCCGCTTTCATATAGGTCCACTTCATAGATCTTGTCTTCCTTCTTCTCCTCCGTCTTCAATATCTCTTCGTTCTCCAATAGGAGCTTCCTGGCCTTGGAGAGAGCTATCATGGCTTCATTCTCGAAGGGAGAGGAGGAGAGGGCCATAAGCTTCTCCATCTTTTCCTTCACTCTCTCCTGGTTCTTCATGGCCATATTAAGCTTTGCCTTCTCAAAGCCTTGGTCTATTCCAAGAATAATGCAGTATTCCCTGAATTGAGGAGTATGGCCTGACGGGTAGCCGTTGAGTCTATGGTCCAGTGCATGGGCTGTTTCATGGATGAATACATTCCTGAGGACGGAGAAATCAGAGTAGAGGAGAGACTCAGAAAGAAGTATGATTCTTCCCTCTGGAAGGAATGATCCCAGTCTATCCTTCTGAGGAAAGACTACAAAGAAGATGGAAGAGTATAGCTTATCCCTTATGTTCCACTTTCTAAGGACAATGTCAGCTATCTCCTTCTCTGTGTCTTGAAGCCTTCTTCTGACTTCCCCTTCCTTTTCACCAATGACTCTGATTGTATTAAGCATAGTGATAATATAGACGAAAAAAAGGATGATTAAACAGGAATATGGAGAGATATTTCCTTTTCTGCTAGAATCCTCATCTAGGACGATAATATGAAGAAGATATATGTGGAAAGTCTTGGATGCGCCAAGAACCAGGTGGACTCGGAGGTTCTTCTCTCCTATGCAGGAGAAGAAGGTTATGTGAGAGTGGAAAACCCGGAGGAAGCTGACGTAGTGGTGGTCAACACCTGCGGCTTCATCGAGTCTGCAAAGACGGAATCGATAAATACTTTCTTCTCCCTAAAGGAGAGATGCCCCAATGCAAAGATGGTCATGGCAGGATGCCTTGCCCAGCGCTATGGCCATGAGATGGAGCTGGAGGAGGCTGATGCAATCTTCGGCAACCATGACCTGTCCCTATTCCCTTCAGTCCTCAAGGATATTGAAAACGACAGGAGGGAAGTCACAATTCCAGACTATCCCGATCCCGATAGGGAAAGGGATGACAGAGCTGAGCTTCTGTCCTTCCCCCGTTCCGCCTATCTCAAGATAAGCGAAGGCTGCAACCACTGCTGCTCCTACTGCGCTATTCCAATAATCAGGGGAAGCCTTAGAAGTAGACCCTTTGAAAAGGTTGTGGCTGAAGCTGAAAGACTTATAAGGGAAGGAATCTATGAGATCAACGTCATAGCCCAGGATCTGGGAGCCTATGGCCTGGACCTATATGGACGAAGCAGATTTACAGAGCTTATGGAGACTCTGGCCCACATTGAAGGAGACTTTGTATTGAGGATGCTCTATATCCATCCCGACACCTTCCCTATGGACCTCATTGACCTGGTGGCAAGGGAGGAGAAGATTCTTCCTTACTTCGATATTCCTGTGCAGCACGCAGACGAGAGAATCCTCAAGGCCATGAGACGAAGCGGCAGCGGCGACAAATATGCTTCCCTTTTTGCAGCAATCAGGGAGAAGAACAGTGATGCTGTTATCCGTACGACTCTTATGCTTGGCTTCCCAGGGGAGGATAGGGCTGCCTTCGAGACCCTTATCGCCTTCATCAGGAAAGCCCAGCCTGACTGGATGGGCTCCTTCACATATTCCAGGGAGGAGGATACTCCAGCCTACTCCATGAGAAACAAGAAGGAACATGACAAGGCCCATAAGGAAGCCTTGAAGTGGCAGAAGGAGCTGGAGGAGGTCCAGTCTGAAATAACTGCAAAGCGTCTCCAGCGCTTTGTCGGAAAGGAATACTGGGCCCTTGTTGAAGAGAAAATCGAAGGTGAGGATCTTGCCATCGGAAGAATATACTCTGAAGCTCCTGATGTTGATGGCCTGACTGTTATCATGGGCCGGGATATGAAGAGCGGAGACAAAGTCAGAGTGGGAATCAGAAGTGTAAGGGGAGTGGACCTGGAGGGGGTGAAGATTGATTGACCTGTCATCTCTCAACGCTGAGCAGGCAGAGGCTGTAAAGGATAGTGAGAATAACCTTCTTATCCTTGCCTGTGCCGGAAGCGGCAAGACCAAGACCATTACCAGTAAGATTGCATATACAATAGAGACCGGTCGCCTGAGGCCCTATGAAATCTGTGCTGTCACATTCACCAACAGGGCCGCCAAGGAAATGCGGGATAGGGTTGCTGCCCTTCTTCCGGATATCGATACTACAGAAATTGTCCTCAGGACCTTCCACTCCCTGGGAGGAACCCTCCTCAGGCGCTTCGGAGAATCTGTAGGGCTCTCCAGGGATTTCTCCATCTATGACGATGACGACTCATTGGAGCTGCTGCTTTCAGCTGTAGGAACTGAAGGGGATGACTCAAGGGCCAGACGAAAGAAGATGAGGGAAGTGATGAAGTGTATATCCAAGGCCAAGGACCTTGGGCTCACTCCTTACTCTTCGTCTTTGGATACTGTATCTGAAGATCCTGATTTCAGGACATACTTTTCCCAGTACCAAAGTGCCCTGGAAAGGACCGGGAACGTAGACTTTGCCGACCTCATCATGAAATCTGTGGAGCTTCTGGATAAGGACGAGAATGCCAGGAACTACTGCCACAGAAGATTCAAGCTGGTTATGGTTGACGAGTATCAGGACTCCAACAGGGAGCAGTTCAACTTCCTCAGGCGCTTTGTAGGGGAGAATACACAGCTTGTGGTAGTGGGAGACGATGACCAGTCCATCTACTCCTTCAGAGGAGCTGAAGTGGAGAATATCCTTTCATTCTCCAAGGATTTCAGGAATGTAAGGGAGATAAAGCTGGAGAAGAACTACAGGTCCACAGACGAGATTCTTCTTCCTGCTGCAGCCCTTATCAGACACAACACTTCCCGTCATCAGAAGGAGATTGTCTCAGCAGATGGCAAGAGAGGGCAGAAGCCTGTGGTCATGTGTTCCGCTTCCGGGCGCATAGAGGCCCAGAGGGTGACCAACATAATCCTTTCAGACCATAACTTTGACGACACGGCTGTGCTTTTCCGCACCAATGCCCAGTCCCAGGTCTTTGAAATGGAGTTCATGCGCTCCGGCATCCCCTATAAGGTGGTGGGAGCATTGAAGTTCTACGATAGAGAGGAAGTCAAGGACGGCCTGTCCTTCCTTCGCCTTCTATTGAACCATAAGGATGAAATCTCTTTCAGGCGTATCATCAATAAGCCTGCCCGTGGTCTTGGAGACAAGAAGGTGGATGCCATGGTGGCCTATAACGGCAACATGATGGATGGCCTGGAAGCATTTGTTTCTGATAACCCGGGAAAAAGCGGAGATGGAGCCAGAAAGTTCCTCGCAGCCTGGAAGAGTGGAGAGAAGGCTCTGGAAGAGAACGCCAACCCTGGAGATATCCTCTACCGTGGACTATTGGATACAGAGCTTCTCAGCTACTACAACAGCGAAAAGGATGAAGCCCAGAAGAAGAGCAGGCTTGAAAACCTTTCCCAGCTGGTCTCTGTGCTAACAGGAGAGGATGGAGAGGAGGATTCCCTGGCTGTAGAGACAGGGGAAGAGAGAGTCTTCTCCTCCAGGGATATTCTCAGGTCTTTCTTGGAGAACATCACTCTCGACACCTCTGTACTGGGGAAGGAAGACCCTAGGGATAAGGGTGGAGTGACGCTGATAACCATGCATAACACCAAGGGCCTGGAATACGAAAGAGTATTCTGCGTAGGCCTGGAGCAGGAGATCATTCCTGGCCGTAATGCCCTTGAAGCCAAGGAGAAGGAGGAGGAGAGGAGAATTCTATATGTAGCCATGACCAGGGCGAAGAAGAATCTGTACCTTTCTTACGCAACAGAGCGCCTGATGTGGGGAAAGATGCAGTACCAGTCCCCGTCCTCCTTCCTCTTTGAGATTCCTGAGAAGATGCTCAGTGGTGACACTGAACTCCTCTATAAGAGAAACAGGGCCTCTTCTTCCTCCTCATACTCTCTCGGAACATACAAGTCAAACTACACTTCCTCCTGGAAAAGTAGCGCTCCCATCTCCAATACTCCCTCCTGGGCAAAGAATCTTACGGGCCTCAAGGAGAAAAAGAGTGAAGAGAAGAAGGAGAAGAAGACTGTGGAATACTCTGTGTCTGACGCTGTAATGAGCCCGAACCATGGAAAGGGCCAGGTAACGGCTGTAGACAAGAGGGATGACGGAAGGGTCATCGTCACAGTGGTCTTTGACTCAGGAAAGAAGATGAAGTTTGTGGCAGGCCACTCTGACGTGGAGAGAATCTGATTCTTTTGACATCCAAGGGTATGGACAGAAAGAAGATAAATTCGATATTATTGTAGAGCATGCCTTAAGGTGTGCAACCCGCCAAGCCGTGTGGCGAAGATATGGTGGATGGAAATCCCACAGTTTCCCTCCGCCTATTCTTCGTACCTTCCATGGGATACTTTAGGTCGGAAACCATATGATAAGCGCTGGACGAGAGTCCGCCATTCCTTTCCCAGAGGGCGCTTATGTATAGGTCCGCTTAGAGTCGGTGAACCTATGGATGAATGGAACTGAAGGGGAAGGCCCGCAATGCTGAGCGACCGCATTGCAGAAGGGAGTTCCCGGGAGGAACCTGGTGGACCATAGCCGGTCCCGGCGCCGAAAGGTGAAGAACGGTGTTCTTCAGGAGAATAAACGACAGGATGTTGTTATGAAGACTATTTTTGTTAAACCAGCAACGATGGAGAAGAAATGGTATCTCATCGATGCAGAGGGCAAGAACCTCGGTAGAGTTGCAGTTGCTGCTGCAAGAATCCTCCGCGGTAAGAACAAGCCAGAGTATGTCCCCCATCAGGATATGGGTGACTACGTGATCATCATCAACGCAGCCAAGGCTAACGTCACCGGCAACAAGATTGAAGACAAGATGTACTATCGCCACTCCATGTATCCAGGTGGACTGAAGGCTGAGAACTATGGTCAGATGATCGTCAGAAAGCCTACCTATCCAATGGAGCACGCTGTGAAGGGTATGCTTCCAAGCGGAAAGCTGGGAAAGAGACTTTTCGTGAACCTCCACGTATATGCAGGTTCTGAACACCCACACCAGGCTCAGAAGCCGGAAGTGGTAGAGTTTTAAGGAGAGGTGATCTATGGCAAAGAAAGATGCAAAAGTTGTTGACCTCGGACACGGAGTCGGCAGAAGAAAGACTGCTGTTGCTAGAGTTTACCTCAGAGAAGGCAATGGTGAAGTTGTTGTAAACGGAAAGAAGGTTGACGAATACTTCGTATCCGCTTCCGACGTGGCAAAGGTAAACCAGCCTTTCGCTGTCACAGAGACAGAAGGCAAGTTCAACCTTGTTATCAACGTCTATGGCGGTGGAATCCATGGTCAGGCAGAAGCTTGCAGACATGGCGTTGCAAGAGCTCTCGTTTCCTATGACGAAGCTCTCAAGCCAGCTCTCCATGTAGCAGGCCTCATGACAAGAGACCCAAGAATGGTCGAGAGAAAGAAGTACGGTCAGCGCGGAGCAAGAAGACGCTTCCAGTTCTCAAAGCGTTAATCGCATTTTCCAAAAGAGAGAAGGTCAGTCAGAGTTGGCTGGCCTTTTTTCATTGCGCGCTGTATCATCATGCTATGGACCGTTCCTCTTACGATAAAGCAATCAAATTACTATCCCTTCGTGAGCATACTGAAAAGGAGCTTAGGGCGAAGCTGGAGGATAAGGGCTTTTCAGGAGAGGATATTGATTCCACTATAGAGAGGCTTAAGACTGAAGGATATCTCTCGGAGGAGAGATTCGCCTCCGCCTTCATCCGCTCCAGGCTGAAGAGGAACCCTGAAGGAAGGCCTATTCTTCTCTCCCGACTTAGCGAGAAGGGATCTCCCAGAGATATTGCTGTCGCAGCCCTGGACGAAGCCTGGGAGGAGAAGATGTGGAAGGAGCCCCTCAGGAAGGAGCTTTTTGCCCAGGAAAAAAGAAAGGGACGGGAGTGGGCCATAGGAAAACTAAGACAGAAAGGCTTCACGGCGAGAGAAATCAAGGAAGCATTGGAGGAAGAGGATGAGTAGACGGAGAGAACTATTCATAGTCATATCAATGTTGCTTCTTTCTTTCATTCCTCTTTCAGTTTCTCTATATCTAGGAAGAATGGAGAGAGCTTCTATAATCCTTCCTCTGTCAGCACTATTCTTAAGCTTTTCCGTGATTTCTCTCAAAAGAGGAAAGACTCTTATATCTCTAGTTCTTTACTTGGTGGATTTGATCCTAGTAGCTTCTGTCTCTCTGTCTACTTCCATTACTGTCCATGGAGCTAAAGGGAGCGATACTGTAGTATTTGTCATATATACCCTTGTTCCATACTTTTCCCTTATACCTTTATATATATGTAGGAAAAGGAAGGGGTGGATCAGCCTAACGCTTGGTGCACTCATCTCTCTTTCTCTTCTGTTTGTTACTTCCAGCTACCTCAATAGGTATTCATTTCTCTATGAGCTCAATGGAAACTACTCCCTTTACAGCGAACTGGGGAAGTACAGCTTCCTTTTCCTGGCAGTAGGAGTCTTGTCTCTTCTTTTCTTCAAGACAGACAGGAACTATCTGAACTATGGAATGCTACTGCTTTCCATAGTGCTTCTAGCTCCTATGGAGAGTTATAGGATAGGAGAAGGACTCCTTCTTTCTTTCCTGTCCTCCTCCAGGATAATGACCCTCACTCTAGTTCTCCTGGTCTATGTTATTTCTGAGAAAAAAGTGATCAGGAAAAGTGAAAGAAGGAATATTGTCTTCAAGAATATGGTTTATGAAGAGGTGAAACCTCTAAAGAAAAGACCAAGAAAACCAAAATTTGAAGTACCGCCAAATGTTCCGGTCTTTAGAGCTAATTTAACACAGAAATATGAAAATGACAGTATAAATAACGAACAAACTGTTGATTAATACAGAAAATATGCATAATATCAAATATTTTGCATAAATATACGTTTATCAAAATAGGACGATTGTTTTAGTTTGAAGGCCAAAAACCCCGTTTCCGATATAATAAAGATATAAAAACTCCAAAAAGTTCTTAAAAAACTGTAACTTCTTAATCGTAAATATATTTATCTTGACAGGTAATACATCGTTGGCTACAATCCAAAATGTATAACGGAATAAAGGGTCATGGCATGCCTTGAGGCGTGTCCCCGAATTTTCAATGGAGGAAATAATGAAAAAAATTCTTTCTATCGCATTGGT
>JAEDOD010000119.1 GCA_016302165.1 Sphaerochaetaceae bacterium
AACACTACGCCTAACGGGAGGAGTGATAATAATCCTCTTCTCCCTTTATCAGCTTTTCTTCTATGGAACAAAGTATGGCTTTAAGGGAGAAGCACGGATAAATATCAGAGCTAAAGGAACAGGTAGCGCCTTCTTCTCATTTCTCCTGGGCTTCACTTTCTCCTTCTCCTGGACCCCATGCGTCGGCCCGATACTTGCGTCAATCATTGTGATGTCTGCTGTGGAGGGAGGAAGAGTATACCTTCTCATATGCTATGCCCTAGGCTTTATAATTCCTTTTCTTGTGGTGGGAGCTGCAGCAACTACGCTGATGAAAGCGCTGAAGAGGCACATGAAAGTGGTGAAGTATACTGTCCGTATTTCCTCCATTATTCTCCTCATAATCGGAATCATGATGGTAGGAGGAGTAGTGAAGGATAGAATTGAGAGGAAGGAAATCGAAGAGCTTATTCCCGACACTATCCCTATCAGCGAAGAGATAATCGCGGATGTGGAGGAAAGGACGGAAGGGAAAGGAATGGAGGCTGAAAGCCATGACGAAAGCCTATTAGGGGAGGAAGAAAGAACAGGAGCTAAAACTAATGAAGCTGAAACTCTAAGCGATATCACAGTGGTTAAGGAAGAAGCTTCGGAAAGCTTTGCAGGAATCGGCGAGGGCTCTGAAGCGGAAAGCGATAGTCCAATAAAGGAGGAAGGGGAAACTCTAGAGGCGAAGCTTGATGAGAGTGCTGTGTCAGATAGCTCAAGTAAGGTAGCCACAGAAGAAGAGAGGACTCCATCCTTTATCGAGACCTTGGATTATTCCTTCATAGACCAGAACGGCAGGCTCCGTCGTCTATCCTCCCTTTATGGGAAGGTGGTATTTCTTAATGCCTTCGCCACATGGTGCGGCCCCTGCCGCTATGAAATGCCAGATATTGAAGCACTTTATGAAAAGTATAAAGAGAGCAGTGAAGTAGTGATACTGGGTGTTGCCTTCCCTTCCCAAAGTAATGAAGGGAACGCTTCCTACATCAGGTCCTTCCTTAGTGATGGAGGTTATACCTACCCAGTACTTATGGACCCTAAGGGAATCCTATCCTCTGTCTTCTCCATTAGGGCGTTCCCTACCACTGTAGTATTTGGAAAGGATGGGGAAGTAGTGAGCTATGTTACAGGAGCCTTAAGCGGGGAATATATGGAAAAGCTGATTACTGATGCTTTGGAGAAATAAAAGATAGTTCAGAGAGTGAACAAATTGATTGGGATTTGTCAAAGTTTTGTAGAGAAGTTGGTGGTAGAGTCTTCATAGAAACATCAATGGAGGGTCAAATGAGATCTCGCACACTTCTTATGGTTGCGGCTCTGTCTTCGACCATACTGTACACAATTTCTTTGATTGCCTTCTGAAGTTTCTTTTTCATCCCCTTTATTTTTGGCAGAGACCCAAATCCCCTGGTGTCTCTGCCTCTTTTCTTGTACAGGAAAGGTCAATTCTACATAATGGAGGAGAGGTGCTAAATTGTTTTCGTTTAATCATATTCTCTGGATCCTCTTGTCTGCCGCCTTCGCTTACTCTCTTGTCTTAATGTTTCTCCGCGTGGGCCTAAAGAAGGCAGGACTTGTGATGTGTGGAATATCCATTCTCAGCGAAGGGTCGAAGATCTTGTCTGATATGGTACCGTCTACATTGGGTGGAATGCACCTGGATCCCCAGTGCCTTCCGTTCCACCTATGCTCCATGCTTCTATTTGTAGTGTTCTATATCACGTTCTCAGAAGATTGCGGAAAGCGACAGGCAGCAATAGACTTTACTTCTGTCATGGGAACCATGGGCAGCATCCTTGCCATATTGATTCCCACTAACGGCACAGAGTTCAACACAGTCTATCCCTACCAGTGCTTTGTATATCACGCAGGGCTTCTTGCCTTCTCCCTATATCTCATAGTTGGAAAGAAAGCTAGGCTGGGAAGAAAAGCTATGGTCAGGAATATAGTTATCATTCTTTCTCTGGAAGTCTTTGCAATCTACATTAACGGCTTACTTGCAGTCTATGACACTAACTTCCTATATGTAGTGAGACCACCAATGGAGAACCTACCTATATTGAACCTTAATGGTGGGTGGCATATGTATTTTATGAAGATTACTTTACTTGGGCTTTTGGCCATAGTCCTTTTCCACTTACCTTTTGTTTTGAAGGAAAGGAGAGAGAATGGAAGCGATAAGTGATTACTATATCTATGGTGACGGAGAGCGGATATGCTACGTCATAGCCGGAGAGAAGGCTACAGAGGAGCTCTCTCTCCATTTCCCTGACACAACCTTCGTCCTTCTTGAGATCTCAGATTGGGACAGGTTCCTCTCTCCCTGGAAAATGGAGAATCCCTTTCAAAGGAGAGAAGATTTCAAAGGAGAAGGGGACGTGACACTTTCAGAGCTCCTCTCACTGATACCAGAAGTGGAGAAGAACAGGAAATACAGGTCCCGCTCCCTTGTGGGCTACTCCATGGGAGGACTATTCTCCCTTTACTCTTCCACTAGAACGGATCTATTTCCTTTTATTGCAACAGTCTCCGGCTCCCTTTGGTTTAGAGGACTCAAGGATTATCTCTCCCAGAATAGAGCAAACGCTGAAAGAATCTATCTATCCCTAGGAAAGAAGGAGAAGAAAAGCTCTTCTCCAGTAATCTCTACTGTGGAAGAAAAGACAAAAGAGATTGTCTCTCTCCTTTCTTCTCCTTCCTGTACTGTCGGGTATAGGGAAGAGGAAGGGGGCCACTTTGACAATGAAGGGCATAGGCTTATTAATGCAGTGTCCTTCCTGGAGGGAAAGATTGACTGACGAAGATTATAGAAGGGAAGTTGAGATAATATCCTACGAAAGAAGAAGGAAGGCTCTTCTTTCCCTTTACGAGGAAAGGGAGAGGGAGAGAGGAGTCAACGAGAGGATCATCGAAGTGACCAAGGAGAGAGTGACAGAGATCCTCTCTTCCCCTTCCTCTCCTCTCTATGAAGGAGATTTCTCCCTTTCCTCAGTAATCAGCTACTTCTTCTCTGAATACTTTCCTGAGAACTATCCAGACTCCTCCCTTTCTTCCCTTAAAAGCTATATGGAGTCTGTAAAGAGATTTCTGAAGGTAGTTGAGGGAGCGGACGGAATAGGAAAAGAGGAAGGGGAAGAAGTAAGGGAAACCATAGCCCATGCCCTTAAAGATATCTTCGAGGAGGAGCTGTCATAGAGTTGTAGAAGGAAGGGTGGAATAATGGGAAAGGAAAACTTTTAGGGGAAAAAGGAAAGTTTTCCTGGACGAATGGGAAAGATGAAAAGAAATCTGAAGAAAGCAATAATAGTTGCAGCTATTATTTTTGCTGCACTACAGCTTCTATCTGCTTCTTCTAGTGAAGAGGAGTACAGGACATACTTTGTCTTGGAAAATGAGACTGTCACTCCCGAATGGGTAAGGATAGACTACTCCTTCCTTGGAGAGAAAAGCTCAGTGTCAGCAACAGAAAGCAGCATTGAAGTTGCAAAGTTTGCGTATCTCTCGGACGCTGAAATATCCCGTCTCCTTTCCTCTTCCTGGATCCTTGATAAGGACGGTTACTCGTCTTCTCCTCTCTCGAATGCCAGGACTGTGGTATCGCTTATTGAGGACTATCTCAATTCCCGTTATCCCTATACCGGGCCCATTACAGCTGAGACAGCTGAAAACTTCTTTGAAGATAAGATTTCGCTTCTCATCACTCCTTACCAGGCATATTCCGTCACCTACTTCCAGGTGATGACTCACATCACTCCTGAAGAAGTGAACTACTTCTCCGCTACCTATTCCACAGGCATGGACTTGTCTTGGGACCATAAGTTCACAAAGAACTTTGGAGTCGGAGCAAGCCTAGGAGCCAACATTACCTTTGGAGAAGGTGAGAGATTCGTGAATCTTTCTCCAATGTTCCAGATGGCTGCTACCATGTTCCGTCTGGGAACCGTTGAGTTTACTACACGTATGGGCTTCGGTGGATTCATGACTATCAACGAAGATTCAGTGTCTTTTGTTCCAGGCATCCGTGGTGCCCTGGGACTGTCCATAACTGTAAGTCCAAATATTACATTCATCCTTGAGAGCGGCCTTGATGTAGGGCTGTGGCTATGGAGAAGCATGTCCAGTGAAGGCTTCATGCTTGCCATCCAGAAGCCTCTCTCACTTGGAGTAGGAGTAAGATTATGAGAAAGGCTCTTGTTATTCTTCTATCCATATTGTTCATCCTTTCATCCTTCTCCTCCTGCTCGGAGGACCCAAGAGTTGCACCGACCAAGGTGTTTATCATAAGC
>JAEDOD010000120.1 GCA_016302165.1 Sphaerochaetaceae bacterium
ATTCGAACCTCCGACCCTCAGTTCCGCAAACTGATGCTCTATCCAGCTGAGCTATAGTCTCATGACAGTAGAGAATGATGAATCATTTTTTGTTTTTGTTCTAGTGGTAAGGACTATTTTCTATCCATAGGTATGTGAAAAAAGAAGGTGTGATAGTATTATGGAGCAATGACAAAGGAAAGATTTGTTGAAAGTATTGAAAACCAAGGTTGGAATAGACTGGATGCTCAGGAAGATGTAGAGCTCTGGGAAAGGGAAGGAGCCTTCTTCTTCCTTTTTGAGGATGCTGTATCATCTAGCCGCAATAGATCGGATTGGGTGATTCCCTTCTCGGATATCCGTGTCACCAGAAGCCGCAGGCATTTCTTCGAAATCGAGAAGGCTGACGGTTCCTCTATAGTGGTGCTGTCTGAAGAAGATGACGAAATAGGCTGCATGGGGTAATGGATCTATCTTCTCTTCTCAAAGGTCTTTCACCTTCTGTCATAAAGCTGATGGAAGAAAAAGGGATAATGGAGATACCCTTGGAAGAAGAAGGGCTTAAGGCTCTATTGACCTATGACGGCGAAATGCTCAATGCCAGCGTATTTGACAGCGAAGGGGAGAGATATGTGCTATTTGACATGGATCCTCCAGGAGCTTTCGTGGCAAAGCTAAGGGAAGAAGTGAAGGCCAAGGCGGAAGAGGTCTTAGGCATCAGGACACCTGAGTCTACATTGGCTCTTAGGGAAAAGGTCATCTCCCTCTTTTCAGAAAGATTCGGCATTTCAGACACTTATCCATGGAAAGATGAGAACGAGAGCGCTGTCTTCCGCTCCTCTCATAACGGCAAGTGGGTTGCCATAATGATGAAGATTCCTCTCTCCAGGCTAGGCTTCTCTGGTGAGAAAATGGGATACGTGGTGAATCTGAAGCACGACGAGGAGAGAATTCCTCTCATTGTTGACCACACTCACATATTCCCTGCCTGGCATATGTCGAAGCGCCATTGGATTACTGTCGTGATTTCGTCTGGACTGGACTGGGATAAGTTTGCAGCACTCGTTGAAAGAAGCATTGCCCTTGTGGAGAAAAAAAGATAGGCCCCGTCCGTGACAGAGCCTATATGATGGGTGTTGGCTTTTCCTAGAAGAAGAACTGGAAAAGCACATATGAGAAGTATAGGACAAGTAGAGTGATGCCCTGCCATCTCTTAAGCTTTTTGGTAAGGAAGGCTGGAATGAGCATTAGAGCCATTACAGCCACCATCAGGGGGATATCCACCACAAGTGAAGCATTCATGCCGGCGATAAGCTTATCTGCAGGAATTGCGAAAGGCTTGATTGTAATTGCCATTCCGCTTACCAGTACAAGATTGAAGAGGTTTGCTCCAAGGATGTTTCCCAGGGAAAGGGATGAGTGACCCTTGATAAGGGAGGAGATTGCTGTAACAAGCTCAGGAAGGGAAGTGCCGAGAGCAATGAAGGTAAGGGCTATGACAGACTCTGGGACTCCAAGGCCTGCAGCAATTATCTTGCCGTTATCTACAAGAAGGTTGGCTCCAATGGCTATGACAGCAGCTCCCACGATGAGCATAAGGATATCCTTCCACATAGGATTGGCTTCTGTCTTCTTTTCGTCTTCCTCCACTTCTTCTTCGTCAATCTTAAGTCTTCCGGAAAGGGCCTGGCGGACAGTGATTGCCATGTATACAAGGAACAAAAGGAGAAGAACGATACCGATGGCTCTTGTGAAGACGCCGGTGGTGTAGGAGATGATGAGATAGAGGAGGGCTGCAATGATAAAGAAGAAGGCAGGAGTCTTAAGGCTCTTGGTATCCACATTATCGCTGGGGCTGAAGGCCATGGTGATTGCAGCAATGAGGGAAGTATTGCAGATAATGGAGCCGATTGCGTTTCCATATGCTGTCTGGGACTGGCCTACAGCTGCAGCCATGGAAGATACCATGACTTCAGGAATTGTAGTTCCGATGGATACTACTGTGGCTCCAATTAGGATTTCAGGAATATGATATCTGTGGGCGATTCCCACAGCGCCGTCAACAAACCAGTCTCCACCCTTGATGAGAAGAACGAAGCCTAGGGCAAATAACAGAACAGCTACCAGCATGTTTCTCTCCGTAATTTATTTCGTTTAGGATAATTTAATGGAAAATTGTGTTATCGTCCACAGAGGCAATTCTGACAACAGTCTCTTTCCTCTTCATTTTTGTTAATTGTTACAAAAGAGCCATACCTTTCAGAAAAGGTAGTTGACGGCAATCATGGCAAGACCTAGGATCGAAAGTCCCACTCCAAGGGCTCTGTTCATGGTCTTTTCGGAAGCTTTGTTTGCAAACTTGGAAGTAAGGAGAGCTGAAACAAAAGTAAAGACAATGCAGAATACAAGGGAGTATGGGTCTGTGATTCCTCCCTTGATGGCAAAGTGTGAGAAGGATCCTGTCAGGGCTGTGAAGGTCATTATGAAGACACTGGTCCCTACAGCTGTCTTCAGTTCATATCCCAGTACGCTTACCAGGATCAGAAGCATCATCATTCCTCCTCCTGCTCCTACAATACCGCAGATGAGGCCGATGAGAGCACCACAGAGAATGGACTCTATTATTGCCTTCTTCCTGCTTCTCTCCTTATTGGAGGCCTTTGCCTCCATGACAGGACGGAAGATGAATTTCAGTCCAAGAAGGAGGGTCATGAACATGGAGAATCCACCCATGGTGGTCTGGGGAAGGTAGGAAGCAAGATAGCTTCCCACTACAGTGAATGCCAATACAGATAAGAGCATCACCAATCCGTTTCTGATATCTATGTTTCCATTCTTCTTATATGTATATGCAGAAGCGGCAGAGGCCAATACATCGGAAGCTAGTGCAATGGCCACAGCTTCGTAAGGGTCTATACCTAGAAATGTAATGAGCATAGGGGATATGACTGCCGCAGCAGACATACCTGCCAATCCTGTTCCAAATCCAGCTCCAATACCAGCAATAAGACAAACCAATAACTTCTCAATCATAATCAGACTCAATGTGCTTAAGACAATTAAAGTGGAAAATAGTAATAAATCGGCATCAAGGCAAGACAAATGTCTGACTTTTCTTATCTCACAGTAGATAATCTGATTTCTCTCAAACCACATAGGAAATGGGGAATAAAGAAGGTATTCCCCCGGCAAAAGGAGAATACCTCTAGGAGTAGAAGAATCACTTCTTCTTTTAGGTGAAACTTATAACGAATACTTCCTTATGGTAGTCTCCATTGTTGTCTCGAATACAGACTGTATAAATTACAGTGTCACAATCCGGATCATCCCTGAAAGGATATATCTTAAGCATATTGTCTTCAGCCTTTGCGAAGCCGTAGATAGTATTCATAGTCTGGTCTTCGTTGAAACAGAGTGCCTTAGTGACGAAGTAGGAGGCATCGGTGTTGAACTTTATCTGGAGGCAGTTATCAGGAGATCTATCCACGTTTCTGATTATGTAGACTTCGTTATCTAACGTGGACAGAACTCCTTTTCCTTCTGGCCAAGAGTAACCTGTAATTGTAACGTCCTTAGTTTCTGGGACCCCTTCCACGAAGGTTGGCATGCCGTCCACTTCAATTACAGTTTCTCCGCATAGCAACTCCAGTAAGAGTACAGGTGCAGATCCATTGAAATAATATCCGTCCTGTTTGAATGCCTCTCCTTCCACTATTGCCTTTTCTCCCATGCGCATGGTCACTTTGTCTTCCGGACTGAAGGAAGTGTTGCCGAAAGTGATTTCACTGACAGTGGTTTTGTCTTCAAAAGTACCAATTTCAGGATAAAGACTAACTTTGTAGTCACAAAGGGCCCTGAATTCATCCTCAGTAAGTTTTTTATCGACAGGAGAGTATTGTGGATAGCAATCGACAAGTATTCCGAAATAATCTTCCAGAGAGTCCCAGAAGTCCGAAGAGATTAAAAGAACCTGATTTGAAGGGCCTTTGGTGGCTGATGCATCACAGGAGACAATGAAGGCAAGGGATATCAAAACTACTAGAAGGATTAAAGATATGAGTTTTTTCATGTTAGCCCCTTGTGGAGTATATAAGAAGATTAACATAACTTAGTGACGTAAAGATATATTTGAGGTCTTTCATTTTCTGAAGAAGAATAACATAGCCTTTTAAGGCAAGTACGAATTAGCCGGAAAAGGGGTGGGACAAATTAGTCGAAATAGAATGGGGAGTTTTACCGGAAATCTCACAAAAGCGGAATTTGATGCTTTGAGGTCACAGATTGCAACCTCAAACGGAAAAGGTGGTAGA
>JAEDOD010000121.1 GCA_016302165.1 Sphaerochaetaceae bacterium
GCCAGACCTTCAGGAAGCAATCCTACAGAAATGGCTGTATTGGCATCAAAGGGAATACTGAACACATTAGGCCCTGTCCCTCCCTCTATGACAACCAGAGTAATCGGGAAAGAGATAAATCGAGGGTCTATTTGTCACTTCTGAGGTTCTCTTTCTTACAGAAAAGAAACGGACTGTAAAGATATAACACAAGGGAGTACAATAATTTACACACTTTGTGCATTAAGCAGTAAATGTACGGTAAAAAAGGGGCCAAGTCACTATTGAACTCATATTATTATTGGAACATAATTATACCAAAAGTACGGTTGTACTATTAGGGGGCATATTTAATGGAATGTATTATCTCCACTATGGAAGATACATATATCCTATCATTGGACCATAGTCTTATATCAGGTCTAATCACTAGTAGTATGTTTACCCTAAATACAGAAAAAGAAGACAGGAAGGAAAAGAAGAACCCTTGATCCTGTCTTTCTTTTTTGTCATGACGGCTGCATGAAGACTGAACTCTGCTTTTGTGGATCATTCCTCCGGCCCTCCATTTCCTCAAAGGCCACATTTCCATGGGGTAAGGGGAGAGTCTGCTCCAAAAGGGATGATGGGGGACAGAAAAGGGAACCAAGGCAGAAGATGAAAAAGATGGTGCTGCCTTGGCCCCCTGGGGACTATTTGTTGATTTCTGAGCATTTGAAGAGAAACTCAGTAGGGAAGAGGTCTAAGGCATCGATCATCCTCAATAAAAGGACAAGGTTGATAGACTTCTCGCACTTATACAATTTCTGGAAGTTGGATCTGTCGTAATCCATCCGCCTGCATAGTTCACGTTTGGAGATATTCTTCTCCTCCCTCAAGGCGTCTACTGTCTTCATGATGGTGGCAAGGGAAAGGATCTGAGTAAAGGAATCGAATTCCTTTCTGCTTTCCCTTCCCTCAAGTATGGCGAACAGCATCTCCATTGAGGTTCCGGTGGCAATGCAGAACCGGGAAAGGGAAGAGAGGAGCATGAACTCCAGGTTCTTGATCTTACGGAGAGTCGCCTCCCTCTTCTGGAAATAAGCCTTGAGCTTCAATTCATAGTCGAGAAATCTATCCATATCATTCTCCCTTCCAACCCGCCAGGTCGGCAAAGAGGGAGAAGTAGTGGACAGCTTCTTCCTTCTCTTCATCAATCTCTCTAGGAGCGATGGTCAAAGTGTTATCAGGATAACACTTGGGGGGGGGGGTAGTACGTTTCTTAGAGTTAATGAATCACATTTCATTCCGCGTCTTCTCCTTTTTATTCTTAATACGCAATATCTTTCGAATTTCGACGGATTTTCTTTGCACTTTTTCATTTTTTTTAGCCTCCCTTTTTCTTTTGGGTGTCTTGTAATATGGATTTAAGAAAATCCTAGATCGGAAAAAGGGAGAGGGGGAGGGGTATAAATTGCCAAAATGAAAGATTTTTCTCTTTCTCCCTGAAAGAGGCTTTCTGGAACTCTTCTAATTTCAGTTTGCTTTTCCTTCATTCCTTGATACAAAAGGTTTGTCATGTAATAATAGACAAGCGGTGCATAGACACTTCGGAGGGGTTATTGTGGACGCTGATTACAGGAATGATGAAATAGATTTGATACTGCTTGCCAGAAAGATGCTTTCCTATAAGACACTGATGGTAGCATTCCTTGTGATAGGAATAGTGGCAAGTGTAATCTGGGGAGTCTTCTTCTATAAAGCATCCGTGGATCTTTCAGTCTCCTATGTACCAAAGGTGTTCTCTGATTCCACCCTATCCAGTAAATACGGAGTTAAGTATGTGACTCCTGAAGAACTGGTATCTTCCATAATCCATACCAACACAGCAGAAGCTTTTTTGAGCGAGAAAGGAATCGATGAAACTGAGATTTCACCAAAAGGCTTTCTAAAGCCTATTACTATGAAATACGATAAGGGTATCATCTCCATTACATTAGAAAAGGTTGGAGAAGATAAGGTAGATCTCTATAAGGAATACATCTCCTACTGTATGGAAGCCTATAATGAAGAGTTCCGTACCAATACAGCTTCTCTTCTAGAGAAAGCAAGGGAAAACATAACGGAAGAACTCTCAACAGTAGAGAATGCAAAGTACGCTGACGAAAATTCAAATGCATCCAACTATTCCTATGGTATCACTCTTAAGGATAGGATCAAGGTTATCGATAACCAGCTCTCCGACATTAAGGAAGGAGCTATCAGAGTATATTCAGACTATGAAGAGGAGAAGTCATCAGGAAGACTGAAAGGGACAGCAATCATTATCCTTGTAGCTCTCGTTATCGGAGCCGGTATCGATTTCTTATTGTCTCTTACTGATCCTCACATCTACTTCTCTGATGATATGACCAATATTCCATCTTTGGGAAAGAAGATTCTTTCTTCCATCCCTCTATATGGAAAGGAAGGGATTTCAGATAAGGAATACCTCTCTATACTCAGTAAGCTTCCTGACGATATCTCATCCATCTCCGTTTCCGAGATCTCTCCTTTCAGCGGGGCTGAAGAGATATCAAAGGGCTTGGAGAGAATCTCTTCCAAGGTAAACGTGAAATACTCTGGAAGCCTTATCAAGGATGGTGACATCCTTAAGGAGGCTAAGGATTTTGATGTGAACCTGGTGGTATTGAGAGCTGGAATTGATACCATCAACCAGGTAAGGAATATAGTAAGGGATTACACAATAAAGGGCCTAGACAACTACTACTTCATCCTCTATGGTCTGGAGCCAACAGATAAGGCTGTAACACTCTTCGAGGATAAGTCTAGATACATCAAGTATCCTTTCTATTCCTTCAGAACCCTGAGACAGCATTACACGAAGTACTACAAAGGATGAACCATAGGCTCCTTGACTCTCAGGGAGCCTCGTTAATTGTTACTGTCACCTTTGAGGAAAGGATCCGCCCCCGTTTTAAGTAACACTTTTTGTTCCACTGGATCTCTCCCGGTAACAGAAGGAGAGAAGAATGAAGTACAAGAAAGTTTCCTTGAGCAAGAAACGGAAGATCGTCGAAGAAGCAATGGCGGAGAAAAACATCACCGCCGTAGCCAGGAGACACGGCTTGTCCGACTCCACTGTTTCCAGCTGGCTCTCAAATGATGATATTAATCCGGACAAGGAGTATGCTAGGGCCAGAAGGGAGAAAAGGACCGGGGTGACGAGACTCAAGCTCAAGGAACCGAAGGATCCGATCCCGGAGGGGATAGCAGTGGCGGCAAATAAGAATCCGGAAGAGCTGGCGAGGGAGGTCAGGGATCTCAGGAGGAAGAACGCATATCTGGAGGACGAGGTTGCATACCTCAAGAAGCTGTATGAAATAATGACAGGGAAGAAGAGCGATGAGACGCCTAAAAAAAAGATTCTCGGCGATAATGTCGCTCATATCTGAAGGCAGCCGCAACACGAGAAGGCTCTGCTCGATAGCAGGCGTATCTCCGAAGTGCTACTATGCGCATGCGAAGGGGGCTTCTGAAAAGGAGATGTCCGACGAGCGGCTGATCGCTATAATCAGGGCCCTTCAGGAAACCTACGGCAATTCCTTGGGCTACAGGAAGATGGCTGACAGGATCAATGACGACTACGGCATCGTCCTTGGAAGGAAGAAGGTCCTTAGGCTCATGGAGGAGGCCAATGCCCTTTCTGCGGTCAGGAGGAAGCATTTCTGCGAGGAATACTATCTTGCCAGGCGCCAGATGAAGGAGAACGCGCCTCCAGACCTTATCGGAAGGCACTTCTTTGCCCTGGAGCCCTATAGAAGGCTTGTATGCGACATGACTTACCTTACGGGCAGCGACACCACATGGTACCTAAGCGTTATCGAGGATCTTTTCAACGGGGAGATCCTTGCATGGAAGGTCGGAGAACACTGCAACACCCAGCTTGTGGTCGACACGGTCGAGATGCTGCGCAAAAACGTGGGGAATCTTTACGGGTGCATACTCCATTCCGACGGCGGCTCCGTCTACTCTTCCTACGACTACAGGGAGATTCTCGCTTCCCTTGGGATACGGCAGAGCATGGGGGTGAAGCTTACATGCTACGACAACGCCAGGATTGAATCCTTCAACGGCGTGTTCAAGACCGAGGCCCTCTACGCCAGCCTAGGCAAGACGAAAGTGAACTCCCACATGTATACCGCAAGGGAGCTCGCGGCAAAGGCGGAGTGGTTCATTCCCTACTATGTTAGAGTCCGTAGAAAAGGGACCGAAATAGTCAAACGAAAAGGGACAGACTT
>JAEDOD010000019.1 GCA_016302165.1 Sphaerochaetaceae bacterium
TTCTCCCTTTAATCGTGGTCCGATTTCCTTTTATTCCTGCTGTAAACACCCACTATAAAAAAGAATGGACCACCTCCAGGCGGAAGGTGGTCCGATTGATCATGGTCAAATCAGTTCCAGTAACCTTTGTGGACTTCTGCAGCCTCAACTTCCAGCTCAGGGAAGGGCCCTATGACTTCAATAGGCTTCTGGCCATGGCTGAATACAGTGCGGCAAGGAAGGCTGAAGGTAGGATTCTGCTCATTGGATCCTGTAAGCTCCAAAAGCCGCTTTTCGGTCATGGCATATACTACTCTGCCTATGTTTGCCCAGTAGATTGCTCCTGCACACATTGCACATGGCTCAGCGGAAGTGTAGAGGGTACAGTTCCAGAGAAAGGATTTTGGATAGAGCACGGAAGCTCTTTCTGCCAGAGTAGTCTCTGCGTGTCCAGTACACTTCTTTGTGGAGATCTCTATGTTCTCCTGCTCAAGAAGGATGTTTCCTTCTCCATCCACCAATATGGCTCCAAAGGGAGTGTTTCCATTCTCCCTGCTTCTTCTGGACACCTCGATTGCTTTTCTCAAGTAATATTCATGGCTTTCCATCATACTCTCATCTCCCTGTTGAACGGCTTTCCAAGGGCCGTAGGACCTAGCTTATTGGATTCCTTGTTGAATGCCAATACCACTATTACAAGTATGTATGGAAGCATTGTAAGGAATTCGTAGTACTGGAAGGATGGCACGAAGATCTGGATCTGGGTCTGCAGTACCTGGGCAAAGGTGAAGAGTAGGGCTCCAAGGAAGATCTTCACAGGATGCCACTGTCCGAAATATACCAGGGCTACAGCTATGAAGCCACGTCCATTGATTATCTGGGAAGTGAACATCTTCGCCTGGCAGAGAGTGAGGAAGGCTCCTGCAAAGCCTGCCATGGCTCCTCCCAGGGCCAGAGACTGGTATCTGACCTTGGCTACATTGATTCCAAGGCTGTCTGCAGCACGGGGATGGGTTCCTACAGCCCTCACCTTCATTCCCCATGGAGTCTTGTAGATGATGAACCAGGCCACAGGAATCAGGGCATAGCAGACATAGATGATCGGGTTATGGGTAAAGAGGATAGGTCCGATCACCGGTATTTTGGACAAGAGTGGAATAGGGTAGGCTGTAATTCCAGTAATTGACTGGCTTCCACCGATGTAGGAGCGGAAGAAGGTTCCTGCCAGGCCTACGCCGAACATCTGAAGTCCGATACCTGCTATTCCCTGGGGAGCCCTGAAGGTTATGACGATTATGCCAAAGAGGAGTCCCATCAATGCTCCAGCCACAGCTCCAGCCAAAAGGCCCAGAAGGTTGATGGCGAAAGGAACGGAGCCTGCTCCTCCGTAGGAGAATGGAATCAGGAGACCAAGGAAGGCGCCCATGGTCATTATACCTTCACAGCCAAGGTTGAAGATACCAGCCTTCTGGTTGAACATTTCACCCATGGAGGCGATCATCAAGGCCACTGCAAACCTTATGGTAAGAGTAAGTGTGTTGAGAATAAGGTCCATTTACGCCTCCTTCTTCTGGAAGAACTTCTTCCTGAACTTTTCTTCAAGGTATGGGTTTGAAATGATCATCTGTACAGCAACTATGATCAGGATTATTAGACCCTGCAGTGCCTCAACCAGGTTTGGTGGTACAGATGTCAGGATCTGGAGATTTACCTGGGCATAAAGGAGTATTCCGAAGAAGAATGCTGCAGGAAGGATTCCTGCCGGGTGCAGTCCTCCGAAGAGGGCTACTACGATTCCTGAGAATCCATATCCTCCTGTTATTCCTTCCATGGCTCTTCCCTGGTTTCCCATAAGCTCCACAGCTCCAGCCATTCCTGCGCATGCGCCGCTGATTATCATTGCTATCACCAGATATCTGGAAACATTGATTCCGCCATATTTTGCTGCTCTCTGGCTGGCTCCTGCAGCTCTCATCTTATATCCCCAGCTGGTTTTCCAGAGAAGGATATAGACCACTACAGCAAGTATCAGGGCCAGGTATATTCCCTGATGGAGGGCTGTCCTGTTGAAGATCTTTGTAAGGACAGTGGAGTCAGGAAGACGGGCACTCATGGGAGTTCCTGTCTTTTCGTTAGGGTCGATAAGGGGAACTCTTATCATGAAGGCATAGAACTGGGCTGCAGCGTAGTTGAGCATTACTGTAGACAGCAGCTCGCTTACGTCCAGCTTGGCCTTAAGGATTCCAGGAATGAAGCCCCAGGCTCCTCCGGCGGCTGCTCCTGCCAGAATACAAAGAGGAATTGCAGCAAATCTCGGTAGCGGTGCCACCACAAAGGCTGTGGCCGTTGCGGCTATGATTCCCATGGCCATCTGGCCTTCAGCTCCAATATTGTTGATTCCGCATCTTGAGGATACACAGATACCAAGAGCGATGATGGTCAATGGAATCATTCTTACGAATATCTCACAGAGACTGCGGAAGTTGGAGAATGGCATGGAGATGATGATGGAATATGTCTTGAACACGCTTTCACCTGTTGCAAGTATCATCAGGGCTCCCACCAGAAGTGCCACCAGCACCGCCAGGATGATGATGGTAATCTTGAAAGCTATTTTATGGTTAATCTTCATCTTTGACCCCCGCCATCAGAATTCCAAGCTTTTCTGTAGTAGCTTCGTTTTTCAGGAGAACCTTCTGGTTCTTTCCTTTGAAGATTACAGCGATTCTGTCTGAAAGATTCATGATCTCCTCCAGCTCTTCGCTGATGAGAAGGATTCCCACTCCCTTCTCCCTAAGCTCCAGAAGAAGCTTGTGGATGAACTCTGCAGCTCCCATGTCCAGACCGCGGATAGGGTAGACGCAGACCAGGAACTTTGGATTCCTGTCTATTTCCCTGGCAAGGATAACCTTCTGGATGTTTCCTCCGCTAAGGGAACCTGCCGCCACATGGATTCCTGGAGACCTGATGTCATATTTCTCCCTCAGGAGGGTGGCGTACTTCTCTATCTCCTTATCCTTCAGAATATGGCGGGAAGAGAATCTGTCGTCGCTGTCCTTAAGGATGATGTTCTCCTTTATGGACATGGAAGGCACGATGCCTTCTGTGTTTCTCTCTTCAGGAATATATCCCATCCCCTTTTCGATTACCTCCCGGGGAGTAAGGTTCTGTATAGGCTGGCCAAAGAAGAGGATATCTCCGCTTTCGCTCCTTCTTATTCCATTTATTGCTTCTGCCAGCTCTCTCTGTCCATTGCCGCTGACTCCAGCCAAGCCCACGATCTCTCCCTCCCTTACAGTAAGGTCGAATCCGTCCAGGGCATTGAAGCCTCTGTCTGACTTCACTGTCAGATTCTTTATCTCCAAGGCCACCTTTCCTTCGGAAGGTGCGCTGAGATTGGCTGTCACTTCAACTTCATGGCCTGTCATAAGGGCCGCAATCTGGGAAGGTGTGTAGTCTTCTGTCTTTCCATTGAACACCACCTTTCCATGTCTGAGGATGGAGACCTTATCTGAAAGGGCCTTAACCTCATTGAGCTTGTGGCTGATGAAGATGATGGAAAGTTCCTTGCTCATATTCTTCAAGAGCACTATAAGCTCGTCTGTCTCCTGTGGAGTAAGGGCGGAGGTAGGTTCGTCGAGAATAAGGAACTTTGCTCCCAGGCAAAGTGTCTTCACAAGCTCGACCCTCTGCTGCTCTCCCACAGATAGCTGCCATACAAAGGCATCAGGGTCAACACTAAGGCCATAGTGGGTGGAGACGTCAGTTATCTTTTCTCTCACGCTTTTCAGGTCTACGGTAAACCCCCAAGTGGATTTCATTCCCAGTGCAATGTTTTCAAGCACTGTCATGTTCGGTACCAGCATATATTGCTGATGGACCATTCCGATTCCACAGGCGAAGGCGTCATTGGGGCTTTTGAAGGACACCTTCTCTCCATTGATGTATATTGCCCCTTCATCGCTCTGGTACAGTCCCATGACTATATTCATGAGAGTGGTCTTTCCTGCGCCGTTCTCTCCCACGAGAGCCAACACCTCGTGCTTTCCTATGGTCAGGGAGATGTCATCACAGGCCAGGACTCCAGGGAAACGCTTTGTAATGTGTTCGATCCTAAGTTCGTTGATTTCCTTCAGTTCAGGCATAATCCTTCCTTGTTCCAAAAATGCCGGCCAAGGTGGCCGGCAATGATGGATGTCTGATGATTAAAGTGTGCTGTAGTCTACCTTGCTCCAATCTGCCAGGAGGTTTGGAGTAGCTGTGAATTCAGCAATCTTGTCTTCAACTGCCTTCTTGATTTCTGGAGTGATCTTGTCGCTGCACTTAGCTTCGTTCCAAGCCCAGATGAAGCCGCCATTGTTGAAGTTCATCGGGAGACATTCGCCGCCCAGGATTCCTTCCTCGAACTTCTCTACCAGGCCTACTACGACAGCCTTGTAGTTGTATGCAGAAGCTGCGATACACTTGTAGCCTTCCTCGATGGAGATCTGTGCGATATCCTGTCCAACCCACCAGATCTCATCGTTTGGGAAGTCTGCAACTGCTCTGAGAGCACCGAGAGCCTGCTGTGAAGAACCTGTAAGGACGTCAGCTCCACCCTGGATGAAAGCCATTGCAGCTTCGCCAGACTTGATTGTGTCGCCGAAGGATCCGATGTGTGTGACCTGGATCTTTGCGTCTGGGTTGACACTCTGTACACCAAGTACGAAGCCTCTGTTGTATCTTGCACTGTCTCCACCATCGATAGGACCGACCAGAGCCACCTTGTCCTTCTTTGTTGTGAGACCGGCTACGATACCGGAGAGGAAGCCTGTCTCTTCAGACTGAGGCATATATGAGAATACGTTGTCAGCAATGATGTCGGAGGTTGTTCCGAAGGCGAACATTACATCTGGGAACTCCTTGGCAGCATCTTCAACCTGAGCTCTGTACTGGGAGCCGTGGACGATGATGATGTTGTATCCAAGGTTGACGTAGGTTCTGATTGCTGTCATTGTGTCAGCTGGCTGTGTGTTCTCTACAGCCTTGTAGTCAGCAATCTTGCCAGGCATTTCAGCCATTGCCTCTACGATTCCGTCATGCATTGCCTGACACCAGCCCTTGTCGTCAACTGTGTCTGCAACAATGAGTGCGACCTTGATTTCGTCCTTCTTCTCTTCCTGTGCTCCCTGTGCGGTGAGGGCTGTAAGGGCAAGAGCCAGGACCAACAGAATAGCGATAGTCTTTTTCATGTTTTCTTCTCCTTATATCGAATAGGATATATGGTTGATTATAGGGAAAATAATGGGACGGAAAAAGCGGAAAAATGGAGAAACTTTATTCTTTGAAAAGATTTTGAGTTTTAGATAAAAAACAGACAGTTAGATTTAATGTCGCCTAAAAAAGAATACTTTTGAGACAAAAAGTGAAATAAAATACTTGCAATTCTGAAATTACATGAAAAGGACACATATTTTGAGGAAAAGATAAAAGATGCCGGTCATTTGTCTCCATTTCCTTTTTCCCGTCACTGTGTCTGACAAATAGAATATACCCTCATCCCTCAAATCTCAGTGGCAATGGAAAATGGATACAAGAGGGAATTTTGTTATTTTTCATACTTAGGTGTTGCAATTATCTTCAATTTCCCTCTATTCTTCTGTAAAGGCCAAGACGAAGAGTGCCT
Source organism: Sphaerochaetaceae bacterium (assembly GCA_016302165.1). Taxonomy (GTDB): domain Bacteria; phylum Spirochaetota; class Spirochaetia; order Sphaerochaetales; family Sphaerochaetaceae; genus Ornithospirochaeta. Next base: position 5,645 of record JAEDOD010000019.1, read on the forward strand.
ATATGCAAAGACATGAGAGAGACGGCGGGTGGTGCGAGCCGGGGACACTGGCATATATGCTGTAGCTTCAGAGCTGGAAGGAAGAAAGCCTAAGGTAAGTAGAACCTTCCCGATTTTGCCGCGTTAGGGCATAGAGGTTGTTGGACCTCGATGAGTGGTCGCGTCATGCGGCAATTTGAGTGGTACCGCGGGTGCAATGTATGTTCACTCGTCTCAAGGCAAAAAGACTTTGGGACGATTTTTTTGTCCCGAAATGGAGGAAATGATGGAAGCTTCCATTACTGCTCTGGACTACAAGATTCGCCTTATGGCCGGAAGAATCAAGGAACTGAGGGAGATTGAAGGCCTCACTACCTATGAAATGGCTTCCAAGACCCAGATTTCCAGGGATGAGTACATCAAGTGTGAAAGCGGAGAGGCAGACCTTAACTTTACCTTCATCTACCGCTGTGCCCTGGCTTTGGGAGTAGATGTTACAGACATCATCGAAGGAAACAGCCCTAAGCTGAACAGAATCACCGTCACCCGTGCCGGGGAAGGCCAGGAGATCTCTGCCGCCTATGGCATGACCTACTTTAATATGGCATATTCCTTCAAGGGAAGGATTGCTGAGCCTCTCTATGTAAAGTGCAAATATGACAGCGAAAGCGAGCATAAAGACATTGAGCTAACCAGCCATGATGGCCAGGAAATGGATATCTGCATATCCGGTAAGCTTATGGTCCAGGTAGGTGAGCACAGGACAGTGCTGAATCCAGGTGATTCCTGCTACTTCGACTCCTCCATTCCCCATGGAATGATTGCTGTAGGAGGAGCGGACTGCGAATTCTATGCAATAGTACTGAACCCTACAGGAGCTGCAATTCCTGAACTGACTCCTGTGAAGTATTCACCTGTATCCAGAATTGAGGCAGAGAAGTCTGAACAGCCTGGAATCTGGCAGAAGTGGATTGATGTGGAGACCACCAAGACAGGAACTCCAGTGAAGATTGAATTCAAGAATACAGATTCCTTCAACTTCGCCTTCGACGTGGTTGATGAACTTGGAAGGACCAAGCCTGAGAAGCTTGCCATGCTCCACCTGTCAAAGGATAAGGTCGAGCGGAGGATAACCTTCTCGGATATGAAGAAGGAAAGCGCAAGGTGCGCCAACTACTTCTCCTCACTGGGAATCAGGAAGGGAGACAAGGTCCTTCTTATCCTGAAGCGCCACTATCAGTTCTGGTATGCTATGCTGGGCCTCAACAAGCTGGGAGCGGTGGCAATCCCGGCATCCAACCAGCTTCTTTCCCACGATATTGAATATAGGATCAATGCTGCAGGAATCAGTGCTGTCATATGCACCAGCGATGGAGAAACCGCAGATGAGGTGGACAAGGCTGGAGCCAACTGTCCGACACTTATCCATAAAATAATCGTAGGAGAAGATAGGGAAGGCTGGAGAAGCTTCGACAAGGAGTATCAGCGCTACTCTTCATCTTTCCCCAGGACTCAAGACTCTCCAAAGGGTGATGACCTCTTATTGATGTTCTTCACCAGCGGAACCAGCGGATACCCGAAGATTGCAGCCCATAACCACAAATATCCCCTGGGCCACTTCCATACAGCCAGATATTGGCATATGACAGATGTGGATGGCCTCCACTTCACAATTTCCGATACAGGATGGGCCAAGGCCATGTGGGGTAAGCTCTACGGCCAGTGGCTGAACGAAAGCGCAACATTTGTCTATGACTTCGACCGCTTCCATGCCCAGGATATCATGCCTCTCTTTGCCAAGTACCAGATTACAAGCTTCTGTGCTCCTCCAACCATGCTGAGGATGATGATCAAGGAAGACCTTTCCAAATATGATTTCTCTTCTGTCCATCACATGACCACAGCTGGAGAGGCATTGAATCCTGAAGTCTACAGACAGTTCGAGAAGCTTACAGGTCTTCAGATCCATGAAGGCTTCGGCCAGAGCGAAAGCACAATGATCATCGGAAACCTTATTGGCGAAGGCCACAAGGTGGGCTCCATGGGTAAGCCTGCTCCAATCTATAAGGTTTCCCTGGTGGATGGGGACGGAAAGCCTGTGGCTCCCGGTGAGACAGGAGAAATCGTCATCGATGTCTCCTCCGGAGCTCCCTGCGGTCTCTTTACCGGATACTACAACGATGAAGAGAAGACCAGGGAAGTGTGGCACGACGGCTTCTACCATACTGGCGACACAGCCTGGATGGATGAAGACGGATACTATTGGTATGTTGGCCGTGTGGATGATATCATCAAGAGTAGCGGATATAGAATTGGACCCTTCGAGATTGAAAGCGTCATAATGGAGCTTCCATATGTTCTGGAGTGTGGAGTTTCTGCATCTCCTGATCCTGTAAGAGGACAGATTGTAAAGGCATCCATTGTGCTCACCAAGGGCACAGAGCCTACTGAGGAGCTGAAGAAGGAGATCCAGAACTATGTAAAGGAGCATACAGCTCCATACAAGTATCCAAGGCTTGTGGTGTTCAAGGATGAGCTTCCAAAGACCACCAGCGGTAAGATTATCCGCTCCAAGCTCTAGGAGGAGGAATGAAGATAACTGTTATAGACGGCCAGGGTGGCAATATCGGAAAGCGTATAGTGGAAGAGATCAAGGGAAGAAGAAGTGATGTCTTCATAACTGCCATCGGCACCAATAGCGCAGCCACCTCAGCCATGATGAAGGGTGGGGCAGACCAGGGGGCTACAGGAGAGAATCCTGTAGTTCTTTCCATGAGGGACGCTGATGTGGTCATAGGTCCCATAGGAATTATCCTTGCCGACAGCATGCTGGGAGAGATCACTCCACGTATGGCTGAGGCTGTAGGAGCCTCCAGGGCCAGAAAGATATTGATTCCCATAAACCGCTGCGTAACGGTGGCAGGAGTGGATGAAGCTTTGACCCTTTCAGAATACATAAAGCTGGCAGTAGACAAAATCTAGAATATGGGCTTCGGCAAACACCATTGTCTGAAGCCCGATTTTCTGCTTTAATGGATATGGATCACGAAGATCCAAGGGAGAGAAGAGTTCTCTCCACCTGAGTTTCAGGCCAGCCACGAAGGCATAGAAATTGAGAGGCAGTTATGGATACTCTCCTTCGGCTTTCATCCGTTACGGCTGGATATGGCGATAAAGCAGTAATTTCAGATTTCTCCCTTACTGTAAATAAGGGGGACCACATACTTCTTCTCGGGCCCAACGGCTCGGGAAAGACAACACTTTTCAGGCTTATCCTTGGAATCATTCCTCCAATGAAGGGAAAGGTTGAATATCCCTTGGGAAGGAATATCTCCTACGCTAGGCAGGATCCTCCATCCTCTCCCTTTCCAATCAGCGTGGAGGAAGTGGTGATGATGGGACTTTGGAAAAGCTCTCGAGACAAGGAGTCTGCCGTTACCGAAGCTCTTGCCATGACCGATGCGCTAAGCCTAAGAAAGCGGCTTTTCCATTCCCTTTCCGGTGGAGAGAGACAGAGGGTGAGCTTGGCCCGTTGCCTGGCCCAGGATTCTCCACTGATTCTTCTTGATGAACCTTCCTCATTCCTGGATAGGGAAAGCAGGGATAGCTTCATCTCCCTTATGGAGCGGATTGCCCGTCCTGAAAGAGCCATAATCGCCATTACCCACGACAGCTCTGTCATAGAGGGGCTGGGATGGAGGAAGGTTGAACTGGAAAGGAGGGGATACAATGGATAGAGTCCTGATGCTCCTTTCCCTGAAGCCAATACTCTACGGCCTGGTGGGCATGTTGATTTCAGGTACAGTCTTTCCTATCTGCGGAGTAATAATCGTAAGAAATAATCTTATGCCCATGCGCTATATGCTTATGCATGGAGTGATTCTTGGAGGAATAATCTCCGTATCCTTCTCCCTTCCTCTTCTTCCTGTGACCATTGCCCTGTGTGTACTTCTGGTCCTCATTATGGTCCATATGGGAAAGGAAGGCTCATTGGGCTCCTCCTCCACAGCCATGATGGTGGCTACCATGGCCCTGGCCTCCCTTTTCTCCCATATTTCCGGTGTTCCTGCAAAGGATACGCTGGAAGTGCTTTGGGGAAGTCCATTTGCTTTGACGCTTTCGGATCTCTTCATCCTTTTCTTTCTGGCCATAGCCACTCTTCTCTACATCCTCATATTCTTCCGTCCCCTTTCCATGATCTTCTTCGACAGGGAAGTTGCCATGAGCATGGGTGTGAAGGTGGAACGCCATAACTTGGTCATGCTCCTTCTTACAGCCCTGGTGGTATCTGTGGCAATGAAGATGGTGGGGGCACTATTAATAGATACTCTTGTGATTCTTCCTGTAATAGGAGCCGGAAAAAGGGCCAAGGGACTGAAGGACCTTTTCCTCCGCTCCACATTTACTGGCTTCATCCTTTCCCTTTCAGGATATTTCATTTCCCTTTACCTGAATCTTCCAACCAGTGGAGTCCTGGCTATCATCAGCGTGGGAATCTATGCCCTGGAATCAATCATTGCGTCAATTACAAATAGGAGAAAAATAAAATGCTAAGGAAAATTGTAGTGCTGCTGCTTTCCCTTCTCTCCCTTACAGCCATCTTTGCAGAAGGGGTTGTAGAGGAGACTTCAACCCCTAGGTATGTGGCTTCCACCAGCTGGGTGGCCGCCATTGCTGAAATTGCAGGCCTTGACGGAGTGGATACCGTTGCGCCAGCCGATCTTAAGCATCCTCCAGAGTATGAAATAACTCCAATGGATGTGGCAAAGGTTGCCAAGGCTGAGATCTTCATGTATGGAGGCTATGAAGCCATGATGAAGACCATTGCAGAGGCTGCTGAAGTGAAGGAGGAGTGCAAGGTCCAGGTCAGGACCACCAACACCCTTTCCAATCTTACCCTTCAGGTGGAGAAGATTTCAAAGAAGGCTGGAACTGAGGCTGAAGCAAAGAAGAGGCTAGGTGAGTTTGAAGCCCTTTTCCAGGATGCAAGAGCTAAAATCAAGGAAAACGGCCTTGACCAGATTAAAGTCTGGGCAAATTCAAATCAGGCTGAATTCTGCAATGATCTAGGTCTGAATGTGGTGGATACCTTCGGACCAGGCCCTCTCTCTTCAGATGAGCTATTGGAGGCAAAGGAAGCTGGATACGATCTTATCATAGACAACTACCACGCTGTGGTGACTTCACCTCTTTCTGAAATCGTTCCTTCCACTCCAATCCTCATCTTCACCAATTTCCCTTCATCACTGGAAAAGGATGCACTCTATAAGGTAATATCCGGGAATCTGGAGATGCTTTGGAATGCTTTCGGAATCTAACGATAACTACTGTATAAGGGAATTCCACCCTTCCGATAAGGATGCTGTCCTGGCCATTTGGCGTCAGGGCAGATCTTTTCTTTCTGAAAATGGAGTAAACCAATGGCAGAAGGGGGATTATCCTGGGGAGGAGGAATTCTTGATTGACAGTGCCAGAGAAAGGGGAAGAGCTGTAGTGAAGGATGGAGAGGTCGTTGGAGCCTTTGCCTTCACCCTTACTCCTGAGCTTTCCTACTCCTCCCTTTCCGGATCATGGGACACAGAGGAAGGGGAATACCTTACTCTCCACCGTACAGCTGTAAGGGAGGATAGAAGAGGGGAAGGAATCATGGGCGCCATCCTTTCCTTCGCTCTTGTCTTGGCCCGGGACAATGGAAAGAGAAGCGTTAGGGTAGACACCCATCAGGATAACGCTTCCATGAGGAAGGCCTTGGAGAAGAATGGGTTTCTCTATAAAGGTGAACTAACGCTTCTGGAAGGCTCCGAGAAGGGTGATATGAGGCTTGGTTATGAGAAGATGGCTGATATTTACAATATTTAGATTGTCTTGAAACTTGTATGGTTCGGTGAATTTGTGAGAAAATCAAATAGAATCCTTAATTTTGGTGGAGTTCCAAATGCTTGATAAGAATAACCAATACGCAAAGATCAAGTTCAAGATTGATACAGAGGTCATGAGACATCTCTTCGAAGGTACCCTGGTGAGAGATGCAGACAGGATCCCTATCGACATCGTTCCCAGTCATAGAGTCCCTTCAAGGTGCTGCATCTATAAGGAAAGGGCTGTGGTCAGGTATCGTATCATGGCTTTGGCTGGATACACTCTTGAGACAGACGATGATGAATACAGGACACTCTCTTCCTTTATGGAGGAAGCCATGGAGGAGGATAAGCCGAAGCTTCCTCTCTTCACAACAATTGCTGTAGGCTGCTCATCCTGTCCAAAGTCAAAGTATCAGGTGTCGGATGCATGTCGCAGCTGTTTTGCCCGCCCTTGCTCCACCAACTGTCCAAAGGATGCCATCGAATATGTGGGAGGCAAGGCTCACATCAATGAAGACAAGTGCATCAAGTGCGGAAAGTGCATGGAGCGCTGTCCATTCCATGCCATTGTACACAACTGTGTTCCTTGTGAAGATTCCTGTCCTGTTGGAGCTGTAAAGCAGAACGAGCATGGTATTTCTGAAATCAATTCCGACAAGTGTATCGGATGCGGACGCTGTCTCCGCTCCTGTCCATTTGGCGCCATCGCCAGACGTAGCGGTCTTCTTCCGGTGGGAAAGATGCTTTTGAAGGGAGAGAAGGTCGTAGCTATGATAGCTCCAGCCATCGAAGGTCAGTTTGAAGGCAACCTGGAGCAGATCAAGAAGGCAATCAAGGCTGTAGGATTTACAGAGGTGGTGGAGGTTGCAGAAGGAGCCAAGATTACAGCTGAAAGGGAAGCCAAGGAGCTTATGGAGAAGAAGGAGAAGGGAGAAGGATATCTTGCAACATCCTGCTGCCCTGCCTGGTTCAGTCTTGTAGACAAGCACATTCCTGCAATCAGGGACCATATCTCCACAACTCTCTCACCTATGGGTTATACAGCCCAGATCTGCAAGGAAAGGTTCCCTGGATACAAGGTGGTCTTCATCGGTCCATGTGTAGCAAAGAGATATGAAGCTGCAACAAAGTATCCTGAGCTTATCGACAGAGTGCTCTCCTATGGAGAACTGGCTTCAATCTTCGTTGCCAAAGGCGTCAACGTGGCCGATATGCCTAAGGATTATGAAGATGATGATGTGTGCAGAGCCATCGACGACTGCAGAGACTTCGCTGTTTCAGGTGGAGTTGCAGAGTGTGTGCTCTCCCGTGTAGATGACAGGTCCAAGTATAAGGTCATGAGCATCAACGGTCTGGACAGCAAGGTAGTAAGGCAGATAAAGCTGTGGCCTAAGCTTAAGCCGGACGCTGACCTTGTGGAGATCATGAGCTGCTTTGGCGGCTGTGTGGCTGGTCCTGGAAACTTCAATCCCGTCTCCTCTGCCCTTAAGATCAGGCAGGCAGAGAAGAAGGCAAGACACGAGGCCTGGGAAAAGAAGGATAAAGAGTAAGGCGAAAGCTGGTTTTAGAAGAGAGGGCAGTCCTAGAGATTGCCCTCTACTTTTCTGTAGTCACTGTTATCAGAAGCGATGAAGGAAAAATAAGAAGTAAGTGATAGTTCCGGTCTAAGTAGCCATAGATCCAGGCCTGGGTCCTCCTTATTCTCCACATATCCTCTGAAGTATTCCCTGTTAAGCCTGAGTGCTGTGTCCAGCATAGCTTCCTTTGTCTCGTCTTCCATTCCTTCCAGCTTTCCTTCCACCTTGCTTTTCGTGGAAAGGTCGAAAGTGAGGAGAGCTTCACTCTTAAGGCGTTCATCATCTATCTCCTTTGTTGAATAGGAGTAGGAGAAGTCATCATTGATTTCCAGGATTCCATACTGGAGAGGCCAGTCAGAAAAGCTCTCTGCCGCAATCTCCACCATTCTGGAGTCTGTGGAGATGTGCTGGTTATGAAGGTGTCCTGAAAGATTAAGGCTCACTCCATAGGCTTCAAGTTTCTTCAGTACCACAGAAGCGTTATTTATCTGGTAGCCGAAAGTGTATCGGGGATTGTGTACAAAAAGGTTCTGGTGAGTCATGGATATGACCTTGGCTCCATCGGCCTTGGCCTTCTTCAGTGCGCTATCCATCCATGTAACTGTCTTTTGCCTTACAGTTCCACCGCTACCGTTGTTGCTGTCTAGGGCAAGGAGATAGAGGCCGTCAGATATTTCTGTAAGGTACGAAGAGGAGTATGGATCCTGCATTAAGGCGTCTCCATATCCATATTCCAGCCAATGCTCTTCCCCAGCCATAGCTGTCATAGCTGGCGTTTCAACCACACTATCTTCATAGAGAGCGTAGGAAGTTCTTCCTGTATCATGGTTTCCCATGATTACGAAGACTTTTATTCCATTGTTTTTCAAGGTTTCCAGCTTTGCCCTAAGGTCCTTATGGCTTTCTGTCTCTCCGTTGTAGGTAAGGTCTCCTGATATAACTACAGCATCAGGTGAGAGAAGGAGCATCTCCTCTATAAAAGCGTCAAGAATCTGGTCTTCAATATGGGTGGCCTTTCCGTCACCCTTGTATGATAGGTTCTTCAGCCTTTCATAGTCATAGAGGGAAGGAGATATATAGTGGAGGTCTGAAATGTGGACAATGGTGACGGAAGAGAAAAGGGAAAAGATAAGGAGACAGGAGAAAAAGGCAAGGGATAGAAATCTTTTCATCTCTAAAGAATATTTCCTTTGCCGTCCCTAATGCAATTCCATTTCTTCTTCCTTTTTTTTCTCGCTTATTTCTGTTGAGCTCCATCCTCATACCAAATAGACTGTGAGAATGGATGACATGACGAAAGGAAGGCCTCTTGGCCACCTTGTAAAATATGCAGTACCGCTACTTTTGGGGAATCTGATGCAGCTGATGTATAACGCTGTAGATTCCATTATTGCAGGACGTTTCATCGGCGAGGACGCCTTGGCGGCGGAAGGAATAGCTGCTCCTGTAATGAATATGGTCATCCTTCTGGTTTCTGGAATCACCATCGGAGCAGGAATACTGATGAGCGAGGCCTTCGGTGCCAAGGATATGGCAAGACTGAGAAAGCTTAACGGTACCACCCTGGTCCTGGGAATCATTTCCGGCTCTGTAGTGGCTGTGGTGGGGTTCATCCTTTCCCGTTCAATACTCTGCCTGATGGATACTCCTCTCTCCATTCTCGACAGCACCACCTGGTATCTCTCAATAACATTTCTGGGCGTTCCCTTCGTCTTCATATTCAACTCCCTTTCCAGCGGCCTGAAAAGCGTCGGCGACAGCAAGACACCTTTGCTTTTCCTTGCATTCTCTTCAATATTGAACGCTTCCCTGGACCTGGTGTTCCTTGGGCTTCTGGGCTTTGGAATCATTTGTTCCGCTGTCACTACAGTGGTGGCTGAAATAGTATCAGCCATTTTGGCCTTCTGGTGGATGAAGAAGAAAAACAGGGAGATTTCTCCGTCCATTGGAGATATGAAGCTGGAAAAAAGGACAGTTCTTGCAATTCTGAAATATGGAGGCCCCACAGCCCTTCAGCAGGCTGTTCAGCCCTGCGGAAAGCTGTTTATCCAGAGCGCTGTAAACTCTCTGGGAGTATCGGCCATTGCAGCCTTCAACGCTTCCTCCCGTATCGACTCCTTCGCCCTTATTCCTGAGCAGGGAATTGCTGCAGCTGTGGCCACCTTCATCGCCCAGAATAGGGGAGGAGGAAAAAAGGAAAGGGTGATGCCAGGGTTTCGCTCTGGCCTGGCCCTGGAAATATGCTACGCCCTTTTCATCGGTACAGTGGTATTCTTCTTCAGGGATAGCTTCGTGTCACTATTTGTAGGAGGGGAGGCGGCAGAAGCTGTGGTAAGAGAAGGATCAAAGTATCTCGCTGTAATGTCATTCTTCTATATATTCCCTTCCCTTACCAACCTTACCCAGAGCTTCTTCAGAGGATGCGGAAAGATGTATGTGACCATAGCTGCAACCTTTACGCAGATCTTCTTCCGCACCGTCTTCACATTCCTCCTTTCCTCCTCAATTGGAATCCAGGGCGTAGCCTTTGCTTCCGGAATAGGTTGGGCCGCCATGCTTATATGGGAGATACCATATATGCTTCTGACGGCCCGTAGACTTGGTTTCAGGAATGGTGGTCAGAGATAGATCACTTCCACATCAATGTCTTTTTCTCCATTAAGTGGAATAATCTCTCCTTCAACGACTTCTCCGTTCTTCTTCAATGAATATTCCTCTCCTCTCTTTCCGCTGATGTGGAGAGTTGTGGTACCAATCTTCCTGATAGCGCTAAAGCTGCCGATTTCCTTTGGCAGGCATGGCTTGACTCTCATTCCTTCAAGAGTTGGAGTGATGCCAAGGATGAACTGGGATGCATTTACGAATGTCCAGGCAGCGCAGCCTGTCAGCCAGCTGTTCTTGCCTTCCCCGAAGTTCTGGGCGTCGATTCCTGCAACCATCTGTGAATATACGTAGGGCTCTGTCCTGTGGACATCGCTGATTTCCTCCAGATAGGCAGGGCAGATCTTTCTGTAGATTTCAAAGGCCCTGTCTCCATGGCCAAGGAAAGCTTCTGCGCAGCTTACCCATGGGTTGTTGTGGCAGAAAATGCCTGCGTTCTCCTTATATCCTGGAGGATAGGAGGATACTTCTCCCAGATTCAGGTGATATTCCTTATATGCTGGCTGCAGCAATACAATTCCATATTTGGTGTCAAGATGCTTCTCTACGCTCTTGAGAGCCATCTCTGCCTTGCCGTCATCCTTTCCGATGCCTGCCATTACACACATGCCCTGAGGCTCGATATAGATTTTTCCGTCATCACAGCTATGGCTTCCCACAGGCTCAGAGAAGGCGTCATATGCCCTAATAAACCATTCTCCGTCCCAGCCGGCACTTTCCACTGTCTCTGTCATGAGGGAGATTTCCTTTTCTATCTCCTTCTTCTCCTCTTCCAGGCCTAGATGTGAGAGAATCTCCACATACTGCTTTGCATACTTTACAAATAGTCCTGCTATGAATACTGATTCAGCCTTTCCGCTTTCGAAGTTTGAGCAGGTCTGGAAGCTCTCTCCTGGAGTGGAGGAGAAGCAGTTAAGGTTCAGGCAGTCATTCCAGTCAGCCCTGCCGATGAGAGGAAGACCATGGGGGCCTTTGTGGGAAATGGTGTATCCGATGCTTCTTCTGAGGTGTTCCAAAAGGCTCTTTGCCTTGGTCTCATCGTTGTTGAATGGGACCATCTCATCAAGAATTGACCAGTCTCCAGTTTCAGCCACATAGGCATAGGTACAAGCCACCAGCCACAGCGGGTCGTCGTTGAAGCCGCCGCCAATATCAGCATTTCCCTTTTTATCCAGAGGCTGGTACTGGTGATAGGTGGATCCGTCCTCAAACTGGATGGAAGCTATGTCGATGATCCTTTGTCTGGCCCTTTCAGGAATTATGTGCACAAAGCCCAGGAGATCCTGGCAGGAATCCCTGAAGCCCATGCCTCTTCCGATGCCGCTTTCGTAGTAGGATGCCGAACGTGACATGTTGAAGGTCACCATGCACTGGTACTGGTTCCAGATGTTCACCATTCTGTCGAACTTCTCTTCTCCTGTAGATACAGAGAAGGAGGAGAGCAGGGTATTCCAGTATGCCTTAAGCTCATCCAGCTTCCTTTCAGCATCCTCAGCTTTTCCATATCGCTGCTGAAGTTCATGGGCCTTTGTTTTGTTGATGACTCCCTTTTTCTCCCACTTCTCCTCTTCCTTGTTCTCTATGTATCCAAGGACGAAGACCAGAGACTTCTCTTCTCCTGGAAGGAGAGTGAATCTGTTTTCAAGGGCAGCGATTGGAGACCATCCTGAAGCATGGGAGGATCCCATCTTTCCGAGCGTGATGGAGGCGGGGCTGTCCCAACCGTTGAAGCGTCCAAGGAATGTGGCCCTGTCTGAATCGTAGCCGGTTACCTTTTCGTTTACAGAGAAGAAGGCGTAGTGGTCCCTTCTCTCCCTATATTCTGTCTTATGGTAGATGGCCTTGTCTTCAATCTCCACTTCTCCTGTGGAGTAGTTGCGCTGGAAGTTTGTGAAGTCATCCCATGCATTCCAGAGGCACCATTCCACAGCTCCCACTGTCCTGATTTCCTTTTTCTCTTCGCTTTCATTCCTGAGCTTCAGCAGCATTACCTCAGCTCTTTCCTTAAGAGGAACGAAGCAGGTAAGGGAAGCGGATAGGGAGTTCTTCTCTCCGCTGAAGACAGAGTATCCAAGGCCGTGCCTGCACTCATATTTATCAAGGGGAGTCTTGAGAGGCATGAAGGAAGGAGACCATCTATCCTTGCCATCTTCAATGTAGAACATGCGTCCCCCGTTATCTTCAGGTACGTTGTTATATCTGAAGCGGGTGATTCTCCTCATCTTTGCGTCTTTATAGAAATCATATCCTCCGGCTGTATTAGAGATGAGACCGAAGAAATCTTCATTTCCCAGATAGTTGATCCATGGCAGTGGAGTGTATGGAGTCTCGATTACATACTCCTTTCTTTCGTCATCAAAATGTCCGAACTTCAATTTATGCCTCCTGTCGTTAGTTGGTTCATTGAGTAAACTAACAACCTTATTTAATCATTGATTCCCATTATTGCAAAGAGAAATATTTTTTTTGCTCCAATATCAGTCATTTTTTGAAGAAAACGCGTTCTTATATCAAGGAGATTATCATGAAAAGTAAAAAAGAATTTGATTCAACCATGCTTTATCCCTTCTTCGCAGAGAAGGAACCAGGGGAGAGGTTCCTTTCCTCCGTTCTTTCAAAAAAGGTGGTGATAGAGGAATTGGTACCCCTTAATCTCGATCCCATTATGGGACGACTTTCCTGTGGTCTGGGATTACTCCTGAATGACGGGGGAAAGGGAATAAGGATGATTATCTACATTAAGGATAAAGGTATTGAGGAAAAGAATTCCACAGCCCTTATGACGGTGGGCGGCCTTATGGCTAAGAATGGATTCTGGACCAAGAGGAAAAAGGAGTTTCAGACTCCATATCTATTTATTATGGATTACGATGGAGACGGAAGAAATCTGGTGGAGACAGAAAGGTTCACCTTTTCTGAGGAAGGGGAATTCAATATCGTCACCATCGATGTTGAAGGAAAGGGGAACGATGAAATAAAAAGCCTTGTAAGGGCCCTTTCCGAGGGGGATGGCTCGGTAGATTGGATCAAAGAGACCATGGACCGTATCCTATCAGAGGAAGGGAAGGAAAAGTACTCTTCCTATTGGAAGTATTTGGAGAAAAGATGGAAGCTGAATCTGGCTGCCGATATGTTCATGCTTGATATGGAAAAGGAAGAGGTGAAGGAGGCGCTGGATATGGATGAGAACCTTATCCGGGAAGCTCTGAATCTGATTCTGGTGAGGGATCAGATGCTGGAGGCCTTTGGAACACTCATAGATTGATGCCTATGGTAAGGATCAGGAGGACTAGGCCCAGAAGGCTTCCGATGAGATGCTTCTTCATCTTGTCTTCCATGTCGTCAAGAATCAAGAGAACAGAGAATACTGCAGTAATTGCAAAGGGAATCAGAAGGCCTGGAATCTTTCCCATCCTGTTGGGCTCCCCTGAGGATGCAACCTGCATGACGATGTTCTCCGGAAGGGCAAGGATTCCAAATACAAATAGGACTATAGCTGCTGCAATAAGTGCGGAAGCAATGATTCTGTTCTTTTTCCTGTCCATAGTCACCTCTTTTCCTATTCTACGTCATTTGACGTCAAAATAAAGCACATTCGTTGCGTTTCCTGCCCCTGATTGCGTTTCTGTTGCGGTTGAAGATTCCACTTTCCTCCCTTTTTTCAGAAAAGAGGAGGAAGTGCAACGGAAGTGCAACAGAAAAAACTTTAACTTTTTTTGCTTTTCCTTCTCCCCGTTGCTCTTGGTGTGCGGGGCAGGGAGTAGATTGAACATGTAAAAGGAAAAAGATATGAAGTCCCCAGTTAAGAAAGTCGCAGCAATGACAATCATCCTCATCCTCATGGCTTCCTCACTCTTTGCAGGAGTAAGCGTAAGAAGCACAGCAGGAGCAACAAGATTCTTTGAGATGGCAGTCGGTACAGCTGGTGGATTCCTGGTGGATGGAGTATCTGCTGGAGTTGATGCACTTTTGGACATGGGCTCAGAAAACAAGGTTTCCCTTGAAGCCAACGCCAAGAAGGCTGCAGACAACAGCATGTCTGTGCTGACCTTCAACGCTTCCTTCTACAGAGATGCTGAAATCATGACAGACGTTAAGCTCTTTTTGGAAAGCGGCGTAGAGACTCACCTCATCCTTAGCGATGGCGTGGGAACAGAAATGGGTCTTGCATGTAAGGGTGGAGTAAGCTTCAGCGCAACAGAGAACTTCGAGGTTGTCATGAGCGCAGGAGTCAGGAACATGTTCTTCTCTTCAGCAACAGCAGTCATGTACAGCACACCTTCCTCAGTAAGCATGGTTGGTGTAGATGCAGGCCTTGAGTGCACATATAAGTTCTAAGGGGGAGAATGGATATGATGGCAGTTTCTTTAGTTTCAATTTTTGTAATAGGATTCACAACGTTATTTCTGATGGGCAGAATGGCCCTGGGGATTTTCAGAAATATCTTTAAGGAATAAAGGGGTGGCTGCCAGGAGACTGGCAGCTTTTCTTATTTATTCCTCCCTGCTTCTTATCACGTCCCTCATATACCAGGCGCTATCCTTAGGAATACGGCGTAGGGTCATGTAGTCGCACCATACAAGGCCGAAGCGTCTAGTGTATCCGAAGGTCCACTCATAGTTATCGATGAATGACCAGTAGAAGTAGCCCTTGAGAGGAATCCCTTCAGCTATGGCCTCCTTCATGACGCCTAGGTGCTTTCTGATGTAGTCGATCCTTCCCTTGTCGTGGATTCTTCCTTCCTTCACACAGTCTTCCTCTGCGCTTCCGTTCTCCGTTATATACACAGGCAGGTGGCCGCTGTAGCTGTCCATCCATCTTAGGACCCTCAGGAGCCCCTTCTCCACTATGGGCCACTTCATGGCTGTCTCCTCCTCCCAAGTTCCAGCATCCTTGAAGCCTAAGAGGGAGGAGTCCCTCTCCACAGGTCTTTCGTTGTAGTAGTTGATGCCATAGAAATCAATGGGCGCAGAGATTATCTCTTCGTCTCCCTTTTCAATTGGGAACTTCAAGCCGAACTCGGAAGTGGCCAATGTTGGATAACCTTTACCGAATACTGGTCCCATATAGATTTCATTGTTGAAGACAGAGGCTCTTTCTGCAGCTATTTTGTCTTCATCTCTTCCTGTGGCAGGACGGGGGAGTATTGGGTTCCATACTATGCCGATAGGAGCCTTCAGCCCTGTCTTTCTGTAGCTTTCTACAGCAAGGCCATGGGCAAGGTTTGCGTGGTGCACAGCAGAAGCAAAGTCATTCCAGTCAGCTCTTCCTGGTGCATGGACTCCGTTTCCGTAGCCAAGATAGCAGAAGCAGAAGGGCTCGTTCATCGTTATCCACATGTCTACCAGATCTCCCAGCTCCCTGTAGAGTGTCTCGGCATAGAACTGGAAAGCATAGGATGTTTCCCTGTTTGCCCAGCCTCCCTTCGCTTCCAGTTCCTTTGGAAGGTCCCAGTGGTAGATGGTAAGGCATGCCTTTATGCCATAGCGGTGGAGAGTCTGGCAAAGAAAGCGGTAGTAGGCGATTCCCTTTTCGTTCACTTCCCGTCCACCATTTGGCAGGACTCTGGACCAGGATACGGAGAATCTGTAGGCCTGTAGGCCTATCTTTGCCATTAGCGCCACATCCTCCTCCACTCTATGGTATTGGTCTGCGGCTACATTTCCGTTTTCTCCGCACCATACCTTTCCTGGAATGCGGGAGAATTCATCCCAGATACACTCTGTCCTTCCGTCTTCGTAGGCTGCGCCCTCCACCTGATAGCTTGCTGTGGCGGAGCCAAAGAGAAAATCCTTAGGAAATAGATTGTCAGCCATGAGAGCCTCCTTTTAGGCCTGATACTATGAGTATGGATTTAATGGAGTGAAATGTGAAGAGTATGTTCCTTTCTCCCTCCTCCTGATAGAATGGTGGAAGGAGAAAGATATGGAAGAAGAGATTCTGGAGAAACTCCTGGAGAAGGGAATAGGCTTTGAGAAGCTTTCCCACCCTGCTGTCTTCACTTCTGAGGAGGCCCATCTTCTTTCCCTTCCCCATAGGGAAGCTGAAGCCAAGAATCTTTTCGTGAAGGGAAAGGGAAGATATTT
>JAEDOD010000001.1 GCA_016302165.1 Sphaerochaetaceae bacterium
AAGACGACGTGAGAGGCTTTGCCCTGAGCGAAGTGGAGAAGTATGGAGAAATGCTTACTTCCAACGTTACCATCTCCTTCGTTGACGACGGCTTTACTCTTACCTACCCAGAGGCAGTAGACCCAGCTGACTACATCGACGTCTACAAGGCAGACCTTGACGCATATATCACTTCTCTCTTTGCTTCCGAAGAAGCACCAGAAGTTGAAGAAGCTCCTGTGGAGGAGGCTGTGGAAGAGACCGAGGAAGAGATGGACATCGAGACCTCAGACTTCGACGTATTCGGATACAGAATCCTCAACTCCTGGTACGAAGGCGTATTCGTGTCCCAGACAGAGGAGTTCGGCCTTGTATCAGAGGATGACGTCATAGGCTTTGCAGAGTATGAAGCAGGAAAGTATGGTGAACTTCTTACATCAAACTGCTACGTATACATCGTTCCAGACGGCTTCATCCTTCTCTATCCTGAGACATTGGATATCGCTCCATACATCGGAATCTACAAATCTGACCTTGAAGAATACATCACATCCCTCTTTGCTGCAGCTGAAGAACCTGCAGTAGAGGAGACAGTGGAAGAACTCCCTGTGGTAGAGGAGCCTCAGGCTGAGGAAACTGTTGCTGTCGCTCCTGAGGCAGAAGTGACAGAAAAGGAAGAAGTGAGGGTACCTGAGCCAGTTGGCGAGATCCTTGTAAGCGTTGTTACAGACAAGGCAAGAGTGGAGACGGAAAACGCACCAGAAGCTGTAAAGAAGCTTTCTACATTCTCTGTATCCACAAGTCTTGGTGCTGAATTCGGATTCAAGACAGGAAGAGAATATGTAACGGTATTCCCACGCTTGGACATTGCTGGAGAGTTCAGGAATGTATTCTCCTTCGGTCCTGTGGAAATCGGTGCAAGATTCGACATCGCTTCTGTCTTCAGACCACTGGACGGAACATTCCTTGGCCACGATTTCAGCTACTTCCTCGTCGGCGACAATTGGGCAATGGATGGTACAGTGGACGCTAAGCTCATGTTCTCCATCTCTTCCTCTTCACTCCGTGGATATGCAGGAATTGGTATTGGATACTCCATAGCCTCCAACGTCAGCGGAATCACTTCTCACACTGAGCCTAAGGTCTTCGGCTTCAACTCAGCTGTTGTGGCTACAGGTGTCCTGGGTCTTGAGTGGAGAATCAGCGATGCGTTCTCCTTGTCTCTTGAAGGTCAGGCCAGATATTTCATGGAGACAAAGGAATATGCTGTGGGAGCTGCTCTCCGCATGGGCTGGAACTTCTAGAAAAGATTAAAATAAGGAATAAGCCTCGGATTCCTGGTGATTCGAGGCCTTTCCTTTCCGAAAAAGGGAAAAAATATTATATTCCCACTGGAGTTATATACAGATGAATGGAATTGTGAAGTTTATGGAGATGTACGGGATAAACTACATCACTACAGCCATAATAGCCTTTATTGGTGTCCTGACCATTAAAAACATTCTCAGTCTCATTGAAAAGGGTATTCTGGACAGTCATGTAGACAGGTCCCTGATATCCTTCATTGTGACACTATGCCGCATAGCCCTGTACATTGGACTGCTCTTCATTGTTCTGGGAAGATTGGGTATTCCACTTACAGGAATGGTATCTGCACTGTCTGCCGTCACTCTTGCAATAGGTCTTGCAATTCAGGATATCATCGGCAGCGTGGCCAACGGCCTTATGCTTGTCACAGGTAAGCTTTTCAAGATCGATGACTATGTAGACATCGGAGGAGTTTCAGGTTCCGTCAAGGAGATAAAGCTTCTTCATACCATTCTGGTCACTCCAGACAACAAGGTGGTCACCATACCCAATAAGACTGTATTCTCCTCCTCCATTACAAATTATTCTGCAATGGACACAAGAAGAATCGATATGGTCATGGGTATCGACTACGACAGCGATGTGGAGAAGGCAAAGAAGATTATGCTTAGTGTGGCCAACAGCAAGGATACCATCCTCCAGTCTCCTTCTCCTATGGTAAAGGTCTCCAATCTGGCTGACAGCCAGATCGATATCCTTCTTCGTGTATGGGTAAATAGCAGCGACTACTGGGATGTGACATGGTACCTCAATGAAGCTGTGCTGAAGGCCCTTAATGAAAACGGTATCAATGTTCCTTTCCCACAGCTTACACTTAGCTACAGAAAGACAGAGGAGGGAAAGAGATGATAAGCGAACTCTTGACAGGTGATGCCCTGATAGGTGCCTTGGGAGATCTTCTGATATGTGCCATAGTTTTTGTAGTGGTATACCTTCTTTGTCTGATGAACAATCTGAAGAAGGACATAATCAAGAATGCCATTCAGGACACTGAGAAGATGATCCGTGTCACAAGGGCCATGAAAAACAGTGCCTCCAGGAAGACAATCGAGAGAAAGCAGGCAAGGAAATGCTTCAGAAGGCTTAGACTCCTGGCAAAGAACAATACTTCCATCCTTCGGGTCTACACATATGAAAAAGGTGCAGACAAAAGGATAGAGAAGGCAATATCCATTCTTGCAGGAATCGAAAGAATCCTCTCCGACATAGCTGTGGCCTATAACAAGGATTCCATGGATGCACTCCAGAAAGTGTTGGAGGAAACCTTGAAGAGGGAGGAGAAGATAAATGCTATTCTTTCTGCTGTGCAGAAGGACAGGGAGGAAGCTGCCCTGACAAAAATCTAAATACATCAATTCTCTATGTAGAAGAATCTTCCAGGTATTGGTAATGAATGCGACAGCGTTTATCCTACTAGGAAGTGCGCCCTTGTTCACGAAAGGGATAATAGATATCATTAATGGTTAAAGGAACTTTGATGGAAAACGACAGCAAAGAAAAGAAAGAAGAAATAATCGGAGAAGCCGTAGAGACTCCAGAGAGAAAGGATACTGGAGAAAATAAGGTGGAACCAAAAGAAGAGCCCAAGAAGGAAAAGGACGTAAAGCCTGAGGAAAAGAAGGATGACAACTCCAATAAGTCTAAGGAAAACGTCTACGATAAATATAGATATTGGGGATCTGAGCCTCCTAAGAATGGAGGTCCCTCAGGATCAGGCAAGGGAGGACTGAGAAACAAGTTCGCCCTGGTTGCCCTGGTCCTCCTTCTCATATCCTTCTTCCTGGTATTCTTCCAGGATTCCCAGAAGGCCAAGGCCACCAGCATCAGCTACACTGAGTTCAGGTCAGCTGTGGAGAGAGGAGTGGTATCCAGCGCAGATATCGTTGGCGGAACTGTAATCAACTTCAACACCAACGACGGCGGATACTACACCACAAGAATCCCATATTCAGACACTGACCTTGTTCCTCAGCTTCTTGAGTATGGAGTTAAGGTTACAGGTGTTGCAGAGACCACTCCATTCTGGTACATCCTTCTGGAGCTTCTTCCATGGATCATCTTCATATTCCTTATGGTCTCCATGATGAGAAGTACAGGAGCTATGGGCGGCGGAAAGATGATGGGAAGCCTTGGAAAATCCCTGGCCAAGGAATATGACGCCAAAAGCAATAAGACCACCTTCAAGGATGTTGCAGGCCAGAAGGAGGCTAAATATGAGCTCCAGGAAATTGTTGACTTCCTGAAGTGCCCTGAAAAGTTTACCAAGATCGGTGCAAAGATTCCTAAGGGCTGTCTTCTGGTGGGCCCTCCTGGAACAGGTAAGACCTTGCTCGCCCGTGCAGTTGCGGGGGAAGCAGGGGTATCCTTCCTCCATACTTCAGGCTCTGACTTCGTGGAGATGTTCGTAGGTATGGGAGCTGCAAGGGTCAGAGACCTTTTCGAGCAGGGAAGAAAAAGCGCCCCATGCATCATCTTCATCGATGAGCTTGACGCTGTAGGCCGCAGCAGAGGCTCCGGTCTAGGTGGAGGTCACGACGAAAGGGAGCAGACATTGAACCAGATGCTGGTTGAGATGGATGGATTCTCCACAGATCCTGGAGTAATCGTAATCGCTGCAACCAACCGTCCTGACGTTTTGGATCCAGCTCTTCTGAGACCAGGCAGATTCGACAGACAGGTGACTGTGGCCCTTCCTGATGTCCAGGAAAGGTTGGATATCCTGAAGATACACACAAGAAAGGTGAAGCTGAGCGAGGATGTGGACCTGGCCAGGATTGCAAGGGCTACTCCAGGAACAAGCGGTGCTGACCTGGCTAACCTTGTAAACGAAGCAGCTCTCTTTGCAGCCAGAAGCAATGAGACCATCGTGAACATGGGAAACTTCGAAGAGGCTAGAGACAAGATTCTCCTTGGAGTGGCAAAGAAGAGCGTCTTCATGACAGAGGACGAGAAGAGGGCTACAGCATATCACGAAGCAGGCCACACTCTTCTCCACTACTATCTCAAGCACGTTGATCCTCTCCATAAGGTTACAATCATTCCTCATGGCCAGGCCCTCGGCCTTACCATGAGTCTTCCTGAGAAGGATCAGTATACCATCCAGAAGAGCTATCTCCTGGATAGGATCAAGATCTGCATGGGCGGATATTGCGCTGAGAAGATAGTGTATGGAGAGACCACCACAGGAACCTCCAACGATATCAAGCAGGCCACATCAATGGCCCATAGAATGGTTACAGAATGGGGAATGTCTGATCTGGGATTTATCAATCTTTCAGATGAAGGTGAGCCTCTCTTCCTTGGGCGGGAGATTACACAGCGTAAGGATTATTCTGACGAAACAGCAAGAAAAATCGACAGCGAAATGCAGAGGATCCTCACTTCCTGTCTTGATGAGACCATGGATATCCTTACAACCCATAGAGACCAGCTTGATAAGCTTACAGAGGCCCTGGTGGAGAGGGAGACTCTGGACGATAGGGAGATCAGGGAGCTTTTCGGCTTCGAGATTGTCCAGCATACCACAGACCTGAGGTGACAAATGGCAGTAGACACAAGCCACAAGAGAAACTTCTGCATCATTGCGCATATTGACCACGGCAAGAGCACTCTTGCCGATAGGTTCATCGAAAGGGCTCGTCTGGTGCAGACAAGAGGCCCTGTAGAGACCCAGATTCTCGATAATATGGATATCGAGAAGGAAAGGGGTATCACCATCAAGAGCCAGGCTGTGACTGTGCCATATACTGCAGCTGACGGAGAGGTCTATGAGCTGAATCTGGTTGATACTCCCGGCCATGTTGACTTTACCTATGAGGTGTCAAGGGCAATCTCCTCCTGTGAGGGAGCTCTTCTCTTAATAGATGCCACCCAGGGTGTTGAGGCCCAGACATTGGCCAATCTCTATCTTGCCATGGAGCACAACCTTGAGATCATTCCTGTAATCAACAAGATTGATCTTCCATCTGCAGATATTGATTCCTGTCTCCATCAGATAGACCATGACCTTGGTCTGGATCCTGATATGGCTGTAATGGTATCGGCAAAGACCGGTGAAGGTGTAGACAAGCTCTATGAGGCCATTGTCCAGTATATTCCATGTCCAAGTGGAAATGATGAAGATAAGCTTAGAGCCCTGATTTTCGACTCCCACTACGATCCGTACCGTGGAGTAATAGTCCATGCCCGAATTTTCAGTGGAAAGGTTAAGTGTGGAGATGAAATTCTCTTTATGCACTCCTCTGCCTCCTACAAGGTTGAGGATCTGGGACTATTCCAGATCAATCTTATCTCCAAGCCTGAGCTGGGTGCAGGAGACGTTGGATATTTCATTGCAGGAATCAAGAACATTTCAGATATCAGGGTAGGCGATACTGTTACGCTGAAGGCCAATCCTGCTCCTCAGCCCCTTCCAGGTTTCAGGGAAGTGAAGCCAGTAGTCTTCTCTTCAATATATCCAGTGGATTCCAACGACTACGAGGAACTTCAGGATGCCATTGAGAGACTGAAGCTCAATGATGCCTCCCTTATGTATGAAAAAGATTCCTCTGCAGCCCTGGGCTTCGGTTTCAGATGCGGCTTTTTGGGAATGCTCCACCTGGAGGTCATACAGGAGAGGATAGAAAGGGAGTTCGACCTGTCCATAGTCTTCACTTCCCCTTCTGTAAGATACACTGTACACATGAAGGATGGAGAGACCATCTATATCGATAATCCTCTTGAATATCCGGACCCGATGAGGGTGGACTGGGCGGAGGAGCCTTATATCCAGGCCAATATCATTACTCCTACAGAGTATGTGGGACCAATTATCACACTATGCCTTGAGAAGAGAGGCTCTCAGACCCAGATGAACTATCTTGACACCAAGAGAGTGGAGCTTATCTATGAGATGCCTCTTTCTGAAGTGCTCTTCGATTTCTACGACAGGCTGAAATCCATCTCCCGGGGATATGCCTCCTTCGACTACAACGTCATCGAAAACAGAAGGACAGACCTGGTAAGAATGGAGATTCTTGTAAATGGAGATCCTGTGGATGCCCTTTCCTGTCTTGTGTACAGGGGAAATGCCCAGACCAGAGGAAGGCAGATAGTGGAGAGACTCCAGGGAGAGATTCCACGTCAGCAGTTCAAGATTGCCATCCAGGCTGCCATCGGAGGACAGATAATCGCCCGTGAGACTGTAAATGCCTACAGAAAGGATGTTACAGCCAAGTGCTACGGTGGAGATATCTCTAGAAAGAGAAAGCTTCTTGAGAAGCAGAAGGAAGGAAAGAAGAGAATGAAGATGGTCGGAAACGTGGAGATTCCACAGTCTGCATTCCTTGCCGTACTGAAGACAGAGGAAGATAAGTAATGGGACACATTATGGATTTCGGAAAGCTGGACGGCAGGAAGATAGAGCTTGTGGTCCTTAAAAGCGGTTCTTTTGTGGCCTGTGTATCCACCTATGGCGCAGCCCTGGTGTGGTTCGGAACAAAAGACAGGAACTACGTCACCTACCATTCCTCAGGAGAGAAGTACATTGATGACTCTACCTATATGGGGAAGGTGGTAGGGCCCTATGCCAATAGAATAGAAGGAGCTTCCTTCTCCATTGGTGAAAAGAGATATGGCCTTGAGAAGAATGATGGGGATAACAATCTTCATTCCGGGTCTTCCTGCTTCGGCAATAAGCTATGGTCCATTGAAGGCATCAGCGACTCCATGGTCACCTTATCCCTTTCCACAGAAGAGGAGGGAGGCTTTCCTGGACGTCATGAAACTGAAGTGTCCTACTATCTTACAGCCGAGGGAATGCTTACTATTCTCTATAAGGCCACGTCTACGGAACGTTGTCCTGTGGCCCTGACGAACCACGCATACTTTGTTCTTGACGATAGGGATTCCAGAAGTCTATCCCTTATGGTGGAAGCTGATAAGTATATCGCTGTAGATAGCGCCCTTATTCCTCTTCCTGAGAATCCTGTTTCTGTGGAGAACACAGACTTTGATTTCAGGACAAGGACAAAGGTAGGAGAAAGGCGGGACGGCAAGTACGACAACTCCTGGGTTCTCAAAAAGGGCGCGCTGGTGACAGTGGAGGGAAATCTTGCTTCCCTTTCCGTAAAGACTACGGAGCCTGGAATCCAGATCTATACAGGAGAGTTCATGACAGGGGAGGACGCTTTCCCATTCAAGGGCATCGCCCTTGAGACAGGAAGCTTCCCGAATTCTCCAAATCGACCTGATTTTTGTGGAAAATATACAGATAATGGTGAATACTTTCAGTCGATGACTAGCTATTTTCTAGTTCCCAAGGAGTAAAAGATGCCAAAGATCATAGGAATCACTGGAGGGTCAGGTTCAGGTAAGAGCACAGTAGTCAAGAGGATCAAGGAAAGGTATCCTAACGCTGTCCTCATCGAGCAGGACAACTACTACAAAAGCGCAGCCTTTGTGAACAACGACAACATTACAGCCTACAACTTCGATCATCCAGATGCCTTTGATATGGAGCTCATGCTATCCAATCTCAGCTCCCTCAAGGAGGGGAAAAGCTGCCAGATGCCTCAATATGACTTCGTCCACCATAAGAGAAAGGACGAGACCATTACTGTAGAGCCATCTTCCATCATTATCATCGACGGCCTTATGGTCTTCTATGACGAAAGGGTCAGAAGTATTCTTGACCTGAAGCTCTATGTAGACACTCCTGCTGACATCAGATTCATCAGAAGACTTAAGAGGGATGTAAAGGAAAGGGGCAGGACAGTGGAGTCTGTAATTGAGCAGTATACCAATGTGGTACGTCCTGGCCACTACAACTTCATAGAGCCCAGCAAGGCATATGCAGACCTGATCATTCCTGAGGGCGGCTATAACGACAACGCCATGGAAGTCCTGTTCTCATTTATCGGATCCATGATCGAGAAATGAAGAGTCATAGCCCTTTGGCTTCTTCCTTGCCTTCCATTCGTTCCTGATTCCTTTCCAGGAGAACTCCTCTGGCACCGGGTCATATCCTCCGAAGAAGGAGGGCCTGCATCTGAGTATTCTTGCCGCTCCCAGCACAGTGCCCTTCAATACTCCATGACGGCGGACCGCACTAAGGAAGTACTGGGAGCAGGTGGGGGAGTAGCCACAGCAGCTTCCTCCCTTCAGTGGACTTATGACCAGCCTATAGATGTGGACAGGAAGAAGGAATATTTCCCTCAATATTTTCATGCCTCCATTCTATATACCTTCTTCATATGGTACAACAGGGGATGTAACTATTGCTTTTCTTGTTCCTTGTCTGCTATATTTACAAAGGTTTGTTGTCGAGAATAGGGTCAGTTGACCATGTACCTTGTTTTTGATACAATTTCAAACTGTCAGATTACATAACAGGATAATAGAGAGGTTTAAAATGGCAACTCCTAAGTATAAAACATCCAAGTCCAAGGCAGCTAGCAGAAAGGCTGCAAACATGAAGCTCCAGGCACCAAATCTTGTTGCGTGCCAGACATGTGGAAACCTTATCCCTTCTCATCGCGTATGTCCAAAGTGCGGTTATTATGCTGGAAAGCCAGTTGTTGTAAAGGACGAGGAGTAATTCGATGACAGAGAACGAAGTATTTGGAAAGGTCAGGGACCTTGTAGTTGAAAAGCTTGGCGTAGATCCTGCAAAGGTTACAATGGAAGCCGCTTTCCGCAAGGATCTTGGCGCAGACAGCCTCGACACATACGAGCTGGTCTACGCTCTTGAGGAAGAGACAGGTGTCACAATCTCTGACGATGAAGCTAACAGCTTCGAGACAGTTGGTGATGCTGTAAAGTATCTTATGAAGGAACTTAACTAAATTGTATTCTTCCCTGATTAAGGCTCCCGTTCTCACTGAAGATAGAGAAAGGGAGCTTATTTCATTTCTTAAGGAAAACAGCCTTAGCTTCAATGATCTCAAGCTATTGAATCTTGCCTTTACCCATACTTCCTATGCCAACGAATGCAGGGGAAGCTCAGATAGCTATGAGCGTCTGGAGTTTCTTGGAGATTCCATCCTGGACATGATTACAGCTGAGTATCTCTTTGAAAACTACTATAACGAGTACCATGAAGGCGACTTTACCAAGATCAAGGCTGTGGTAGTCAGTGAGGATTCCCTTTCAGAGGTGGCAAGAAACAGACACTTTGAGAAATATATCCTTATTGGTAAAGGAGAAGCCCTTCAGGGTGGAGCCATGAAGAAGGCCATCCAGGCCGATGTGATGGAAGCTGTAATCGCTGCTGTCTATCTGGACCAGGGCCTTGAGAAGGCAAGGGAATATGTGCTTTCCTTCATTCCTTTCCAGATTGAGAAGGTCATCAGAAACCGTGTTTCCTACAAAGACTACAAGACCAAGCTTCAGGAATACTGGCAGAAGAAGAGGGGCAAGGTCCCTGAATACACTACCATAGGCCATGACGGTCCTGACCATGAGCAGGTCTTCCATGTGACAGTGACTCTTGGAGGCAAGGTCTATGGACCAGCTGACGGAAAGAACAAGAAGCATGCAGAGCAGAATGCTGCAAAGCTTGCCCTGATTCATCTGGGCCTTGAGCCCAACGACGGAAAGAAGAACGATAGGGAATGACCTATCGTTTTTCAATTTCTCTTGCCTTTTCCAGAAGAATCTCCCTTTCATTCTTTCCAGGGTCATCAATTACCATCTCCAGAAGAAGGGAGAGGACCCTTCCCATTTCCGGCCCTTTTTCCACTATGCCCAAGAGGTCCTTACCGTTTATCTTCAGATCCTTGAGAGTGAGGGCGGCGGAGGAGGAAAGCTCAGCCTTGATTCTCTCCTTCAGTCCATCGTCACTTACTTCCTCTGGAAGCGCTGTTGTTGCTTTTCTGTCTGCTTCCCTAAGGAGAAAGAGATTGTCCAGGTTTTCCTTTCCCACCCTGACTATCAGCCGCCTGACGCTTCCGTCTGACCAGAGGGGAGAGTAGAGGAACATATGTTCCCTGATGAAAAGGCATACCTGGTCCCTTTCCTCATTTGAAGACTTCAGTCTTGTCATGATGGCCCGTGCCATTTCCTCTCCCACCGTTTCGTGGTGGTAGTAGGTCCATTTGTCTCCATCTCTCTTTTCTGTAGCTGTCTTGCCAATATCGTGGAAAAGGGCTGCAAGCTTTACTGTTACTGGAGCTCCCAGGTCCCTTGCAGCTTCAAGAGAGAGCACGAGATGCTCATAAAGGTTTTCCTTGTGGTAGCCATGACCTTCTATTCTCCGTGTCTCCCATAGCTCGGGAAATAGGATCTCCATCAGTCCAGACTTCTCCATAGCCTCCAGACCCATTCTTGGGAAAGGAGAGTCTACAAGACGGAAGAACTCCTCCCTTATCCTCTCTCGAGAGATATTCCTTATGTTTTCCTTCAGGGCCTTCATGGCAGAAAGGGTATTTCCTTCAATGGAGAAGCCGAGCTTGGCTGAGAACCGGGCTGCCCTCATCATCCTCAGTCCGTCTTCCTTGAAACGCTCCATGGGATTGCCGATTGCCCTGATAGTTCCATTTTTCAGGTCACTTAGGCCATCATGCATATCGATTATCTCACCGTCCTGTACATTTGAAGCCAAAGCGTTGATGGTGAAGTCTCTTCTTTTCAGGTCCTCTTCCAAAGACCTGACAAAGCATACATTGTCTGGATGACGGGAATCAGAGTAGTCGCCTTCTGTACGGAAGGTGGTTATCTCATAGCTTCCACCCTTAAAGAGTACAGTTACAGTTCCGTGCTTTATCCCTGTGTCGATGGTGCGGCGGAACATGGACTTCACTTCCATGGGAAGAGCATCAGTTGTGAAGTCGTAGTCGTGGCTTGGTTTTCCCAGTACATAGTCCCTCACAGCTCCTCCCACAAGGTATAGGGAGAAGCCGTTTTTCTGGAATATATCAGATAGAGCCTTAAGTTCTGGAGATACTGTCATCTTCATTCCTCCATTATAGAAGAGAGAAGGAGGAAAGGGAAAGCTTTATAGAAATCGATGGTGCCGATATCTCAGGGTAAGGCATATTCAAATCCATATCCTGAGTTTTTTGTTGACTGGTGGAGGAGTGAGGGTATAATCAAATTATGTGCACGAGCACATAAAAGAAGACACGGAGTTGAATATGAAGAGAAATGTACCAGAAGTCAAAATGGGAATAATCGCTGTCAGCAGAGACTGCTTTATACGCACCCTCTCTGAATCAAGAAGAGTGAAAGTGGCGGAGGAGACAAGGGCCCTTGGTCTCGACATCAGCGAGATATCAGTGGTTGTGGAGAACGAAAGGGATGCCATGAAGGCCCTGGAGGAAGCGAAGGCTAAAGGCTGCAATGCCCTTTGCGTATTTTTGGGAAACTTCGGTCCTGAGACTCCTGAGACATTGATCGCCAAATACTTTGACGGGCCTGTCATGTATGCAGCGGCTGCAGAAGAGAGGGGCGATAACCTTGTTGACGGCAGAGGAGACGCTTACTGCGGAATGCTGAACTGCTCCTATAACCTGAACTTGAGGAATATTCCGGCCTACATCCCTGAGTATCCTGTGGGAGACAGTAAGGCTGTAGCAAGGATGATAGTGGACTTTGTTCCTGTGGCCAGGGCCATAATTGGATTGAAGAAGCTGAAGATAATCACATTCGGACCTCGCCCTCAGGATTTCTTTGCTTGTAATGCTCCAATCAAGGGACTCTATGACATTGGTGTTGAAATAGAGGAGAACAGCGAGCTTGACCTTCTGGTCTCCTATAAGGCCCACGAAGGGGACGAGAGAATCGAAAGCGTAGTGAAGGACATGGCAGAGGAACTGGGTCTTGAAGGAAACAGATATCCTGACCTTCTTCCAAGAATGGCTCAGTTTGAGCTGACCCTCCTTGATTGGGCTGAGAGCCATAAGGGAGAGAGGGAATTTGTTGTATTTGCTGATAAGTGCTGGCCTGCCTTCCCTGAGGCCTTCGGCTTTGAGCCCTGCTATGTGAATTCCAGACTTGCCTCCCGTGGTATTCCTGTGGCCTGCGAAGTGGATATCTATGGCGCACTTTCGGAGTATATCGGAGCTTGCATTACAGAAAGCCCTGTTACACTTCTGGATATCAACAACACTGTGCCTAGGGATATGTACGAAAGTGAAATCAAGGATAAGACTGGATATAAGGAGAATGATGTATTCATGGGCTTCCACTGTGGAAATACTCCTCTCTCCTGTCTTTCCTGTGGTGCTGTAAACTACCAGATCATACAGAATAGGCTTCTTGAAAACGGTGGTGAGCCAGATTTCACCAGAGGAACACTGGAAGGAGATATCAGGAGCGGAGAAGTTACCATCTTCCGTCTCCATGCCAATAGCGACGGCTCATTGGAGGCATATTGCGCAGAAGGTGAGGTGCTTCCTGTGGCCACAAGAAGCTTTGGAGGAATCGGAATCATTGCTGTGGACGAAATGGCTAGGTTCTATCGCCATGTGCTCATAAGAAAGCATTTCCCACATCACACAGCTGTTGCCTTCGGCCACATCGGCAAGGCCTTCTATGGAGTGTTGGATTATCTGGGAGTGAAGGACGTTTCCTATAACAGGGGAAAGGGTAATCTCTATCCAGAGGAGTGTCCCTTTTAATGGCGACCATCAAGGATATTGCCCAGGCGGCAGGAGTATCCCGGGGAACAGTGGACCGTGTCCTCCACAATCGGGGGCACGTGGATCCTGCTGTGGCTGAAAGGATATTCAATATTGCCAAGGAACTGTCATACCGCCCAAATAGGGCGGGGCAGGCCTTGGCCAATATGGGACGGAAAAGGCGCATTGGAATAGTGATGCCATCCCTTTCAAATCCCTTCTTCCTGGATATTAAGAACGGGATGGAGAAGTCTGGGGAAGAAAATGAAATGGCCCTTACCTTCTTCCACTACTCCGGCTACGGTGAGAAGGAGTGCCTCGGAGCCCTCAAAGAGGCCATAGAGAATTCAGATTCCCTGCTTCTCACTCTTCCAGACTACAGAAGTGTGGTGGAGGAGGCAGAAGCATCTTCTCTTCCCTTCGCCTCGATTAACACTGGGCTTTCCTCTTCCTCTTCGCTTTTCTACTCAGGCCCCGACTATAGGCAGAAGGGAAGAATCAATGCCGGCCTACTGTCCTTGATGTGTTCTTCCTTTACTCCAAGGGTGCTTTTTTTAAGGGGAAACTCCCAGATGAAGGGACATATGGAGATTCTTGAAGGCTTCAAGAGTGCAATGGATGAAAGAGGTACCAGGTATTCCTTGGCAATGGATATTGATACCGAGGATGATGACGCCATCTGCTTCAAGGCCACTAGAAGTGCCTTGGAGAAGGATAAGGAGATAAACACTGTGTTCATTTCCACAGCAGGCTTTAAAGGTGCCATGGATGCAATTGGAGACCGTAAGCTCTTTGTCTTTGCGTCTGACGACACAGCTCTGATTTCTGCTGCCCTTGAAGAGGGAAGAATAGTATGGACAGTGTCCCAGGACCCCTATCTCCAGGGATACTACGGAGTGAAGAAGATGGCTGAATACCTCGTTACTGGAGAGAAGCCCACAGACTTCCTGTCTAGGAATGTGGTGAAGATTAGGGAGAACATTGGAGAGAAAGTATGCTTGTAGCAGGAATCGACCTTGGGACACAGTCTATCAAGGTCTTGGTATATGATAGCTTGGAGAAGAGGGAGGTTTGTGTTTCCTCCTGTCCTCTTGACCTTATTTCCCGTCCTGACGGATCCAGGGAGCAGAAGGCAGAGTGGTATCTTGAGGCCCTTCGAAAGTGCTTTTCCTCCATTGATGGAGAAGTGAAGAAAAACATTGAGGCCCTATCTGTCTCCGGCCAGCAGCATGGCTTTGTACCTCTTGGAAAGGATGGAGAAGTGCTATGGAATGTGAAGCTCTGGTGCGATACTTCCACGGCCCAGGAGTGCAGTGAAATTGAAGAGGCTTTTGGCGGAAGGGAAAAAGTTATCGAAGAGGTTGGTAACCCCATTCTTCCTGGATATACAGCATCAAAGATACTGTGGCTGAAGAAGAACCATAGGAAAGAATATGAGGCCATGGACTACGTGCTTCTTCCCCATGACTACCTTAACTATTATCTCACGGGAGAGATAGTAATGGAAATGGGAGACGCTTCCGGAACGGGCCTATTGGACATAAGGAAGGGAGAGTGGCACAAAGGGATGTGCTCTGTCATTTCCTCCGATCTACTTAATAAGCTTCCTCCAGTGAAGTCTGGCCCCTTCATCCTTGGAAGCGTGAGAAAGGAAGTGAGGGATGAGCTGGGACTGGGAGAAAGAGTTCTGGTCGCCAGCGGCGGCGGTGACAATATGATGAGCGCCATTGGAACGGGAGCGGTAAAGGACGGTGAGATGACCATAAGTCTTGGTACTTCCGGCACCCTTTTCGCTTCCTCCTCCAAGCCACTTATAGACAGTAAGGGAAGGCTTGCAGCCTTTTCTTCCTCCCATGGCTCCTATCTTCCCCTTCTCTGCACCATGAACTGCACTGTGGCTGTTGAGACAATGAGAAAGGAGATGGAATTGGATGTGGAGAATTTCATGGCGGAAGCCCAGAAGGCTCCCATAGGATCTGAAGGCCTTGTGATGCTTCCGTTCTTCAATGGAGAAAGAGTTCCGGATTTCCCTAAGGGAGAAGCCCTTGTCGGTGGAATGAACATGACCAATGTGAAGAGAAGCAACATTGCCCGCTCTGCTCTGGAGGGAGTAAGCTTCGGCTTCCTTCTTGGGCTGGAAGCCTTCAGAGAGCTTTCCTTCTCTCCGACTGTAATATCACTTACCGGTGGAGGATCTAGAAGTCCCTTCTGGAGACAGATGATTTCTGATATCACGGGAGTTGAAATCAGATGTCCAAAGAGCGGAGAGGCGGCTGCCTTCGGAGCAGCCCTTCAGGCTCTTGCAGCTATGGAGAATAGAAGTGTTTCTGAAGTTGCAGAGGAACATTTGAGCTTTGATGAGGACAAAAGGGCCTTCCCTGATGAAGAGAAGCACAGAAAGTATATGGAAGCCTACGAGAAATGGAAGGTTTACTGCGGGGCTTTGACACCTATATTCAAATAATAAAAGGAGTTTGAGATGAAAAGTATAAGAATTGAAAACGGAAGATACTCG
Organism: Sphaerochaetaceae bacterium; assembly: GCA_016302165.1. GTDB lineage: Bacteria > Spirochaetota > Spirochaetia > Sphaerochaetales > Sphaerochaetaceae > Ornithospirochaeta. The sequence continues at coordinate 15,460 of JAEDOD010000001.1, forward strand.
GCCCTTATTCTGGACCAGGGAGCAATCCTCTACTCATATTGCGTTGACGGCCACGATGTAGTGCTGGGCTTTGAGAACCTGGAAGACAACATTGCCTCCACTTCCTTCTTCGGTCAGGTGGTGGGGCCCTTTGCAAACAGAATCAAGGACGCTGTCTACAGGGATGAAGAAGGAGAGCATGTTCTTGAGAAGAATAATGGAAAGAACCATCTCCACTCAGGAACCAGGAACTATGGCTTCCAGAAGTGGGAAGTTGAGGAGAAGACTCCTTGTTCCGTAACTCTTTCCCTATTCTCTCCCGAGGGGTATGGCTTTCCGGGAGACCAGAAGGTAAGAGTTAGATACTCTCTTTCAGAGGATGGAAGACTTAAGCTGGAGTATAGGGTGGAGGGAGAAAAAAAGTGCCCTGTGAACCCTACAAACCATGCATTCTTCTCCCTTAGGGGAAAGGGAGACGTGAGGGATAGCTTGGTCACGATTCCTGCAGACGAATACCTGGAAGTTGACGAAGGCCTGATTCCGACTTCTGTCAGAGCTGTGGAGGGCACAGACTTTGATTTCAGAAAGCCATTTGTTTTGGGAGCAAGACGTAACGGTGACTATGACAACTGCTTTGTTTTGAAGGAAGGAGCTGTGGTGAGAGTGGAGAACGATGAATATGCACTGGAAATGAAGACCAGTCTTCCTTCAGTCCAGTTCTACACTTCCGGCCACCTGAATAGAAAGGAGAAGGGCAAGGAAGGAATGGACCTGGTTCCATACACAGGCTTCTGCCTGGAGTCTGAGTACTACCCGGATTTTCCCAATCGTCCTGAGTTCCCTGGCTTTTATGTAGACAAGGAAAGAGTCTACGAAAGCTGGACCGAATACAGGCTGATCAAGAAGTGAAGAAAGGGGAGGGAAGAGATTCTCTCCCTTCTCTCTTTGTCTTTCAGCATAGAGATTTGTCTCTCCCTATGTTGCCCTTTCTTTGGAGAAAGCATTAGAATGTAGGAACGGGATGTAGGACACCCCTTGTTTTGCTTTGGCCCTTACAGGGAGAAAGACGGTGCCCCATTCCTTTTCCATTGCAGATAGGAGAACGACAATGTTTGAGCCTGTAAACAACAAAGTTGATTTCGCTTCCCAAGAGGAGAAGATCCTGAAATTCTGGGAAGAAAAGGAAATCTATAGGAAGTCTATAGAGGAGCGTCCTGCAGACAATGAGTATGTATTCTACGACGGACCTCCCTTTGCCACCGGTCTTCCTCATTTCGGACACATTCTTCCAGGAACTATAAAGGATGCAATTCCTCGCTACCAGTCCATGAAGGGACATAGGGTAGTACGCCGCTTCGGATGGGATTGCCACGGTCTGCCAGTTGAGGCTGAGATGGAGAAGACCATCGGAGTCTCAGGTCACAGCAGAATCATCGAGTATGGTGTGGGAAAGTTCAACGAAGAGTGCCGCTCCATTGTTCTCAGATATACTTCAGAGTGGAAGAAGGCCATCACAAGGACCGGACGCTGGGTAGATTTCGAGAATGGCTACAGGACCATGGACAAGAACTACATGGAATCTGTCTGGTGGGTCTTCAAGACTCTCTATGAAAAGGGACTGATCTACGAAGGCTACAACGTTCTTCCATATTCCCCTAAGCTTGCTTCCCCTCTTTCAAACATGGAAGTCTCCCTTGGCGGATATAAGGACGTAGTTGACCAGGCTGTAACTGTCCGCTTCAAGATTGACGGCACCGAAAACTCCTATTTCCTTGCCTGGACCACAACTCCTTGGACCCTTCCTTCCAACCTTGCCCTGGCAGTGGGACCTGAAATCGAATATGTGGAAGTTGAGGATGAAGCTGACGGAGCCCACTACTATCTTGCCTCCAACCTTCTTGGAAAGTATTGGAAGGATGGAAAGGGCTGCAGGATCCTTAGGACAGTAAAGGGAAATGACCTTGTAGGAATGACCTACGAGCCTCTCTTCCCATACTTTGCTTCCCTTAAGGAGAAGGGCGCCTTCCAGGTTGTTACCGCTGATTACGTCACAGTTGAGGACGGATGCGGTATCGTCCATACAGCGTCAGGCTTCGGTGAAGACGACTACAACACCATGAAGGCAAAGGTTCCAGGATGCCCTGTAGTATGCCCGGTGGACGAAGAGTGCAGATTCACCTCTGAAGTCCCTGAATGGGAAGGTGTCTTTGTAAAGGATGCAGACAAGTCCATCATCCAGTATCTCAAGGAAAGCGGAAAGCTTGTGAAGAGGGAGAACTATCTCCACTCCTATCCATTCTGCTACCGCACAGGTATGCCTCTCATCTATAAGGCAATGTCCTGCTGGTTCGTGGATGTACAGAAGATCAAGAAGACTATGCTTGAGTGCAATGACCAGATCACATGGGTTCCGGAGCATATCAAGTATGGCCGCTTCGGCAAGTGGCTTGAAGGTGCCAGAGACTGGGCCATCAGCAGAAACCGCTTCTGGGGAAACCCAATTCCAATCTGGAAATGTGACGGCTCCAACTACATTGAAGTCATCGGAAGCGTGAAGGAGCTTGAAGAGAAGTGCGGAAAGAAGGTTGAGGACCTCCATAAGCACTTTGTGGATGAGCTTACCTGGCCAAGCCCGGATGGAAAGGGAACCATGAGAAGGATTCCTGATATCTTCGACTGCTGGTTCGAGTCTGGCTCAATGCCTTATGCCCAGCAGCACTATCCTTTCGAGAATAGTGAGAAGTGGGATGAAATCTTCCCTGCAGACTTCATCAATGAAGGTCTGGACCAGACCAGAGGCTGGTTCTACTCCCTTACTGTCCTTGCAGCAGCCCTCTTTGGAAAGCCAGCCTTCGAGCACTGTATCGTCAGCGGAATCGTCCTTGCTGAAGATGGCTCTAAGATGAGCAAGAGCAAGCACAACTACACAGACCCCATGGAAGTGGTCGCAAAGTATGGTGCAGATGCGCTTCGCTTCGCCCTCATCAACTCCAACCTGGTAAAGGCTGACGACATGAAGTTCAGCGATGAGATTGTAAAGGATGTATTGAAGAGTCTGCTGATTCCTCTCTGGAACGCATATTCCTTCTTTGTCACATATGCAAACATCGATGGATATGTTCCTTCCTCCACTCCGACTTCATCCCTCTCCAATCCTTTGGACAAGTGGATCATCAGCGATCTTGAGAAGCTGGTGAAGAAGGCTACAGATGCCTTTGATTCCTATATGATCCAGGATGCCACAGAGGCACTCCTCTCCTTCATCGATGACCTGAACAACTGGTACATCAGAAGAAGCAGAAGAAGATTCTGGAGAAGCGAGAACGATGGAGACAAGAAGGAAGCATACGATACCCTGTATCGTGTCCTTATGACAGTGGTAAAGGTTGCATGTCCAATGGTTCCTTTCGTGACAGAAGCAATCTACCAGAACCTTAAGACAGCTTCCGATCCAGAGTCTGTCCATCTCTGCCTCTATCCTGAATACAATGAAGAGGAAAGGGACTTCAAACTTGAAGAAGAGATGAACATCATCATGAAGACCATCGAAATGGGAAGAGCTCTCAGAGCTTCCTCCAACCTTAAGGTCAGACAGCCTTTGAAGGAATTCGTGGTAGTTTCTAGAAACAGTGCCCACAGGGAGAACCTGGAGAAGAACAGGGATATCATCCTCGAGGAGCTTAACGTGAAGAACGTAAAGGTCAGAGGAGACGAAAGCGACCTGGTATCCTATTCTGCAAAGGCAAACTTCAAGGTTCTTGGAGCAAAGCTTGGTAAGAACATGAAGGAAGTTGCAGCCCTGATCCAGAACTTTACAGATGGTGAAATTGCTGAAATCCTTGAAGGAAAGGCCAAGAGTGTGGTGTATTCCAATGGGGAGATCTCCATCTCTGAAGGAGACCTTATGGTCCAGAGAAAGGAGAAGGAGCATGTAAAGGTTCTGAACGAAGGGGAAATCACAGTTGGCTTCGATACAGAGGTTACCAGAGAGCTTCTTCTTGAAGGAATCGCCAGAGACCTGGTAAGGCTGGTCCAGACAGAGAGAAAGGAAAGCGGCTTTGACGTAGCTGACCATATCTCCCTTTCTGTATGGGGTGATGAAACCTTCAGGGAGGCTGTAGAGGCATTCTCTTCTTTCGTCTCTAAGGAGACCCTTACTGATTCCCTGACTATTGAAGAGAATGATGGAAAAGAGGCTGAAATTGCCGAGAGTCCTATTACTCTCAAGGTAAGAAAGATTTGAAGAAGTCATACTTATACATTCTTATTTCCCTGATTATTCTGATGGTAGGCACATCCTGTGCTTACCGTCGTCCTTTTTATCCTGAATACTGGTTCCAGGCTTTGGGGCAGGAAGGGGAATTTGTCATGACGGCAGATATCTCAAGGCTGAAGGAAGGTGAAGGAAAGGAAATCGTAGACCAGAGTCTCTTCGATAATCCTATAGCCTCCAAGGCTGAAAGGATCTCCCTGTCCCTGATTCCTCAGGAGAATGATTCCTATCCTCTTCCTCTCTCATCCTTTGTGGTGGGAGGAGCTGTGGAAGGTAAGTTCTCCACATTGGTGGTGAACACATCCCTGAAGTTCTCAGGATATATGAAGACAAAGGAAAACGGCATTGTCAGATATAAGGGAGACGGAATGAGCGTCTATGCTCCATTGAAGAATCTGATCCTCTTTACAGATGGAGACTATGACGATTTGTATGACAGGACCATTTCCTCCAGGGAAAAGGTGATAGAGGATTCTGTGGCTGAAGCCATGGCCACATCTCTTTTCTCCCTTTATGTCTTTGAACCTGAGACCTTGATGGACATAGGCTTCGAGATACCTCAGGTGGTATTGGATGAAATGGAGAAGACCTGCATCCTCTTTGATGAAAGGGGAGGAGAGCTGGTGATGACAGGAATCATCGAGACCACTGGAGACGGAACCGCAAGGGCCCTATCCACTCTTCTCAAAAATCAGGTGGTACAGGAGAAGAGAAGGAATGGGGAGACCCTTGACACCAAGCTTCTCTCTACATATTTTTCTGTTGAAGACAATGTGGTCAAGATTATAGGCTACCCTCTTTCCTCTGCCATGAAGGAAAAGGCCAGAGGACTGATGAGTAGCGGAATTGGAGGTCTATTCTAAATGCCAATCTATTCTTATAGATGTAGTTCCTGTGGCAACTCATATGATGCCATGAAGAGTTTCAGTGAGGCAGACGAAGACGATATCTGCCCAATATGCGGCAAAACGGCCAAGAGGCAGTTTTCTGATCCAGCCGCTGTAATATATAAAGGATCAGGATACTACTGCACAGACAATAAGCATGATAGTGGATGCTGCTGCGGTTCTTGCAAGGGAGGAAAATGATGGAAAAGAAGAGAATACTTACAGGAGACAGACCTACAGGCCATCTTCATCTGGGCCACTACTGCGGTTCTCTTAGAAATAGGGTGGAGCTTCAGGATGACTATGAGGAGTTCATCCTCATTGCTGACGTACAGGCATTGACCACACATTTCGAGAGGCCTGAGCTCATCAATGACTCAATCTACCAGATCACTATGGATAACCTGGCTGTTGGCCTGGATCCGGAGAAGGTGACCTTCATCCAGCAGAGCGGAGTACCCTGCATCCATGAACTCACCATGTATTATTCCATGATCACCACCTGTAATCATCTTCTCATCAATCCTACCATCAAGACAGAAGCCAGAAGCTATGGAATGCAGGATGAAGGCAGGGAGTATGATTTCTCCAAGCTTACCTATGGCTTCTTAGGATATCCAATCTCCCAGACAGCTGATATCACCTTCTGTAACGCTGACCTGGTGCCAGTGGGAGAGGATCAGGTTCCTCACATCGAGTTCTCCCGTCGTCTGGTGAGAAAGTTCAATGAAATGTATGGAACAAGTATCAAGGAACCAGACTACAGGCTTGGTACCGTTTCCCGTCTCTGCGGCCTTGACGGCAACAGCAAAATGGGAAAGAGCCTTGGTAATGCCATCTATCTTTCAGATACTCCAGATGAAGTATGGAACAAGATCAGAAATGCCAAGACAGATACTAATCGTATCAGCGTAAAGATCCCTGGAAATCCTGAAGTATGCTCTGTATACCAGTACCATAAGGCATTCAATAGTGAAGGCGTTGAGGAAGTATGCTCTGCATGCAAGAATGCCCAGATGGGATGTGTAGCCTGCAAGAAGCTTCTGAACGAAAAGATGAATGCAATCATGGATCCTATCAGAGAGAAAAGGCACTTCTATGAAGAGCACAAGGATATGGTCCGTGACATCATCAGCGAAGGAACAAAGAAGGCCAATGAGATTGGAAACAGGAACATCGCTGAAATAAAGGAAAAGATGCACGTAATCATCTGATTTTCACGGCTCTCCTTCGGGAGGGCCAAATATATCTATTCCCAGGGAACATTCTTCATTACTTGTCTTTTATAGGAGTCCACCCTTCGGGAGCATCACCTTCCTCAAACAGACTTATACGCAGAATTTTCCTGGATATTTTTTTGTATTTATCCTTTTTTCGTCCTATAGACAAAGTGAAGACATAGTATTTCCTATCCAAGATTTGGGGGGGATGGAACGGGAGATACATATGTCTTCAGTAAATTCCAAAATTAATGGGCTGCTGGAGGTGACAGCCCAAGCCCTGTCAGAGAGCCCTCAAAGCATGATCTCTCCATCTTTACTTATCTTATTGAAGATAAGAAGTGAGATTACAGTGAAGACAGTGACGATGGTAGCCAGGGCACAGGCTCTTCCATCTGTTCCATTTCCTACAGCCTTGTATACAGCAACATTAAGGGTCTGAGTCCTGAAGGAGTAGAGGAGAAGTGAAGATGAGAGCTCTGTAATGAGAGTTACCCAGCTCATGACAGCTCCTGCAAAGACTCCGCTGAACATCATAGGCAGTGTTACCTTCAGAAGGGTCTTGACCTTTCCAGCTCCCAGGGATTCTGCAGCTTCATCGATGGAAAGCGGAATCTGGGCAAGAATGGCCACAGAGGATCTGATGGTATAAGGAATTCTTCTTATACACATGGATACGATCATTATCGTTGCGGTTCCTACCAGTGGCAGTACAGGGTTGTTGAAGGCAAGGATCAATGAAATACCGACTACAGCTCCAGGAATGATATAAGGGACCATAGAAAGGGTGTCGATACATGCATTGAGCACATTTCTTCTTCTCACAGTAAGATATGAGATCAGGACAGCAAGGGCTATGATGAGAATAAGTGCGGATCCACAGATGCGGATGGTGTTCCAGATAGTGTTGCCCATTCTATCAAATACATAGCGGTAGCTGTCTAAAGAGAAGCCTGGCTGGAACACTTCTCCACCTGGGTTAGTCTTCCTGAAGGACAGATATATAAGGTAGACCTGAGGAAGAAGGGCTATGGCCACCAGGCCATAGGCATAGAGGTGGATAAGGATATTCATTACAGGTTTTGCCTTTGTGCGCTCGATGTGGTGCATTGCACTCATGGAGAAGCTGTTCCTGTTGGTCAGATATCTCTGGATCAGGAAGAACCCCAGGGTGATGAGAATAGCCAGCACGGCGATGGCAGATGCAAAGTTATGGTTGGTCCCCACTTCTCCCACGTACTCGTTGTAGATGATTACTGGGAAGGTGGTATATCCTTCTCCGATCATAAGTGGAGTACCGAAGTCTGCAATGGCTCTCATGAACACCATGAGGGTTGCTGCAAGTATGGATGGCATACACAGGGGAAGAACCACCTTGAAGAATCTCTTTGCACCACTGATTCCCATGTTTGCAGAAGCCTCAAGAAGAGAGTTGTCTACATTCTTCATGGCTCCTGAAACATAGAGGAACACCAGTGGAAAGAGCTTTAGTGACAGCACAAGGAGGATGCCGTTAAATCCATATATACTTGGAATTGTAATTCCAGTTATGGCCTTGATGAATTTGGTTATGACTCCAGCTCTTCCAAGAAGCTTGACCCAGGCGTAGGCTCCGATGAACGGTGCAGACATTGATGAAAGGATGATCAGCATCTGCAGTGTCTTCCTTCCCTTGATCTCATACATGTTGTAGAGATAGGCAAGGGGGACACCAAGTATCAGAGACAGGACACAGGCGGCGATGGCTACCTTGAAGCTGTTTATGAGAGTCCTGAAATAGTAGGGCTGGCTGAAGAACTTGATGAAGTAGCGCATGGTGAATTCACCAGTCTTTTCATCCAGTACAGACTGCCTGACGATCTTGAATAGAGGATAGACCATAAACAGCAGGTAAAGGCCAAGAATGACGAGGCTGGCAATTACCCAGAAATCAAATTTTCTCTTTTTCTTCATTCTTTCCTCACTTTACCAAGGATACTTCTCCATCCTCAGAGAATACGTTGATCTTCTCAGCCTTCAGGGAGAGCTCGATTTGAGTTCCGTTCTCAATGATGTCATCAATCATGGATTCCTGGATGATCTCTGCCCTGAAGCCACCATCTATCTCCACGATGTAGTGGGTGTTGAGACCAAGGAAGGTGCTGTATTCAACCTTTCCTGGAAGGAACTGGTTATCTTTGTTGTCTCCAACCCTTTCGATGACCAGTTCTTCAGGTCTCACTGATACCAGTACATCCTGTCCATCCTGGACGGAGGTGAGATTCTTCATTTCAAGTCTATATCCTGAAGGGAAGGAAAGGCCTTTCTTTCCATCCTTCACCCAAATCTTCGCTTTCATAAGGTTCGTGCGTCCGATGAAGGTTGCGACGAAGCTGTTAGCAGGCCTCTGGTAGAGAGCCTTTGGAGTGCCGATCTGCTGTATTACTCCCTGGTTCATGACAGCAATTCTGTCGGAGATGGCCATAGCCTCCTCCTGGTCGTGGGTTACATATACAGTAGTGATTCCAAGTCTGTTCTGGATCTCCTTGATTACAGTCCTCATCTCAACCCTGAGCTTGGCGTCAAGGTTACTCAGAGGCTCATCCATCAACAGGACTTCCGGCTCTATTGCCAGGGCTCTAGCCAGTGCAACTCTCTGCTGCTGGCCGCCTGAGAGCTTCTCAGGAAGTCTGTCGGCATATTCGCTGATCTTCATGAGATTCATGAACTTATCTGTCTTCTCCTTGATCTCCTCCTTAGGAAGCTTCCTGTTCTGGAGACCGAAGGCTACGTTCTTCCTTACTGTAAGGTGAGGGAAGATTGCATAGTTCTGGAATACCATTCCGATATTCCTTTTTGCTGGGTCCAGGTCATTGATCAGCCTTTCCCCGAAGTAGAATTCACCGCCCTCTATGGTATTGAAACCGGCGATCATCCTCAGCAGAGTCGTCTTTCCGCAGCCTGAAGGTCCGAGAAGAGTGAAGAACTCGCCTGGTTTGATTTCCAGAGAAAGGTCTGGAATAGCTGTAAAGCTGCCATATTTCTTTAATGCGTGATTAATGGTGATTTTAATGCTCATTTTTATTCAACTCCGCTTGGTTTTCTAATGTTCGTGGCCCCGAAAACGAGGCCACGAATGGATCTTGGTCTTCGTCCTTAGTTCTTTCCGTACTGTGCCCAGTATGTGTTCCACTTGTCACAGATTTCAGCCTTGTGAGCTGCCAGAGCCTCAGTGTCTGCAACCTTTACGTTGATGGTGTCAAGGTCAACCATAGTTGAGCTGCCGCCTTCCAGCTTTGTTGTTGTAGCTGGTCTAGCTGCTGCATCAAGATATGTCTGCTGTCCAGCATCTGACTGGAGGAAGTCCATGAAGAGCTTGGCGTTCTCAAGGTTCTTTGCTCCCTTGATGATTGCAGAAGCGAATCCTACGCTTGTTGTTCCTTCTTCCCAGAATACCATGTGAGCAGATGTGTCGCCGCCATCGATGATCTTTACAACCTGTGGCTCATATGAGAGACCTACTGCGTATTCACCAGAGAATGTAGACTTTGCAGGGATGGAGGAGGAGCTTACTACTACCAGTCCGTTCTGCATAAGCTTAGCGATGTAGTCCCAAGCCTCTGGGCTGTCCCAGCCGCCAAAGTCTGTAAGGAGACACTGGAGGTTGTTCCATGCGGAGGAAGAGGCTGTTGGGTTTGCTGTTACGACTCTGCCGTAGAGTTTTGGATCAAGAAGGGATTTCCATCCTGTAACCTTGATTCCAAGCTCTGCTTCCTGTGCATCGTTGACAACCAGACATGGAATCTGGATATCGTGGAAAGTAAGCTTACCGGAAGTGTTGGAATATCCTTCCTGCATCTTGGCGTCGTTTACGCTGACATATTCTTCGAAATACTGTCCATAGGCTTCAAGGTCAGCATACTGAAGACCGCCGAACATGGCGTCAGCCTGAGGATTTGCAGCTTCTGCCTGGATTCTTGCCTTGCAGTCTCCTGCTCCACCATAGGTTGAGTAGACCTTGATGTTTGGATAAAGTTCATTGAACTTGCCGATTGTGATGTCATAGTGTGCATCCTTTACTGTTGTGTAGAGGATAAGTTCTCCTGAAGGCTCATTGGAGGCTGCGGCTTCCTGAGCGCCCTGAGCGAAGAGGGCAGACATTGCCATCAGAACGATACACATGATAACCAGTGTCTTTTTCATATAGTTTCTCCTTTTTGCTGTTTCCAGCTGTTTTCCAAAAATTCAGTTACCCTTTCCCAGGTGGGTATTCCCTTTCTTCCGCCTTTTTCCGTTGCCTTCAGGGCAGAAGCAGCTGAAGCGAAGAAGATGGCCTCCTCGGTGTCCTTTCCCTTGAGAAGGGCTGAGAGAAAGGCACCGTGGAACACATCTCCACACCCTGTGGTGTCTACCACCGGCAGGGAAGTGAAGGCTGGGTATGCTTTGACCACTCCGTCCACCACAGCCAAGGACCCTTTTTCACCAAGAGTGGCTATCACTATCTTCGGCCCCCAGGTTGCCATTTCAAGAAGGGCCTCCTCGTAGCTTTCCTTTCCGCTGACCCGAAGTGGATACTTCCGGTTCATGATAAGAATGTCGGAAGAGGAAGCTAGAATCCTGTTCTTTTCATTATCCTTCTGCATGGAGCAGCCGTCCAGTGAGACGGTGACCCCATGTCGCTTTGCAATCTCAGCGGCCTTTACTGCGTTTTCCCACCCTGTTCCGTCAAGGTGAAGCACATCGGCTGAAGCGATCTCCTTCTCCAGAGCTTCATTCCATTCTATAGGAGGATTGGTGTCTCTCTCTGGAAACTTTGTCCTGGAGCCGTTTTCCCTGTTCACCATTACAAAGGACTCCAGGCCATGTGCATCCTTCCGTCTCATGAGACAGGAAGTATCCACCCCGTCACTGTGGAAAAGCTCTTCGATCTGGTCTGTAACTCTATCGAAGCCTCCATTTCCTATGAAGGAGGAGGGGACTCCAAGACGGGAAAGAGCCACAAGGGCAGTAGCCACAGCTCCACCTCCCTGAATGGAAATGGATGTGATGTGTGTGGAATCATCTTCCCTGGGATAGTTCTCCACAGTGCAGATTCTGTCCAGACAGCTGTGTCCTACTCCTACAGCCTTCATTTCACCTCTCCTTAAGCTCCATTGCCTTCCTGACAATGTTCTCCACAGTAATACCGTAAGCCTCCAACAGCTCCCCGGTCTCTCCAGACTGACCGAATCTGTCTTCAATGGCTATATGGGAGAATCTGATACCGTCACATTCAACTAAAGCTGCTGCTGTGGCTTCTGTCAGTCCTCCTATTACATTGGCCTCTTCCAGGACCAATACTTTTCTTCCGCTCTTCTCCACTTCCCTGATGATTCCTTCCTTATCGAAAGGCTTCAGAGTGTGGACATTGATGAGGGAAGCGTCGATTCCATTCCTTTCCAGCTCCTCCAGTGCCCTATGGGCAAGAATGGTCATCATTCCTGTGGCCACTATGGCCATGTCTTTTCCTTCCTTCAAAATCTGGATCTTTCCAGGAATTATTTCGTCCTCTTCTTCCGTTATGTTCTCCACAGGCTCACGGGAAGTCCTGAGATAGACAGGTCCCTTGATGTCATACATGACACGTGCCATCTTCTTCGCCTGGTTTGCATCACAGGGCTGAAGCACAACCATTCCAGGAATGGAGCGCATTGCTGCAATGTCCTCCACAGCCTGATGGGTTCCTCCGTCTCCTGCTGCAGTGATTCCTCCATGGCTTCCGATTACCTTGACGTTAAGGTGAGGGTAGGCCACAGCGTTCCTGATGATTTCGTATGCTCTTCCACAGGCGAATACAGCCATGGAGGAGCAGAAGGGAGTGAGGCCTGTGCGGGAGAGTCCTGCAGCCACTCCAATCATATTCTGCTCAGCAATCCCCACATCGATGTATCTTTCAGGAAAAGCCTTCTGGAATGCCACAGAGCCAGTGGTCTTGGCCAGGTCTGCGTCAAGGGCATAGATATCCTCCTTCTCCTTGGCCAGCTCACATAGGCCCTGGTAGAAGCCAAATCTGGTTGCTGCCTTATCACCCATTTCTTCTACCTCCCAATTCCTTATAGGCCAGATCAGCCTGTTCTTTATTTGGCAGGGCTCCATGCCACTCCACTCTGTTCTCCATGAAGGAGACTCCCTTTCCCTTTACAGTGTCAGCGATTATCACTTTGGGCTTTCCCTGGCTGTCTTTATCCAGGGCTGAGAAGATATCACTGAAACAGTGGCCGTCAATTTCAGATACGCTGAGATTGAAGCTTCTCATCTTTGCTCCCAGGTCATCCAGACCATTGGTCTTTTCTGTGGGAGCGCTAAGCTGGAGATGGTTCCTGTCTACAATTACAGTAAGATTATCCAGGGCGGAAGAGGAAGCGAACATCAAGGCCTCCCAGCATATTCCTTCCTGCAGCTCACCGTCTCCAGTCACGACATAGACCATTCCCTTTCTTCCCTGTTTCTTCAGGCCCAGGGCCATTCCCACTCCCACGCTTAATCCCTGTCCTAGGGATCCTGTGCTGCAGTCAAGGCATGGACACTTGAGGGAATCCGGATGGCCCTGAAGAGGGCTTCCCAGTCTTCTTAGTGTGTCCTTCTCCTTTTCATCTATCCAGCCTATATCTATGAGTACTGAATAGAGAATTGGATTTGCATGGCCCTTGGATAGGATGAATCTATCCCTGTCCCTGTCCTCAGGACCATCGCCCAGGTTCATCTTTCCATAGAAGAGAGCTGTAATGAGCTCGGCGATGGAGAATGAACCGCCAATATGGCCTGAGCCTGCCTTCAGGATCATGTCCAGGGTGTTGAGTCTAAGAGTTCTAGCCTTTTCGGCAAGAATGGAATAATCTCTCATTTTATCACGCCTTTCCTACGCTTCCAAAGAGCTCCATCTTCTTTATACACATAGCTTTGGTAGCTTCCAGTCCTGGAGCGAGTACAGCTCTTGGAGTGAAGCCCTTGCTTTCCTTGTCTTTTCCATCTTCAAAGTACTTTCTTGTGGCTTCTGTAAAGGCAATCTGGCACTCTGTGTTTACATTGATCTTGCTGACTCCAAGGCTGATTGCCTTTCTGATCTGGTCAGCAGGAATACAGGATCCGCCGTGAAGAACCAGAGGAAGATCACCGATTTTCTCCTTGATCTCTCCCAAAAGGTCGAAGTGGAGGCCTTCCCAGTCTGCTGGATACTTACCATGGATATTGCCGATGCCTGCTGCAAGGAAGTCGATGCCAAGGTCAGCAATCATTCTGCATTCATTTGGATCAGCACACTCTCCTCTGGAGATTCTGCCGTCCTCTTCGCCTCCGATGCCTCCGACTTCAGCTTCTACGCTGATGCCTTTTGCATGGGCTAGTTTAACGATTTCCTTAGTCTTGGCGATATTTTCTTCAATAGGATAGGAGGAACCGTCAAACATGACTGAGGAGAAGCCGTTCTCAATGGCATCCAGAGCTTCATTGTACTTGCCGTGGTCCACATGGAGGGCTACAGGAACAGTAATCTTCAAAAAGTCCATGAAGTCCTGGACCATATGGCTGATGGTTCTGTATCCACCCATGTACTTGGCTGTTCCTCCACTTACTCCCAGGATAATGGGAGAGCGCATCTCTTCAGCTGCAAGAAGGAAAGCCCTGACGCTTTCCATATTATTCAAGTTAAAGTGACCCACAGCATAGTGGCCCCTTACTGCTGCATCCAACATCTCTTTAGCGGAAACGAGTTTCATTTGTAACAATACTCCTAACAATCAGATAATACGGCAAGATTATTGATACGTAAAGAAAAATTTTGAAAGAATTTTATGAGATTCTGCAAAGGTTTTGCAGAAAATTGAAAAGTTTTATTAAATCTTGCAAAAATTCTGTAAAAATCCTTGTGTTATCACTGTTTTTCCAGGAAAATATATGCATGGCACAGCAGAATCTCATACAGGAAAGACGACAAAAAATCCTTGACTACATAACTGAGAGGTCCAAGGCGGACCTGGCGGAGCTCTCAGAGGCCTTCAATACCACGGAAGCCACCATCAGACGGGACCTGATAGAGCTTGAAAAGACCAAGCTGATTGTAAGGACTCATGGAGGCGCCATACGTAATGAGCTGAAGAAGGCCATATGGCAGACCTCATCACTGCGAAACAGGCTTGAAAGGAACAAGGAGCAGAAGGAGAGGATAGCCCAGTTTGCATCCACACTGATCCATGATGACGAAAGCATAATCCTGGACGGAGGAAGCTCCACCCAGATTCTTGCTCCCTACATAAATGAAAAGAGGAATATGCTCTGTGTAACCAACTCCCCTGATATTGTAGACATTCTTCTGGAGGGGGAGACCAACCATATCATCCAGGTGGGCGGAGAGATGACAAGAGACACCCATCAGGCCACAGGGCCTGATGCAGAGGCCCACATCAGGAAATACTATGTAGATAAGTGCATTATCGGCATAACAGGAATAGATCCTGATGAAGGGTGCTATGCAGCTGTGCTTTCAGAAGCAAGTCTTAAGAAGACCATGGTGGACCATGCCCGGGAGTGCATAGTCCTTGTGGACGGCTCCAAGTTCTCCCGTAAGGCCTTCTGCCTGGCCCTGGAGATTGAGGATATCGATGTGGTGGTCACAGACGCTTCCGCTCCAAAGGAAAGCGTAGAGAAGCTCAGGGCCAGAGGAATCCAGGTCTACGTGGTCTAGAGCTGCCAGTTCTGTATGGGCAGAGCCACCAGGATCAGGGCCAGGAGGAAGCACAGCGAGAAGAGATGGAAATATTTCAGGAATCTTTTCTTGTCTTCCGGATAGTCCTTAATGTATATGGAGAAGGTTATGAGGGAGGCCAGGGAGCCTACGATAGTTCCCATTCCTGCCGCATTTACTCCATAGAGAAGGGCTGTGTAATTGGTGGAGAAGGGTAGAAGCAGGGCTGTTCCCGGCACGTTGGAGATTATCTGGCTCACGCCCAGGCCCCACCAATATTCATTTCCTGAAACAAAAGTGGATAGAATCTCGCCTATCCTTCCGTTTTCTCCGATGGAAGAGGAGAAGAGGAAGAAAAAGAAGAAGGTTGAGAGAAGACAGTAGTCCACCTTCAGGAACACTTTCCTGTCGAAGACCAGAAGAAGAGCCAGGACAATCAGCGTAATGTCCACAAAGTTGAAGACTCTGGTGATGATTTCAACAAGAAGGAGAATCAGGAGAAAAAGGTAGAATACCCTGAGGCCCCTCCGCTCTGGAGAGACAGTGTCTTCAATTTCCTTATGAGTGTAGATCCTCTCTCCTCCGTCCTTACGGAACACAAAGCATATGGCTGCTGCCAGACCTATCATGCCTGTTATCCACATGGGGACCATATGGATAATGAAGGATGATGCAGACACATTCACGTTTGTGTATATGAAGAGATTCTGAGGATTCCCGAATGGAGTGAGGAATGCTCCAGTAATGGCTGCTATGTTCTCCAGTATCACTATTTCCAGAAGATGCTTCTCCTTACCAATATGACGGAAGATCATGATGGTAAGGGGGACGAAGGTCACCAGGGACACATCGTTGGTTATGAATGGAGCCAGGAAGAATACAGTTGCAACCAGAAAGAAGGATAGGGCCTTTACGGAATTGAAGCGCTCTGTAAGGCGGAAGAAGGGAAGGAACATATTCTCCTTCTTAAAGCCTTCCAGCACCAAAAGGAGCATGAATAGGGTGAAAAGTGTCTGCCAGTCCAGAGAAAGGAACCTTTCTCCTGTGGGAGGAGAGATTATCAGAGAGACCAGAGCTGCCAGAAAAGACACTGTAAAGACTATCTGCTTTCTGCAGAAATTCCTAATTTTCTCCATCTTCTGCTTTCCTTACTCCGCTCTTTCCTTCCTCAATGCCTTGGTCTGAGAAAGTATATATTACAGTATTCTCCACAGCTTCATTGATGAGAGCATCCATATGAAGAGCTTCAAAATGCTCCTTCATTATTTTTTTGTCTGGACGTGTCACAGGATGCTTTGGGGAAAACACTACACAGCAATCCTCGTATGGAAGAATTGAAGTGTCATAAGTGTCGATATCCTTGGCCACCTTTATTATCTCTTCCTTGTCCATGCCACATAGGGGTCGCAGAATAAGCATATCTGTCATGGAATCTGTGAATGTCATGGCGTCCAGGGTCTGGGAAGCCACCTGGGATACAGCTTCTCCTGTAACGAGAGCGATATCATGATAGAGGAGAGAGAGCTTTTCAGCTGTCTTCATCATTGCAGCCCTGAACATCAGAGTTGCCTCCTCCTCGACTCCATGGTCCCTGATATATTCCTGGCCCTTGGTGAAGGGCACAACAAATAGCCTTGTTCCCTGTAGATATGGAGAAATCAGGGACGCAAGCTTCTTCACCTTCTCCAGAGCCATCTCTGAGGTGTATGGGTAGGCATGGAAGTAGCAGCAGTCCAGCTTCAGGCCACGCTTGGCCATGGTATATCCTGCTACAGGGCTGTCGATTCCTCCGGAAAGAAGCAGCATGCCTCTTCCCGCTGTTCCCACAGGAAGGCCTCCTATTCCCTTTCTGCTGTCTGTGTATACAAAGCACTGGTTCCTGATTTCAACTGTCAAAGTGTAGTCCGGGTTCTTCAGGTCCACTCTCAGGGATGGGTAGTATTTCTCCACAATGTCAGCCAAGGCACAGGCCACAGCGTGGGAATCAAGAGGAAAGGACTTGTCTTCACGTCTGACGTCAATCTTGAATGAGCCCTGGGAGGAGAAGGGATTACGGGAGAGAATCTCCTCCGTCTTCTCCATGATGGCCTCCATGGATTTCTCCCTGCACCTTTCGCTTTCTGCCCATCCAGTAATGCCGAAGGTGGTGGAAAGGGCCTTTTCTGCCTGCTCTCTGGGACAGCTGTCCTCTACAGACACATAAACTCTTCCCTTAGACTTGTCCATCCTGGACTGGTAAGGCTTAAGCTTACTTCTGATATTTCCTCTGAGCTTACGCTCGAACATTATTCTGTTTCCGCCCTTCAGGGCAATTTCACCTTCCTTTACAAGGTACAGCCTTTCATCCATCTATGAGTTCTCCAAAAGCTTCCAATAGTCTTATGACTTCCTCTTCAGTAGTATTTCTTCCCATGCTTATCCTGATGGCCTTCTTTGCCTTCTGGTTCGGGATTCCCATGGCTTCAAGGATTCCTTCGCTCTTTCCTTTTGCGTTATTGGAGCAGGCGGAGCCGGAGGATACGCAGAAGCCTTTGTCCATAAGCATTCTGGTGAAGACCTCAGAGGGCAGGGGAGCCACCACTGAAAGGATGTAGGGAGTGGATTCCAGGGGAGAGAGAATCTCTATTCCCAGTTTTCCCAGTCCATCCCTCAAAAGAAAATTGTAATGGGAAATCCTCTTTTCGTCTTCCTCCCTGGTCTCCATCCATTCAGAGAGAGCTTCGTCGAAGGCAGCGATTCCCGGCAGGTTCTCAGTTCCTCCCCTCCGTCCCTTCTCCTGGCCACCGGCTGAGGCAATAGGCCTTATGATCTCAGGGTTTTTCGCATATAGAAGCCCCACACCTCTGGGGCCGTTTATCTTATGGGCTGAGAAGGATGCTCCGTCAATGCCGCTTCCCTTCAGGTCCAGTCCTGTCTTTCCCAGGGCCTGGACGCTGTCTGAGAAGAAAAGGATTCTTCTGCCGTTGGCCTTTTCGTATTCCCTTACACATTTCACAAGGCTTTCAATTGGCTCAATGGCTCCAACTACATTATTTACAGCCATTACAGCCACCACCTTGGTGTCTGGAGTAAGGGCGGCGGAAAGCTCCTCTGGGGACACAAAGCCTCCCTTGGCCCTAAGCTTCACTATGTTCCAACCAAGCTTCTTCAGATATGGAAGCCATGAGGACACAGCTTCATGCTCGATCCTTGATACTACTATAGTTCCCTTCTCCATCCACAAAAGGGATGAGAAGAACAGCGCAATAGACTCTGTAGCTCCACTGGTGAATATGAGATTCCTTTCCTCCACACCCAGCAGAGCCGCCATATGACTTCTCCTTCTCTCCATCTCTTCCTTGGCCTTCTGTCCAAGCCTGTGGACAGAGGATGGATTTCCTGGAAAGGAAGATGCTGTCTCTATGTAAGCCTTCCCGGCTCTGGGAGAGAGAGGAGTTGTGGCTGCATTGTCGAAATAGATTTCCATAGGCTACATTGTCGCTACATTCCTTCTCTTGGTCTACATGGTCAGTGTGGAAGAAAGGAGAGAAAATCATTAGACTGAGCCTATGGAAAAGAGAATTGAAGCACTATTGGACAATGGCTTTGTCTCATCTGTGTATTTCACAGGAAAGACTGATGAAATGAAGGAGAGGATCCTCTCCCTGGATAAGGATTATGTGGTGGTGACAGACGAGAATACTTTTACCTATTCTCCCTCTCCGGAAAGGACAGTGGTCCTTGAAAGCGGAGAAGACCACAAGAACTGGGAAAGCCTGGAGCGCATTCTATCCTTCGCCCTTGATAGAGGCATGGGAAGGGACGGAATCTTCATCGCCCTGGGAGGAGGAGTTGTGTGCGACATGACAGCTCTGGCTTCAGCCTTATACATGAGGGGAGCCGGCCTTATGCTTTGCCCGACCACTCTCCTGGCCATGGTTGACGCCACCTTAGGCGGAAAGGCTGCCATTGACTTCAGAAATACGAAGAATACTGTGGGAGCCTTCCATCCTGCCTCTGAGATCATCATTTCCCTCTCTACTCTCTCCTCTCTTCCAGACAAGGAATTCATGTGCGGCATGGGGGAAGTGGTGAAGCACGCCTTCCTTTCCTCTGACGATGAACTATACAAATTCCTCTTCTCCAACCGTGATGGGATCATGGCCCGTGATACAGCTGTACTGGAGAAGATGGTGGAGCTTTCCCTTCTTGTAAAGAAGAGCTACATAGAGAAGGACCCTACCGAGACCAAGGGCATAAGAAGTGCCTTGAATTTTGGCCACACCTTCGGCCATGCACTGGAAAGCATTACAGATTACTCCATAAGCCATGGGGAAGCTGTGGTCTGGGGAATGAAGAAGGCCCTTACCAGCGGCCTCTGGCAGGGAATAACTCCTCCTCCCTTCTATCTCTGGTGCATAGACCTTATCTCCCAGTTCCCATTCCTTGATGAATATAAGGTGGCGAAGAAGGACTATGAGGCCTTTGTGGAGGCCACAAAGAAGGACAAGAAGAAAAGCGGAGGAGTGACCAAGTTCGTATTCCTCAAGGGCCTGGGAGAGCCGATTCTCTCTCCTCTCACTGATGATCAGATAGCAGCGATGATAGTCTAGCTCTCATCTTCGTCCATATCTATGGCCTTTTCGTAGGCTTTCAGAATGGAGTTGAGCTTCTTTCTAAGCTCCCTTTCCTTCCTTGGAACCATTTCTATCAGGGAAGAAAGGGAGTACATGGTCTCCCTTACAGCACTTTCCAGGCTATTGTTTGGAACCAGGGAATAACCATCGTCGTTCTCCCTCAGCATAATATATGTAAAGGTGTTCTTCCCGCTTCTGAAGGGCCTCAGCAGATAAGACATGTAGCTCAGTATCTTTTCACTCTTGTCCTGGGCTGTAATCCTTCCCCTTGGCTTCTCCTTTAGGAGCATGTTCTTTCTCGGCAGGAGTGAAAGCTCCTTATCTATATGGCTGGTCTTGATGCTCTTCTCTGAAATTGAGGAAGCAACCTTGATATATATCTGGACGCTGGATCTGGTCTTGATTCTGGAAATATCCTGGATAGGCACCACATATTTTGCCTTACCTCTGCTGTTGCTGCCCACTCTGTATGGATCCAGGGTGAAGGTGCTTTTCTCGCTTTCCTCCTCTTTCCTTTCCTTCCTTATGCTTGTCTCCCCCTTCTTCAGGGCTACAAGCAACAGAGGATCTATCTCTTCAATCCACTGGCTTTTCAGGGGGGAGACGGATCGGGCATACATTCTTGTGGTCTGTACAATTTCCCCTGCCAGGATATACTCAGGCTTATTCTTGAACCAGGAGGAGCCTGGATGGATGAGTATTTCCTTGGTGGTGATGGAATAATATGAGAATCTGTCAGCCTTCTTGCATATGTATTGCCTAAGTCCTGAAGCCAGGCATATCAGGTATTCCCTGAGAGAGGATTTCCCTTCTGTAATCGGGAAGCCCATTTTTGAGACAATATCCAACAGCTGGGAGTGAATATGTGTAATCTCATCCATGGTCTCCTTATCCAGATATCTGGAAGTGCAGAAGCTTTCCCTGGCCTTTTCCCCCTTGGTGGTGATGTAGCGCCTGAAGATGGTGAGCCATGCGACGAAGTCTCCATATTCGTTGTCTACCAGAGCATGGTGCACATCCCTTGCCTCCAGCTCCTCTCCCTGTGGCATGACAAAAGGTGTCCTGGTGGAAAGGAAGGCTACAGCCACAGCAACTTCATAGATGGAGGAAGGATAATTCATCATGGCTTCCACCATGACCCTGGAGAGCCGGGGAAGAAGGGGAAACTGTATCATCATCTCTCCGATGGCTGTCAGATGAAGGTCCTCCCTTACGGCGCCTATGTATTTCAGTGTCTCGATGGCTGAGTTCAAAGCTCCAGACTGGGGAGGAGTAATGAATGGGAAGGAGGTGGGGTTGTAGATTTCCAGCTCGCACATTCTCAATACCACTTCTGCAAGGTCAGAGTGGAGAATCTCCTCTTCGTTGTATTCCCGACGGTTCAGGTAGTTCTTTTCGCTGTACAGTCTCCAGCAGACTCCTGGAGCTGTCCTTCCAGCCCTTCCTTTCCTCTGGTCTGCAGAAGCCCTTGAAATAGGGGAGGGAATCAGGGCTGAAGTGAAGTTCCGCTGGTTGTAGTAGTTGATCTTGCACCAGCCGGAATCTATTACGCACTTTATTCCGTCGATGGTAAGGCTGGTCTCTGCTATGTTTGTGGCCACCACCACCTTTCTGTGTCCTGGAGTGGTGGGAGTGAAGACCTTCTCCTGCTCCTCCTTTCCCAGTCTTCCGTAAAGGGGATAGATATCAAGAAGGGTAGGGTCCACTATTTCTGAGCCATACAGGTGTTGGGTGCAGCTTTTGATTTCAGCTTCTCCTGGGAGGAACACCAGGATGTCGCCTCCATCCTCACTTTCAAGGTTTTCCTTGATTATGGTCTCAACCGTCCTGTAGTATTCGTCTTCGTTCTCCTTGTCCAGGACCATGGGCCTGTAGTTCACAGTCACAGGATAGGGATGGGAGTCTATGGATACTATGGGAGCGTCAGAGAAGAAGGAGGAGAAGACGGAAGTGTTGATGGTGGCTGAAGATATGATGATCTTCAGATCCTTCCTCTCCCTTGTTATCTCCTTCAAGAGGCCCAGGATGAAGTCTATGTTAAGGCTTCTTTCATGGGCTTCGTCCACCATGATTACGCTGTAGCGGGAAAGGAGGGGATCTCTCTTCACTTCCTCAAGAAGGATTCCATCCGTCATTATCTTGATTTTGGTGGAGCTGTCTGTAGTATCCAGAAAGCGCATTGTGTAGCCGCAGAACTTGTCCTGGTCTCCAATTTCCTTCCTGATGAAGTCCGAGACGCTCATGGCGGCTATTCTTCTGGGCTGTGTGATTCCTATCATCTTGTCTTTGGCAAAGCCTGCGTCCAGAAGGATCAGAGGAATCTGTGTGGTCTTTCCGCTACCTGTAGGGCTCTCCACTACAATTACCTGATTGGAGCGGAGAGCTGAGAGGATTTCATCGCGGTGTCTATAGACGGGAAGATCTTTATATATGCTCAAGCTTCGATACCTTCTGCCGCCTCGGAGACTGAGGAGAAGACCCTGCTCTCCCTGGTGGCATGGTTCTTAAGGACTATTTCATCATCCTTGAAGGAGATGGAATATGGAATGTTGTTTTTTCCAGCATAGTCGAAGACTCTCTTCGCCTTGTGGTTTGGCTCAAGGTAGACGTCCACCCTCTTACCTTTCCTTCTTAGCTCATAGGCTGTCTTTTCAGCCCTTGCCAGCTCTTCAGGCCTGTAGATTATGAGCACATCCGAGGATGAGGAATCCTGCAGAATCGGGCTCTTCAGCTCCTCCAGTCCTGCTATGAGCCTATCCAGGCCAATGGAGGACCCGACTCCTGGCAGAGTCTCCTTTGTATAGAGGGAAGCCAGGTTATTGTAGCGGCCGCCGGAACATACGGAGCCAAGGGAAGGCAGGGCGTCAAGGAAGGTTTCGTAGACGATTCCTGTGTAGTAGTCCAGTCCTCTTGTGATGGATGGGTCCAGCACAAAGGAGTCAGCAATTCCAACTTCCGAAAGAAGTGCGTAGATTGCTCTCAGTCTCTCGGAGCCTTCTGAGCTTCCGCCAGAGAGAGTCTCAAGTACAGAGAGAGTCTCAAGGAAGGAAGAGCCACCTGCAGTTATGTACTCCAGGACTTTGTCTGCCTTTTTTTCATCACCAATGGTCTCAATAAGGATTTCCCTTACGCTGTCCTTTCCAATCTTCATGAGCTTATCTACAGCCCTAAGAATATCGATGGACTTGTCTGCAATGCCCTCCTTCTCCAGGAAGGTGTTGAAAAGTCCTCTGTGGGAGATGTGGAAGGTGTATCCATTGACTCCCATCAGTGAGAAGGAGTGGTGCATCATTGACAGAATTTCAAAGTCTGCCTGGACATTGTCCACTCCGACGATGTCGAAATCGCACTGGATGAACTCCCTGTATCTTCCCTTCTGAGGCTTCTCTCCTCTCCACACTTTATTGATGTGGTAGCGCTTGAAGGGCAGTGCCAGTTCTGAATAGTGGGCGGCCATGAATCTGGCGAAGGGAACCGTAAGGTCGAAGCGCATTGCAACTTCCCTTCCGCCGTTGTCTTCAAAGTGGAAGACCTGCTTATCTGTCTCTCCGCCACCTTTCCCAAGAAGGACAGAGGAATATTCAAGTACAGGTGTATCTATCGGAACAAAGCCATAGGACTGGAAGCCCTTTTCAAGTATGGAGGTAATCTTCCTTTTTGGAATCTCTTCCTGGGGCATGCTATCCCTGAAGCCTTTGAGTATTACTGGATCAATCATTTGTCGCTCCTTACACTGATGATAATAGATTATTTCTTCTTTTCTGAATACTTCCTCCCCACTTTCCTTTCCATTTCCTTCATTTCCTACTCTTGTTTCAACAGCACATAATTATTAAGATGTCTATCGTGTTCGTTAGGTATAAGACAGACAAACACGGGAAGTCTGTTCCCGTCTGCAAGGTATATACAGCAAAGGAGCATCCCATCAGAAACAGCATGATAGATAGGGATGCACTTTGGGCCATAAAGAAAATCCAGGGTGCAGGAGGCGAAGCCTATCTGGTAGGCGGGGCTCTCCGTGACATCATGCTTGGCCATACCCCAAAAGACTTCGACATCGGTACTTCCCTTTCTCCCCGTCAGGTCCAGAGGCTCTTCTGGAACAGCAGGATAATCGGAAAAAGATTCCGCATCGTCCACCTTTTCTTTGGGGAGAAGATCATTGAGGTCACCACCTTCCGCTCCGACGAGGAGAACTTCGAGGAAGGGAACAACAATGTATGGGGAACCATAGAGCAGGATGCAAGACGAAGGGATTTCTCCATCAATGCACTCTACTACAATCCCCAGAAGTGTGAGCTTCTTGATTTCAGCGGCAGCATGGAGGATTTCGACAGGAAGGTCATCAGATCCCTGATTCCTCTCCGTTATTCCTTCTCTGAAGATCCTGTAAGGATGATCAGGGCTGTCAAATATAAGGTGACCACAGGTTTCCGCCTACGTCTGGATGTGAAGCTGGCCATATTGCGTGACGCATCCTGTCTCCAGAACTGTCCTGCCTCCCGACTTACTGAGGAGGTGGTGAAGATCCTTTCCTCCGGCCACAGCAGGGAAATATTCCATGCCTTGTACCAGAATAGACTTCTTCAATACCTTCTTCCTGCATTTGCAGTCCACTCGGAGCTTCCCAGTGTGTCTGAAAGCCTGGGAATCCTGGACTCTCTTGTCCAGGAAGCTATAGATGGCGGCATAGAGAAGCCAAGAAAGGATGTGATGTTCTACTACATGATCCGCTCTGCAATCATCATCGATCCTTCCCTGGGCCTGGGGTGGGAGGAGTACATGAAGGATGCATTCCGCCAGGCCAAGGTCATGCTTAGTCCCATCACTCCTGCCAACTTCGAGCTGGAGAAGGCTGTACTTCTTGTGCTTTCTGAAAAGGGCATAAGGGTCAATAAGACCAAGAAGAAAAAGAAGGCCCAGAGCCAGAAAGGTGAGAAGGGAAGGGAAAGCGTCAATCCTAAGGTCCAGGGCAGAAGAAAAAGGGGCAAGAGCTCCAGGAAAAAGGTGGAGAACAGGGAAAATGTGGAGGAGAAGGCCTGATAGTCTATCCCCACTCTTCGATTTCAATGGACACAGACTTCACCATTATGGAGCCGAACTTTTCAAGACAGTCAGAGATATATTGCTGAAGATCGGAAATTGTTGTGGTTATGTAGTGCCTCATGGGAAGCTGGATGGTGACACTTATTGAGTAGGTGCAGTCTGTGTTTCTCACTCCCTTCACCTTCTTTACCTTCATTACAGCATCATATTCGCTGATTGCATGCTTCACCATCTGTGTCAGGGCCACTTCAGACACAGCATCGTTGGCTGGCCTGGAAAACTCCGGCCTCACTATGGTCTTCTCGCTTACAAATGGCTTTCTTCCCTTCTTTCTTCCCAGCTTCACCCTTATGGAGTCGAAGACAATCTGAGGAGCGGAACGGGTAATCTCAATGGAGGGCACAGGAATAACGTGCTTACCTTCAGTAAATCTGATGTGCATGGCTGTCTCTATGTCTTCCGGGCTTGCCACCTCCTCGATGTGGATTATCTTGGAGGGCTGGGGAAGATCCAGCCTGGAGGCAATCTTATTCACCATCTTCTCGCTGGTGCCTATGATCAGGATTCGCCTATATTTCTCCTTCAGCAGTGCTGAGACAATCTGGTCCCTATGGTCCTGGTCATCGAAGACAGCTGTCTTCACTGCGGCCATGAAGTTAGGGTCCTGTTTGGCAGAGTGGCCGGAAAGGATTCTGTCTCCCTTGATGAGAAGGCCGTCGTCAATTATGAGATTGATGTTGTATTTTGAGGCCACCTGCTTCGAGTGATAGCTTTTTCCCGTACCAGAACGGCCCACCAGGCCATATACGGTTATTCCTTTGATTCTTGAGAATAAAAACTCGAAGAGACGGTTCATTTCTATATTTTCTGATGAAATCCTCCTTGGAGGCAAGGACATTTTTCCCTTTCCAAGGAGGATGGAAGGCCCTAGGCTCCGAAGCCCAGCATTTTGATGAGAAGGAGCCAGGCCAGGCCATAGTATGTGACTACAGCCACAAGGTCGTTGACAGTGGTGATAAGTGGACCTGAAGCCACAGCAGGATCCACATGGATTCTCTTGAAGAAGATAGGAATTATTGTTCCCATGGCTGTAGACATGGTCATTGATACAAGGAGGGCAATTCCTGTGCAGCCTGAGATGCTGAAGGCGTAGAGGGCATTGTGGTCCTTGAAGAAATATATGTAGAGACCTATGACCAGGAAGGAGGTGAGACCAAGGATGGCTCCGTCTCCAAGACCGATTCTGGTCTCCTTCCACATAAGGCGAAGCTTATCCTTTGCTGTCAGGTTCTCATCTGTAAGGACTCTGATGGTGACGGCCAGGGACTGGGTTCCAGAGTTACCTGTCATACCCAATACCAGTGACTGGAAGGAAATTAGCACAGTAATCTGGGCTGCAACCTTATCAAAGAGGCCTACTACTGTTGAGACCAGCATTCCTAGGAAGAGAAGGATAGTAAGCCAAGGAAGACGCTTCCTGAGACTCTGTGTAACTGTCTCATTCAGGTCCTCCATATCTCCAAGGGAAGCGAACTTTGCATAGTCGTCCTTCATGGAGTCGTCGATGACCTCAACCATATCCTGGCTTGTGATTACGCCCAGTAGCTTATTGGTGCTGTCCAGCACAGGAATAGAGTCCTCGGCATAATCCTTAAGCTTATTCATGGTGTCATCGATAAGCTCATGGGCGTATACATAGGGATAGGATGTGGAGACTATGGAGTCGATGGTGCTCCCTTCCCTGGCGCGGATAAGATCCTTAAGGTCGATGGCTCCGTAGAAGAGACCGTTGGAATCCACCACATAGATGGTCTGGATATTATCGTTCTCTGCGGCCTGCTCAATAAGCTCCTTCATGGCATCCTTGATGCTGGATCCTGTCCTGATCTCAATGTAGTTGGTGCTCATGATGGATCCGATCTCATCCTCGTCGAAGGAGGCGAGAAGGGCGATGTCATGCTTGGCGTCATCGTCAAGGAACTCTATGAGGGTGGTCCTCTCTCCCTTTGGCAGGGATTTGAGATACTCGGTGGCCTTGTCTGTCTCAAGATCGCTGAGGACAGCAATCTTCTTCTTTACGCTGATCTCTCCCAGATATGTGGAGATGTTCTCTGTGTATTCGAAAATGTTTGCAAGGGTCTCGGAATCCAGAATGCGGTACAGCTTTCCTCTATCTTCCGGGGAAAGCCTGTCCATGGCCTCTGCAATATCGTTTTCATGATAATCCATGACCTTTTCCTTGAGGGCCATGGGAGAAATGTTGCTCTTGATTATTTCCACAAGCTCACCAGCATAGTCTGGATGCTGGTTGCCCTGAATTTCTGGATCCATTTCCTATACCTCCAAAATTAGATTTCTTGGGTAAGGAAGGATGGCCTTCTAGTTGTCTGTCGAAAGGGACAGACTACCGGGAGGAACATCGCTTTCCGAACCGCCTAAGTTGACTATACTTCCAGTACCGTCGTCCATTTCGTACTCCTTATAGAATTCAGCCCGAACTGAGCTATTATGATGATAAACCTTAAGTCAACAGTTTTTCTAGAAGTTTTTTAGAAGCCCATGAAAATTCTCAGCACCAGGTACACCATCAGGTAGTAGCAGGATGCTCCCACCAGGTCGTTGAGGGTGGTGATGAGAGGACCGGAGGCCACAGCAGGGTCTATGCCGATTCTGTCCATAATGATGGGAATGGTGGCTCCCATGGTATTGGATATCGTCATGGCCAGCACAAGGGCTAAGGATATGGAAAGAGCCAGGAATATGGAATAGGTGATGCCGTTTCCAGACTTCAGGAATATGTAGGGCACCATGACTATGGCTGTACCGAAACCAAGAATCAGACCTGAAGTAATTCCTGTGGCCGCCTCCTTCCTCACCAGTCTTGCCTTTCCCTTCTTCTCCAGCTCACGCCCCGACAGGCTTCTTACAGCCACAGCCAAGGTCTGGGTTCCGGAGTTTCCTGTCATATCCAGTATCAGGGACTGGAATGAGAATACAAGGGTCAGGCCCATGGCCAGGGAGGAAAGGGATCCGATCAGCATAGACACCAGGATTCCTAGGAATAGAAGAAGAAAGAGCCAGGGGAGGCGGGAAGCCATTGAGGCCAGGACTCCCTTGTCCTTATCTTCATCATTAAGGGAGGCCAGCTTTCTGTAGTCTTCAGCCATCTCCCTTTCCACAGTGTCCATAAGCTCCCTGCCTGTAACGGCTCCTATGGTCTTTCCTTCATCATCTATTACAGGGAAGGCGGAGAGATTGTAGTCCCTGATCCATTCAAGGGTCTTGGATATCTTTGCGTCAGCAGAGACGAAGGGGAAGGAAGTCATGGCAACTTCTGAAAGCTTTTCATCCTTTCTCCCTCTTAGTACATCGATCAGGTCCACTTCTCCATATAGCTCCCCGCTTTCACCTTCCACGAATATGGTGCGGATGTTGTCTTTCCCGTCCGAGCCAGTCCTTATTTTTTCCAGGGCCTCATCCAGGGTCAGGTCCTTACTGAGGATAATGAAGTCATCGGTCATTATGGAGCCGATTTCATCCTCCTGGTATTCCAGGTTTGCCTTTACTGTACGGCCTGAAAGCTGAAGGATCATCTTCCTTCTGTCGTATGGAATGGAGGATAGTAGCATCTCGGCGCTTTCGTCATCCATTCTCCCCACAAGATGGCTCTGCATCCTGAGTGACATTTCGCTGAACCAGGGGATAGGGTAGCCGTTATCCTTCAATATCTCCAGGATGCGGTCAGTGTCCAGTATGGACCAGACTGTGTTCCTGTCTTCCTCATCCATAGTGGATACTTTCTCTGCAAGATCATTTCTTGACAGTGAAAGCAGCTCCTCCTTAAGTGCCAGGGGAGACAATACCTTTCTTTTTTTCTTGTCTGCATTGTTAATTTCTTTTCTGTCTTCCATCTCTGTTCCTTTCCACTGGAGACAGAGAGACTATGGTCAAAGGAGAATGGACCCTCCGTCTACGGTGGTACAAGTAATGTCGAATCTACTGCCAGGGTCGCTTTCCATGGACATCTCCTTAAATCAATTCTGACCTTAATCTAACACAAAAGGGTGAAGGCAGAAAGGAAATGGAGACCAAAATTTGCACAAAAAATCAAAACAGTAAAGATTTAGCGATTTCATTATGTTTTAACTCCTTGCTGTATAAAGAAATGTTAAATACGTTGCTTTTGTGTCAAAATCCTTTTCCAGTTTGATTTAGAGAGATTTTTACCATACAATGAATAGAGTCGATCAAAAAAACTAAGGAGTATCATGTGTTGAAAATAGCCACATTCAAAAGGGGCGGCGTTCATCCTGATGACATGAAGAGGCTTTCCAAGGATTGTCCTGTGGAAAGGCTTCCTATGCCTGGTGAACTTTTTGTCTCAATGTCACAGCACCTGGGAGCCCCTGCAACACCTTTGAAGAAGAAAGGAGATAGGGTAGAGAAGGGTGAGACCATTGGAAAGGCATCTTCATTCATTTCAGCCGATGTCCATTCTCCAGTCAGAGGAACTGTCACTGATGTGAGAAAGGTCAGATTGGCTACAGGTGCAAATGCAGATACCATAATCATAAAGCCGGATGAGGAGCAGCCTGAGCTTTTTACTTCAGCCTATGACTGGAAGGAGATGGGAAGCGAGGAGATCCAGGCCCTTGTGAAGGAAATGGGAATAGTAGGAATGGGTGGAGCCACCTTCCCCACTTCCGTAAAGTTCTCTGTCCCCACAGGAAAGAAGGTTGAGTACCTGGTAATAAACGCTGTGGAGTGCGAGCCCTACATCACCTGCGACTACCGCCTTATGATGGAGGAGCCTGAAGCTCTTCTTGAAGGAGCAATGATCGCTGCCAAGGCTGTAAATCCAGAGCATATTGTCTTCGGTGTGGAGATGAACAAGATGGATGCTGTGGAGCTCCTTAGCGCCAAGGCTGAAGAGAAGGGATATCCAATTTCTATCCAGCCTTTGAAGATGAAATATCCTCAGGGAGATGAAAAGCAGCTTTTGAAGGCTGTCACAGGCCGTGAGATTCCTTCCGGCAAGCTTCCTCTTGATATCGGATGCATTGTCTGCAACACAGCCACCACATATGCAATCTATGAAGCTGTAAAGTTCCATAAGCCTCTTTTTGAGAGACGTATAACTGTCAGCGGTGAATGCATCAGGAATCCAAAGAACATACTTGCTCCCATCGGAACACCATTTTCAGCGCTTCTTGAGTATTGCGGAGGCGCCAGTGATGGCCTTTACGAGCTTATAAGCGGCGGCCCGATGATGGGCTTCGATTGCCCTGACGGAGATGTTCCAATGGTGAAGGGAAGCGGTGGACTCCTTGCTGTCCCAGACAAAATCGGCGGAAGGGAATTCCCATGTGTATCCTGCGGTAAGTGTGTGCAGCACTGTCCTATGGGACTTATGCCAAACAGAATGTACAGAAATATCAAGAACGGAAACTATAGCGAAGCCATGGCTCTAGGGCTGATGGACTGCAAGGAGTGCGGCTGCTGCTCCTACTCCTGTCCATCCCACATCAATCTGGTCCAGGGCTTCAAGCTTGGAAAGAAGATGGGGAGGAGAAAGTGATGATTACAGTAAGGACCAGCCCCCACGTACACGATTGGGTTTCAACAGACAAGGCCATGGTCATGGTTACCATCGCCCTCCTTCCTTCCGCTCTCTGGGGCGTAGTGATGTTTGGCTTCAAGGCCCTTCTGGTGCTCCTTGTATCCATTATTTCCGCCCTTCTTACAGAATGGCTTCTTGGAAAGATAAACAAGGAGAATACCCTCACCGACTACTCTGCCCTGGTTACAGGCCTGCTTGTCGGCATGAATATGCCTCCTGAGGTTCCTCTCTTCATTCCTCTTATTGCATCCATCTTTGCAATTGCAATTGTAAAGTGGACCTTCGGAGGACTGGGATGCAACTGGGCTAACCCAGCCATTGCAGGAAGAGTCTTCGTATTCTTCTCCTTCTCTTCACTGATGTCCAAGTTCAAGAATCCCTGGGTATGGGGAAGCGGCGCAGAGCTTGTGGCTTCAGCCACTCCATTGACCCAGGTGAAGATGGAAATTGCTTCAGGTCTTTCTTCTGAAGTGATCATGGCAGAAGCAGGAACTCCAGTATCAGCTGTGGCCTCCTCCATTTCATCCCTTACAGGTCTTAGCCCCTACACTGTAGACGCATTCTTCGGCTTCACAGGAGGCTGTATCGGAGAAGTAAGCGCACTGCTGCTTCTTGCGGGAGGAATATTCCTTATTGCCAAGAAAGTGATCTCCTGGAGAATCCCCCTTTCCTTCATCCTCTCCTACGCTCTCCTTAACTGGGTCTTTGGAGGAGTGAGAGGAGGAAACGGTCTCTTTTCCGGTGAAATCCTTCTCCCTCTCTTCTCCGGCGGCCTGATGCTGGGAGCCTTCTTCATGGCTACAGACTGGGTAACCACTCCAACGACACCAAAGGGTGAGGTGATCTTTGCCATAGGCTGTGGCTTCTTCACCTTCCTTATCAGGTGCTTCGGTTCCCTTCCTGAGGGAGTTTCCCTGGCAATTCTCCTGATGAACATGGTATCTCCCACCATCGAAAGATATTGCAGACCTAAGAAGTTCGGCTTTGTGAAAGTGGAAAAGAGCAAGGAGGCAAAGGCATGAAGAAGACACTTATGACCAGTCTTGTACTGTTTTTGATATGTGCTGTCTGCGCTGTACTTTGCGCTACTGTCAACTCCTTTACAGCTCCAAAAATCGAAGAGAACATCAGAAAAGCCAATGCAGAGGCACTGAAAAGCGTTGCCGGAGACCTGGAGATAGGCGAGACAGTTCCTGTGGAAGGATGGCCAGGAGTTGTGGAGGCCACACCTCTTCTGGAGGACGGAAAGAGAGTGGGGACAGCTCTTCTCCTTTCCGGTTCGGGCTATGGTGGAGCCTTCTCCATCATCGCTTCCTACGACACTGAAGGAGTGCTTCTGGGCGCCAAGATGACTACAGATAGCGAGACTGCAGGTCTTGGAAAGAAAGCTGAAGAGGATTGGTATATGGCTCTCTTCGGAGGAATGGGAAAGGATAAGTCCTTCCCATCTTCCCCTAAGGATCTTCCTGGTGAAGAGGCTGCCCTGGTCAGCGGGGCCACTGTCACCTTCAAGGGAGTCTCAAAGGCTCTGAAGCTTGGTAGCGACTGCGCTAAGGAGGTCGGAAGATGAAGAACAACCATATAAAGGAACTGTGTAAGGGAATCTGGAAGGAAAATCCGATTTTCGTGATCATGCTTGGAATGTGTCCGACTCTGGCTGTCTCGACCCAGGTGTCCAATGCAATAGGCATGGGACTGGGAGTTGTCTTTGTCCTGACACTGTCCAACATCTTCATCTCCCTGTTGAAGAAGGTGATTCCTGATTCCATAAGAATCCCTTCCTATATCGTAATCATTGCATCCTTCGTCACCATCCTTGAGATGCTTATGCATGCATATCTCCCTTCCCTATATGACGCCTTGGGAATCTATCTTTCCCTTATAGTCGTCAACTGCGTAATTTTGGGAAGAGCTGAGGCCTTTGCCAACAAGAACAGCGTCTTCGACTCTGCCCTTGACGGAATCGGCATGGGCCTGGGCTTCACTCTTGGCCTTACGATCATTGCGGCCATAAGAGAGATCCTGGGAAGCGGAACCATCACTCTCTTTGCCATTGGAGGCTGGAACGGAGTCATAAAGGTGCCTCTTCTCTCCTCCAACCCTGTGAGAGTAGTGGGAATGAGCGCCGGAGCCCTTCTGGTAATGGGACTTCTGAAGGCCTTCTTCACCTGGAGAAGCGAGAAAAAGGGAGATAAGAGATGAGCTATATCGGTATTCTTATTACATATATCTTTGTAAACAACTTCATTCTTGTGAAGTTCATGGGAATCTGTCCCTTCATTGGAGTCAGCAAAAATAGCTCCTCAGCCATTGGCATGGGAGTTGCTGTAACCTTTGTCACCAGCGTAACCAGCGTAGTGTGCTGGATGGTCTATTATGGCCTTCTCGCTCCCTTCGGCCTGGAATATCTCAGGACCATTTCCTTCATTCTTGTGATCGCTGCCATGGTCCAGCTGGTTGAAATGGTGATCAGGAAGTTCTCTCCTTCCCTTTATAAGGCTCTTGGAATCTATCTTCCTCTCATTACCACCAACTGTGCTGTCCTGGGTATCGCCATCATCAACATCGACTCCGGATATAACCTTCTCCAGTCCTTCTTTGCAGGTCTGGCTGCAGGAATCGGCTTCACGATGGCAATTGTGCTCATGTCCAATATCCGTGAGAAGCTGGAGCTTACTCCTGTACGTAAGAGCTTCAAGGGAGTTCCAATCACTTTCATAAGTGCAGGAATCATGGCTTTGGCCTTCATGGCTTTCGATTCAAGCCTTCTTTCGAATCTTGGTCTAGTGTAAGGAGATAGATAAGATGAACATTCTATATGCATTTATAATAGTTGCTGTCTTGGGTCTCCTTCTTGGAGCTGGCCTTGCCTTTGCCGATAAGGCGCTGAAGGTGAAGAAGGATGAGAAGCTTGAGGCTCTGGAAGCCATAATGCCTGGAGCCAACTGCGGAGGCTGCGGCTTTGCAGGCTGCTCAGCATACGCAGAAGCTGTGGCTGAAGGAACGGCCAAGCCTGGACTTTGCTCTCCCGGAGGCAAGGCTCTTGCCGAGAAGATGGGTGAAATCTTGGGCATAAGCGTGGAAGTAGGGGAAAGAAAAGTGGCCTACGTCTTCTGCCAGGGTGGCAAGGATGTGACCAAGGAAGACTATAGATATGAAGGAATCAAGGACTGCAATGCAGCTTCCCTTCTTTTCCAGGGACCCAACGGCTGTAAGGAAGGATGCCTTCATATGGGATCCTGTATGGCTGTTTGTCCTGCCCATGCCATCTACTATGATGAAAAGGGCAACGTCAAGGTGGACAAGGAAAAGTGTGTAGGCTGCGGAGCCTGCACCAAGGTCTGCCCCAACGGTGTAATCAAGCTTATTCCGTATAGCGCTGAATATGTGGTAGCCTGCAATAACCATGAAGCTGGAGCCAAGGCAAAGAAGAATTGCAGCGCAGCCTGCATCGGATGCAGAATCTGCGTAAACAAGGTTGAAAACTCACCTTTCACAGTGGATTCCTTCCTTTCCTCCATCGACTACTCCAAGGACCAGAGCGCTTGTCCTCTTGCCCAGGAGAAGTGTCCTCAGAAGTGCATTGTAAGGAGCTAGCCAATTGAAGCTTTTCCTGGGATTATATACAGAACTCTACAGTACTCCTCCATCTCTTTTCGACAAGACACTGTCTCTTGTCTATGAACCTGTACTGTCCTTTATGTACAATAATCCCGGGCACATCCTCTCCCTCTACCAGTCATCTGCAATGATGAAACATATCCAGAGGGAGAGACCTGAATACAGGTCACTGGTCTCCACCCTCTGTAAGAGAGGTGAAATCAATCCTCTTACAGGAACCTGGTCCCAGTCCATACTTTCCCTTCTTCCTCCGAAGGACAGGGTCACTCAGATTGAGCGCATGACATCCTTCATCCGCCATGAGTATGGAGTCCTCCCCAATACTGCCTTCTTCTATGGTCAGGTCTGGCAGCCCTTGTATATTTCCCTGTTGAAGAATGCAGGAATAGACAATGTAGTGATCTCCACCTGGAAGGGAGGAGACAAGGAAGCCATTGACCAGCCTTTCCTGATGAACGAGCTGGGGAAGAAGGTAAGGATCTTCCCTTTCCATGACAGGATCGCCTCCTCTGTGGAGTCTTACTCAAAGGGAGATATTGGATACGATAGTCTAAGGGAGGAGGTCTTTTCATCTCTTGATGGGACTGAGGGAGAGAAAACTGTGTTCCTTAACATGGACCAATTGGTCCTTGGAAGCCAAAGGGAAGGAAAAGGCGCGAAGCCGGGCCTTCTTGTTGTGGATATTCTATCCCGCTTTGAGACTCTTCCAATTTCCTCCTTTAATGTTACTGAAGCTGGATATCTTCCCCAGGGCTGGTATGGAAGAGACAGCGAAACCTTCTCCCTTTCCTCCTTCAACGAGCTCTTTGTCTACGACGAGGAAAGCCGCTATCGATACAATAGGTTCATTAACCTGGCTGAAGGAACCATTTCAAGAAACAACAGACTATTGCGTAAGGATGTTTCTACAGCTCTTTTCAATGTGTCTGCAGGACCACTCTTTATCCATGATTCCCAATTGGCTCCTCTCCGCTACAGGACCAGGAGGAATTTCTGGGAAAGTATAATCGGAGCTGAGAACTGCTTCTGGGAGTATACGGAAGGACCTTCCCTCAGGGAATGGGACTGGGAGGATATTTCACGGCCTGACATTGTAATGTCCAACAGGACATACCTGGCTGTAGTGTCCCCAAAAGGCGCAGCCTGCCCTGAGTTCGATTTCCTGTTGAAGAATCTGAATATTTTCGACACCTCGTCTCCTCTTGACAGGAATATTCCCATCAAGGAGCTGAAAAAATCCTTTTCAGATATAGTTGAAGTCAATGGAAGAGAGTGGAGCTCCTCCTCATCCATGTTCTTTCCTGAGGTGCTGGACAAGAAGAGGAGCGAAGTCCAGTTCCTTCTTGAAGAGGATGATCTTCCCTTCACCCTTTCAAAGAGATATAGAATGAGGGCCTCAACCTTTATTCTGGATATTCTTCTTACCAATGTGTCTTCTTCTCCACTGAAGGGAACCTACTCTGTGGTTGTCTATCTTTCCATGCCGGATGTGTGCATTCTCGGTTCTGACCAGAGGATGGATATGGTGACCAAGGGTGAAGTAAGGGCCAAGACAGTGAAATACTCATCCAGAATGGAGGACGAGACACAGATGATCTTCTCCTCCACATCTCTGTTTACACTTACTGAGGAGATACAGAGGAGTACAGAGACCACAGCCTTGGGAGAAGAGGAATTTGGGCTGGGAAAGAAGATTGTATTTCATTTCCCTCTTGAAGTTGATGGAGAAGAATCGGTAACCTATAGGCTGGTCATGAGAGTACAGGGTCCAAAGAAGGACCAGTGATCTAAAGAATAT
The DNA here is from genome assembly GCA_016302165.1 of Sphaerochaetaceae bacterium. Lineage (GTDB taxonomy): Bacteria > Spirochaetota > Spirochaetia > Sphaerochaetales > Sphaerochaetaceae > Ornithospirochaeta. The sequence continues at coordinate 51,218 of JAEDOD010000001.1, forward strand.
TTAAGGAGAAAAAGAATATGTTCATTGAAAACAAAGCACAGTTCGAAGACATAAAGGAAGAAGCCTACAACGTATGGAGGCGTCTTTGAACAGGCGGGGACTGAAGATCAGATAAAGAAGATTGAAGAGGAGACAGGAGCTCCTGATTTCTGGAATAACCCTGAAAGTGCAGAAAAGACATTCCAGAAGCTTAACTCCCTTAAAGACAGCTACTATCCATGGAAGGAGATCATCGGCGAGATCGATGACCTTGGAGAATTGATAGAGCTCTATAAGAGCGAAGAGGATGAAGACCTGAGAATGGAGCTTCAGAATCAGATTACAGCTCTGGAGGAGAAGTTCAGGCCATTGAAGCTGAAGACTCTCCTGGACGGTAAGTTCGACAGGAACAACCTTTATCTTTCAATACATTCGGGAGCAGGTGGAACTGAAGCCAGCGACTGGGCAAGCATGCTTATGAGAATGTATACCAGATGGACAGAGCGCCATGGCTTCAAGTGTGAAGTGCTGGATATGGAAGAGAACGAAGGTGGAATCAAGAGCGTTACCATGAAGGTAAGTGGCGACTATGCCTTCGGTTACCTGAAGGGTGAGGCCGGAGTGCACAGACTGGTAAGGATAAGCCCTTATGACGCTGCAAAGAGAAGACACACTTCCTTCGCTTCCGTCTATGCATCTGCAGAAGTTGATGACGATATCGAAATCGATATCAAGCCTGAAGACTACAGACTGGATACTTATAGGGCTGGTGGAGCCGGTGGACAGCATGTCAACAAGACAGACAGCGCCGTCAGAATCACCCACTATGCCACAGGAATAGTGGTCCAGTGCCAGAACGAAAGAAGCCAGTATATGAATAAGGATGTAGCCTTCAAGATGCTCAGGGCCAAGCTCTATGAGTATTATCAGAAGGAGAAGGAGAAGGAAAAGGAGGCCAACGCCATTGCCAAGCAGGACATTTCCTGGGGCAGCCAGATCCGCTCCTACGTATTCCAGCCCTATACTCTTGTAAAAGACAACAGGACTAACTACAGCACAGGCAACATACAGGCTGTCATGGATGGTGAAATTGACGATTTTATCGAAAGCTATCTCCACTATGCCAAGGAACATAATCTGTAAGAGATTACTTTCAGGCATAATCATTATGATGCTGGCCGTCTTCTCTCTAAGGGCAGGGGGCTGGCGTTATGCTGTAGTAGGGGAGGATGAAGAATACTGCTCCCTTCTGGAAAGCGTCATTGATATGATCCCTTCCGTTACAGATGAGAATACTCTATCCCTCATTGCCCAAAGGGAGTATAGGGATAGAGTGGTCTCCTATGAAAAAAGCGTAGCTTCAGCATATAGCCAAGATAAAGCTTCCACCATTTCCACCATTGCCTTCCCCACTCTTGAGGAAATTTCTGAAGCTGAGAAGGAGAAGGTGCAGCTAAGCCTGGACTCCTACTATCCTTTCCTGGAAGAAGGTGGCGAGGATGCCAACAGATACCTATGTCAAATAAATGACCTGGATGCCCTCTTTTTTGTCAAAAGTGAAACGGAGGGCTCCCTAAGAAGCATTACCCTGTACCTTAATGGAGAAGTATTCAGAAAGGCCCTTTTCTCGTCAGACCTGAAATCCTTTGAGGAAGAGGAGCTGTTGACTCTTCTTTCATCTCTTCTCCTTGGGGACGGATACAGCACCTACAGGATAATAAGGAATCCAGATACCGCTTCCCTCCTTATTGATGGAGAGGCAGTATCATCCTCCTTTGTGGTTCTTGAGAAGGGAAGCCATACCTTCTCCCTTTCCTCCTACGGATATGGAAATGCAAAATACTCAATGGAGGTTGGAGATGAGAAGACCATTGAAGTGACGATGGAAAGGGAGGAGCCCCACTCTGTATATGTCTCGTCTCTTCCCTGGGATTCCAAGGTGTGGGTGGATGGCATTGAAAAGGAAGATAAGTTCATTCCTTCCATCTATTCTCCTTTTACCCTTACATTGGAATCTGATGGCTTCTCCACCCTTTCCTATGAAAGCGGTAAAAAAGACAGCGTTGTGAGAATTTCGCTTAAGCCAGAATGGACCAGTGACAGCTCCATTCTTGAAAAGAAGAAGAATTCCTTCTATTCCTCCATATTCACCACCCTTCTCTCCTTTGGAGGCATGGTGGCTGCGGAGGCTGTGGACAAAATAAATGGGGGCACAACTGCAGCACTATCCCGTGTTGTCTTGAAAGGTGTGTCGATAGTATCATTGATTAATATGTTCAGGACAGCTGTAGACTACTACAGCTACTCAGGATTTTAAGGAGCCATATATGGGACTTTTTTCCGCATTCAGTGCGAAGATCAAGAAACTGTTCTCTTCAAGAAAGATTGATGAAGCCTTCTTTGAAGAGCTTGAAGATACATTGATCGAAGGTGATCTGGGAGCAAAGCTTACAGATGAGATTATCGAGACCTTGAGAAAGGAAGCAAAGGCCAAGGGACTGAGTGAGGCTGCAGAGCTTCAGGCCCTAATGAAAGAGATCCTCTCATCCTATATTTCTCCCTACGACGTTTCCCTCAAGCCTGGTCTCAACGTATTCATGATCCTTGGGGTCAACGGGGTAGGTAAGACCACCACCATTGCCAAGATGTCAAAATGGTACACCAAAGAAGGCAAGAAGGTGCTTCTTGCAGCTGCAGACACCTTCCGTGCCGCAGCAGTGGACCAGCTTGATATTCACGCAGGAAGACTGGGCATGAGGATCGTCAAGCAGAATATGGGCTCTGACCCAGGAGCTGTGGTCTTCGATGCTGTAACTTCCGCCCTGGCCCAGGGGGACGATCTGGTCCTCTGCGATACTGCAGGCAGAATGCACAACAAGGAGAACCTGATGAGGGAGCTCCAGAAGATGGACAAAATCGTCAAGACAAGAGGGGTAAAGGAAGAGAACTACAGCAAGTTCCTTGTAATAGATGCCACTACAGGCCAGAATGGCCTTTCCCAGGCCATGCTCTTCAATCAGGCAGTGAAGCTGGATGGAGTAATCCTTACCAAGTATGATTCTGCAGCCAAGGGTGGAGCCCTGATCCAGATAGGAAAGACTCTGGGTCTTCCTGTGGTCTTCGTAGGCACAGGGGAGGGCTATGACGATATCCACCCCTTCGATAAAGAGGAATACCTTAACGCTCTCATTGGTCTGGAGGCCTGATATTGACGAAAAAAGGTGCCTTGATCCTTATGCTTCTACTTTTTCCCTCCTTTCTTTTTGCAGAAGTGTGGGATTCCAATCCCATTGGCCAGAAGGTGGCGAAAAAGGAAGGACTGGAAAATGTAGGCTGGGAAAAAGTGGAGGAAGGCACAGTATCCACCCTCTATCTTGACGGTAAGCCAGTTTCCGTCAGGACTGAGTATGATTGGGGCTACGAGAAGGAAGAGGATGGAACACTCTTGAGGGTTATTCTCGACGAAGAGGGAAGACTGGAAAGGAAAATCCTTGAAAAAGATGGGAAGAAAGAGGAATACTCCTACTACTATTCATCCGGCATTCCTGTCTCATCCTCCCTTTCTGTGGACTCCACTGTAATTAAGGTCACAACCTACGACTTCTCCTCCGATGGCGTTCTTCTTGGATATGGGGACGGAGAAGACAGGACATACATCACCGGGGAGAGAATGGTTCTTTCCCGCTTTGGTGAACTGGAGACCATAGAAAAGGATGGAAGCCTGGGAGAAAAGGAAATCCAGTGGCTCGAAGATGGCGGATACACGGAAAAGACCATTGAAGAGGAAAGGGAGATCCTCTCCACCTATGACAGCAACGGTAGGCTTATAAAGAAGGAGACAGGAGAGGAAACATATGAATACACCTACTCTTCCTTGGGCCTATTGGAAAGGGAGACGCTTTATTCTTCCGGCTCTTTAACAGTCACCACCTATGAAAATGGAAAAAGGACAGTGACTGAGGTCTTTACTTCCGATGGCCAAATAAAGGAAAGGAAGGAATATCTTGGCGACGGTACCTTCCTCCTTACCAGGTACATCGATGGAAAGGAAAGATACATCTTTCATCTAGACAAGGATGGAGAAAGGATTCTGGAGGCCAGAGGATTATGATAGGCTTCGTTTCCTTCCGTTATGCGTTTTCCCGTTCCTCCGGGCAGAGAGGGAGGGCCATCAGGGCCATGATTACCATTGCCCTATCCCTGGTTGCTGTAACTGTAGTGATGTCTGTAATGGAATTTCTCCAGGAAGGAAGATTCAATGACATAAGGGATGTAAGAAGCTTCAGCGTCATTGTGGAGGGAAGACATAAGGAAGAGATTCAGCAGCTTTTTCCTGACAGCACTGTATTTGAATATGGAGAAGGGGAGGCCTTGCACGAAAGCGGGGCCTATATGGTGAGATATATCGACAGTGACTACGATGGAGGACTCAACTACTTCTATGGAGACGCCTCCTCCCTTCTTATTCCATATACCCGGCTTTCCTCCCTTTCCAGCAAAGTGACCCTTTCCATGCTCAGGAAGGGGAAGGTAGCCACAACAATGAAGAATGTGGAGTTCACTGTCAGCGGCATATATTGGACTAAGGTTGGCAAGGAGTTTGATGACACTATGCTTTTTCTTCCCATTTTCTATGCTGACGAAACTGTCAACTTTGTTACAGCCCTGAAGGGAGTTGATTCCCAGTTGGCTCTGTCTCGCCTTGAGGAGATAGGCCTGGAGGGAGTGGAGTGGAAGGAAGCGGAATCAAGCCTGTATGCCGCCTTCCTGGTGGAGAAGACCATGATGTATGGAGTGCTGTCGCTCCTTTTTATCATAATCATGGTGTCAATGAAGCAGAGTGTGAGGATCTTCGTCTCTTCCAGAAGAAAGGAAAGCGCTGAACTGGAGATCCTGGGGCTGAGCGGGAAAAGAGTGCTTCTTGTGACAGAGTGGGCATTTCTGATGATCCTTATTCTGGGAATTCTGTTGGGAATAGCGCTAGGCATGGTTTCCCTTGTGGCACTGGAAAAGCTTAGCCTTTCCTCTCCTTCCATTATGGATATGACTCTGTCCCTTCCTAAGGGAGGCCTCCTGTTCTTCTCTTCCTTCCTTATGGTCTTTACAGTAATTTCTGTAATGTGGGAAAGCAGAAGAAAGGAAAGGGGAATGCTTTGGGAGGTTATAAATGGAAAATGAGCTTCTGAAAATGGAAAATGTCTCCAAATCCTACCTGGAGGACGGTGGAGGAGACCTTCTTATTCTCCGTGACATCAACCTTACCCTTAAGAAGGGGGAGGTGGTTGCAATAACAGGAAAGAGCGGATGCGGCAAGTCTACTCTTCTTTCTGTGGCTGCTCTGCTTTCCAGAAGGGACAACGGAAAAATCTACTACTCCGGATTGGATGTGGACCAGATTCCTCCTAAGGACCTTAGCGCCTTGAGAAACAGGAAAATGGGATTTGTCTTCCAGTCTTCCATGCTTCTTGAGGATTTTTCTGCCCTAGAGAATGTGGCCATGCCTCTTCTCATAAGAGGAGTGGGCAGAAAGGAGGCCTACAGTAAGGCGAAAGAGTATCTTGCCTTGGTGGATATCTTTGATAGAATGGACCATCGTCCCTCCCGTCTCAGCGGAGGAGAGAAGCAGCGCGTTGCCATAGCCAGGGCCTTGATCGGAGAAGCGGAAGTGGTATTTGCAGACGAGCCCACAGGTAATCTGGACGAAAAAAACGCAAGAATCATTGAGGAGCTTCTGATCTCCACTGTAAAGAAGGCAGGCCGTGGTCTCTTACTTGTTACACACAATCCTCTTTTCGCCTCAAAGGCAGATAGAACCTGTGTCCTGAGTGAAGGAGTGCTTCATGAAGAGTGATGGGGAAAGGCTGTATATTGGTAGAAAGAGAGGAAGGGGAATGGGTGTCAAATGGACCCTTTCCTCCCTTCTTCCTGCTCTATTGATATTCCTCATTACAGCGGTCCTGGTCTTTGCCATGGTCTTCATCTCCTCCATGACCACAGCCATAGATAGGATGATCATCATGCTGGGGTCCTCCAGCATTGTGACTGAAGAGGAAGTTGACGTATCCTCCTGGAGCGGAGCCTCCATCAATAAGACAAGAGAAGGGGAAGGCGTGGTGTTTACAGAGGAAGGAAAAAGCATCATACGCCTTAAAGGTGTCAACGAGAGCTATCTTCAGGGGGAAAGGGAAGAGGCCCTGAAGATTGTGAGAAGTGGAGAGGAAGTGAAGAACGCAATAATTGTCTCCACCACTCTTGCCCGTAAGCTTAATCTGGAATTGGGCTCCTCCATGACTATGATGCTCTATGAAAAGGAGAAGAACAGGACGAGGCCTATTCTGATGACAGTTACAGGTATATTCGACTCCGGATATGCCCAGCTGGATAGATATCTTGCGTATGTAGACTTCTCTCTTCTTGATGGAGAAGAGGAGTGGGAGATTCTTCTTGACCAAAAGGATGACCTTGAAAAAAGATGCCAGGAGCTGGATGAGCTAGGCATTCCTTACAAGACATATAGGGAGAAGTATTCTGCGCTATATCTGAACGTCAGACAGTCTGTTTCCATCCTCTATCTTATTCTTGCCTTTGTGGCCCTTCTCGCAGCCTTCTTCTCTACAGATATAGTCAGCGTATATCTTTCCCGCGACAGGCAGGATATTGCCGCCTTAAGGCTTCTGGGAATGGAAGAGAAGAGGATCAGAAGAATATATTTGTCTCTATCCCTTTTTGCTGTTGCTGTCTCGGCTTTGGGAGGAACAGTCCTGGGCCTTCTTCTGGGGCTCCTTTCACCTTCTCTCATAAGAATAGTAGCGTCCTCCAATCCAGGCCTTGTGGAATACTACATTTCATCCTTCTCTGTAACTGTGCCAACAATGGAGCTCCTACTGATGGTTCTTGCCATGGTAGTGCTTTCGGCCATTACTCTCTTCATCTCCCTTTCCACCAGCGGAAGAAAGGAGCTTATGGCTATAGTTTCAGATAGGTGAATCCCCTCGAAACTTTTCCATAAGAGTGGTAACCTCTCTTTGTATGAACTTAGAAGTGTTTTCTCTAGGCACCAGTGGCATGATGCCTCTTCCAGGAAGATTCCTTACCTCCGCCCTTGTCAGAAGGGACGGGGAGCTGTTTCTCTTTGATTGCGGTGAAGGCACCCAGGTCTCGCTGAAAATGCTGAATCTCAGATGGAAGAAGATCTCTGCCATATTCATAAGCCATATGCATGCTGACCATGTAACAGGGCTTCCAGGGCTATTGATGCTGTCCAGCCAGGTGGATAGGGAGGATCCACTATATATCTATGGTCCTTCCAGGCTTGGTGACTACATCGATTCCTCCAGAAAGATTCTGGATATGTATATCAACTATGAGATCAAGTTCATTCCTGTGGAGCCGGGAGAGATATATAGGGGAGAAGACTTCTCAATCAACTGTTTTCCTCTTGACCACACCAAGCCCTGCGTCGGCTACTCACTGGTGGAGGATTCAAGAAAAGGGGAGTTCTATCCTGAGAAGGCTCTGGCGTTAGGAGTGCCCAAGGGGCCTCTCTTTGGCCGCCTCCAGAGAGGTGAGACCATTGTTCTTCCTTCTGGCCTGGAAGTGAGAAGCGATATGGTCATGGGAGAAAAGAGAAGCGGAAGAAAATTCAGCTATGTCACCGACTCCCTCTATTTTCCTGAGATTGCTGACTATGTCCACGATTCTGACATCCTTTTCTGTGAAGGAATGTTTGAGGATGGACTGAGGGAAAGCGCTTGGGAGAAGAAGCATATGACAGCTTTGGAGGCTGCCATGATCGCCAGGGATAGCCATAGCGATATGCTTTGCCTTCAGCACTACTCTCCTCGCTACAGCGATAAGGAGCTGAAAACCCTTCTCAAGGAAGCCCAGAGCATATTCCCCAACACTATTCTCACTAAAGACAGAATGAGTTTCGATATTCCTCTGAAAGATTAAATAAGCTCTTTTGCGCTATATGATTCAATGACCATGCTGCACGTTATTCCAGCAGTAGTCCCAGTGAAAGTACAACGGAGGTTTTGCCCGTATATTATTCCAGGTTTTATTCCTCTGATATTTCCTGGCGCCTTGAATCCATAGTGCTTTTCGGCATGGAATAAAAAAGGCTGCCAGAAAAGTGACAGCCTTACTTAATAGTGGATCAATTCTAATTTGATAGTTCCTTGATCACTGAGTCTGCGTTGTGCCGAGCTGTGACGACAACCATCTTTCCTTCCATGTCCTTAATGCTCTTCTGCACGTCCTTGGCTCTGGTGTAAGGAAGAATAGCGTAGACCAGGGATCCCAGTGTAAGGGCAGGAACTTCGAAGACTCTTGGTATTTCGCTTTCCTTATCCTTGCCGAAGGATGCGATGATGAGAGGATAACCTTCGCTTCTGGAAGCTGCAATCTCCTCCTCAATGGCTTCTCTTGTGGAGATGGCTTCCTCATCTTCAATGATGACTGTCTTTTCTCCAGGAACTTCCTTCTCGACAATCTTCTCTACAGGAACCTCAACCACCTTTTCTACAGGAACTTCCTTTTCGACAATCTTCTCTACCGGAACTTCCTTCAGGACTTCAACGATCTTTTCTACTTCAACAGGAACTTCAACGATTTTCTCCACAGGAACTTCCTTGATGATTTCCTTGACCACAATGCTTTCTGCATCTTTCTCTGTTGGAGTCTCGATGACAGTTTCCTTGATTACGTCTACAGGAACTTCCCTTTCAACGATCCTGTCTACAGGAACCTTCACAGGAAGAGGCTTATAGTCATGGCGGATGATGATATCTGCGTCGATTGGAGCCGGGACTTCCTTCTCCACTTCAACGATCTTCTCCACTTCCACTTCCTTGATGACAGGAACCTGGACTTCCTTGACCACTTCAACAGGAACTTCCTTTATGACTTCTATAGGCTTCTCGACTATTCTGTCTACAGGAATTTCCTTGAAGACAGGAACCTGCACTTCCTTGACGACTTCGATAGGAACTTCCTTCACAGTCTCTCTCACCACTTCCACAGGTTTCTCGACTATTTTTTCTACAGGAACAGGAACTTCCCTGATGATCTCCTTTGGAACTTCCTTTACAACTTCCTTCACCACTTCCACAGGAACTTCCTTGATGATTTCCTTTACAGCGTGGGCATAGGGAGCTCTGTCGAATTCACCAGGATCCACAGGGTTGGAATGGGATGGGTCATCCATAGGCCTTGAGTAGAGGGGAGAGTCATAGGAGTTTGGGGATAGCTTGTCGATATTATCCTTGTAGTCATCTTCTCCACGTCTGGCAGATATAAGTGCAATCTCAATGAATACCAGGCCAATAAGGATTGGCAAAGCCTTGGTGAGGACGTTGTAGATCTGCTCCTGTGTAATGTCATAGGAAGGGACAATGAAGGAAATGAATACTGCAATGAAGGCAGCAAGAATGATTATTGACAATATGATGCTGGTGAGAACCAGCTTCCATGTCTTTTTGGCTTTTGCCATTTTACCCTCCACAAGCGTATAGATTGACGCCAAGATGATATAATATTATATCTTTGGGGTTATATGTCTGCAAGATTCAAAACCTTAAGAGTGATTTTCTTTTTCCTCTTATCCTTTGCCACAGTCACCTTGGTCTGGGGTGAAGGGGGCTATTTGGAAAGAAAGGAAAAGGAAGAGCGGCTGGAAAGGCTGGAGGCGGCGGCAGAATCCAAGGAAAGGGAGAATGCTCTTCTAAGGGAGCGGAATCTTGCATCCAAGGACTCGGATGAGGCTAAAGTGGAGCTCATCTATTCCTTCTCCACCACAGGGGAAAACGCCTATCAGGTGGTATCCTATCCAGAGAACTATGGTCTGGAGGGGGAATATAAAGGCATATCCTTTTCAAAATGTATTCTATGGGCTATCGTTCCTACTTTTCTCTATGTCCTATTCCTGGTTTTCTGGGAAAAATGGAGAAGAAAGGGAGGAAGGAAAATGAAGGAGATGGAAAATGGCAGAGATAATAGATTGGAATGATGTGGTGATTGATGATATAAGCGCCAGGCTTCTGAGAAATGAAGTAGGTATCTTTCCTTGTGATACAATATATGGCATTTGTGCAAAAGTTTCTGAAGAGACCAGGGAAAGGATATATGAAATAAAGGAAAGGCCTGAATCCAAGAGGCTTCTGGTGCTGATGGATAAGGATAGTCTGGAAAGGGAAGGCCTTTTAGTGCCGGAAGAGATTGCTTCCCTTTGGCCTGCTCCCTTGACAGTGATTCTGCCTACAGCACAGGGAGACACTCTTGCTGTAAGGGTGCCTGATGATCCTTTCCTTTCCGCCCTCCTTCCTCTTACAGGGCCTATATTCTCCACCAGCGTAAACCTTTCAGGCTCTCCTGCCCTTACTTCCATAGTCGATATCATACCAGCCTTCAAAGACAAGGTAGACTTCATCATAGAGAAGAAGGATATGAAGGGTGGAGTGGGCAGCACCTTGCTGGACGCAACAAAAAGACCCTGTCGCATATTACGGCAGGGTGCATACAAAGTAGATGAAAATCTCCTTACTTGATGATTTTCCTTGCTTCCATGTAATATCTCTTCTCGTTGGCGTGGCCAATGGAGAAGGTCTTTCTGGGATAGGCTCCGTCAGAGAGCATATCTGAGAAGAAGTTATCTTTTGAAACGTCTGGAAGGATGATTCCCAGGTTTCCTTTCCTTTCTCCCAGTTCCAGTGTTACATCTACTCCGTGGATGTAGTCGACTTCGCCCTTCTTCTCTTCCAGCATCTTGTCGATGACCAGCTGGATGGTTCCTGCAGCAATGGTTTTCTCTCCTCCATTTACAGTGTATACAAAGAGCTTTCCTTCATCTGAGAGACCGAAGTGCTGGCCAGGAGCATTGGTCTTTTTCAGAAGCTCTTCCTTATCCTTGACCTCTTCCTTTGTGAATGAAGCGCAGAATCTGGAAAGAAGCTCTTCAAAGACAGGAAGAGAAATGTTGAAGAAGACTCTATGGATAGGTTCAAACTGTAGGCCTTCGTCGAAGATGTTCTCCAGCTCCACCAGGGCATATCTGGCAGGATGATTCTTTCTCTCCTCCTCTGTCAGATTTGCCTTCAGGTCCTCCCAGCATGACTTTGCTGTAGCAAGGGAGTGGTTTCCGTCACCCATGGCAAAGAGAAGAGGATTCTTTGGATCCAGATCTCCATAGAGGGCGCTGAAGCCTGCCAGAATAGAGTTCTTATCTTCTTCTCCATCCACCAGATATCCTGTAAGGTGGCCTCCATTCTTGTTCAGGTCTGTGTCGTAGACCTTCCTGAGGCTATCCTTCTTTTTAGCCAGTGGTTCGATTATTCCTCTTCTCTTGTCTGAGATAAGGACCATGATGTGAGGAAGTTCAATAGGAGCATCCTTCCTGATTTCCTTGCGTGGAGGAATACGGGAAAGGATTGTGCCTTCTGTTGCCCTTATCAGTGTCCTGGACTCCTTTGAGTAGTCGTATGCTTCCAAGTCCAAGGCCACCATAAGGCCATACCTTTCGCCGCTTTCAGTTTCACGCCTGACCAGGATGAATGAGTCCTTATATTCCTGGAACACATTATTGTCCAGATACTTCTTCATGTTTTCATTGATGGATGAGATGATTGCCTTCTTGTCTCCAGTCTCCAGATATACCTCAGGGAATATAAGGCGGAGGGTGCTTGGCTCATCTCCAATCTCCTCTGACAGGCTTTCCCAGTATTCTGGCTGTGATGTGTACTGGTCGCAGGCGACAACAGCCCACTTTTTTGCATCGATTCTGTCTGAAGGAAGAAGAATATCTGGGGCCTTGAAGCCAAAGTCTGAAAAATTGCTGCTCATATTAAGTTTCTCCAAAAAGATTAGGTTTTTATAAGTCTATCATTGTTTTCGTGAGGTAAGCATCAATTATTTCTGAAAAATCTCATTTTACTGAAAACCTATGATTTTGCTATCTAATTTTGGGATTTCTGATTTTTGCTTCCTCCTGTCCCCATTATTGAGGCAAAGTCTCTCTCGTGATATGCTTTTCCCATGCTGGAGCTGCGTAGAATCATAGAGTTTTCATCTAGGGTGCATACCTATCTTATTTCGCTATATACCTTCCTGGCCCTTCTCTTTGTGCTTTCCCTCTACTTTCCTGTCCAGGAGAGATTTGTGGGAGTCATAACTGTAATGCAGATGGCCATGGGCTGGACCTTGTTCCTTGAAGGTGCCTGGGTAATCTTCGGCTCCATTCTCTGCACCTTCTATTCAAAGGTCCTGGTGGTCAGCCCCATATTGAAGACCCTCCTTAGGCTCCTGGTCTATTTCCTCATTTCCATTGTACTTGATATAGTAAATACACTTATTACCGGAGGCTTTAGCTATGGAAGCTTGTAATAGAAGAGTCTGGGCAATCAGAGGGGCAACAACAGTCTCATCTGATGACCCAGCTCTCATCGATGAAGCTGTTGGGGAGCTTCTTTCCCTTATCTATAAGGAAAACAACTTCAGTGAAGAGGATGTGGTCTTCACTCTGTTCTCCCAGACTTCGGACCTTAGGAGCCGCAATGCCGCCGCTGCAGCAAGAAGAAACGGTTTCTCCACCCATTCTCCTCTCTTCTGTGTCCAGGAGGCTGAGATAGATGGAATGCTGGAGAGGGCCATAAGAGTGATGATAGAGGTGGAGAAGGATAACATGGATTCTCCGAAGATGATCTACCTTAGAGGGGCTTCTGGACTGAGGCCGGATTTGAAGAGGAATTGAAAATGAAGATAACTATTGTCAATGGAAGCGCCAGGGAGGAAGGAAACTCAGCCAAGGCAGCCCTTTTTATTCAGGAGGAGATTCTTTCCAGATGGCCTGATGCCATTGTGGCCAGGATCAATCTTTCTGAAATGACCATCCATCCCTGTCTTGGGGATGCCTGGTGCAGAAGAAATGAAGAGTGCACCCAGAGCGATGATGCCAAATGGATCCTTCCTCTTCTGGAATCATCAGATTTCACTGTATTCCTGTCTCCTGTATTCTTCCGTGATATGAGCTCATTGATGAAGATCTTCCTTGACAGGTGCTACCCGATGGTAAAGGGAAACCCTGGAGACCAGAAGCCTAAGAAGGATGGAAAGAAGGCTGTGCTGATCATGTTCCAGTATGGAAAGAGCAGGGGCTCAGAGGAGGCCTTGAAGCATACTTCCGGAGTTCTTGAAAGTCTTGGCTTTACCCTTAAGGGAGCCATGCTATTCGGTGATGCAGACGACTTCGGTTCAGCATCTGAAGATGAGAAGAACAGACAGAAGATTCTCAAGGCTATCATTAGCGCCGGAGGACAGAAATGAAGATGGATAAGGATACACTGAAGAGAGAGGAGCCCTGGAGACAGCGTAAGACAGTGGTCTTCATGTCTGACTTCGGATATCAGGACGGAGCTGTAAGCGCCATGCATGGAGTTGCCGACCAGGTGGATTCCTCATTGAAGCTGGAGGACCTGACTCACGATATTCCCCAGTTCAATATATGGGAAGCCAGCTACAGGCTTATCCAGACCGTTGAATACTGGGCTCCGGGAACTGTCTTTGTGTCTGTAGTGGACCCGGGAGTGGGCAGCGAAAGGGAAAGCGTGGCTGTGCTCCTTTCCTCCGGCCACATCATCGTGACTCCTGATAATGGAACGCTGTCTCATGTGGCCAAGGGCATTGGAATTCTGGAAAGAAGAAGAATCAGCGAAGTGACCAACCGTCTTAAGGACAGCCAAAGGTCCTATACCTTCTATGGCCGTGATGTATATGCATATACAGGTGCCAGGCTGGCTGCAGGCGTCATTACCTTTGATGAAGTGGGTCCCCTTCTGGATAATGAACCTGTTATGCTGGAAATGAATGATCCTTTATCAGAAGACGGATGCATTACAGGTTCCATCGATATTCTTGATACCAGGTACGGCTCACTTTGGACCAATATTCCTGACACTCTATTCTTCTCTTCAGGTTTCTCCTATGGAGACAAAATCAGAGTGGATATCGAATACAGGGACCGGACTGTCTATGGCTGCACCCTGCCTTTCTGCAGAAACTTCACTGAGGTGGAGAAGGGGGAGAGCCTTATCTACATCAACAGCCTGCTGGATGTGGGCATTGCTGTAAACCAAGGCTCCTTTACAGATCTCTATGGAGTGAAGACAGGAATGGGCTGGAAAATCCGCTTCTCAAGAATCTGACTATACGAAGGGATTGTAGTAACGGCCACCGTTAATGAAGTTCAGGGCGATGGATAGGGCAAGAAGGAGAATGGAGAAGAGGATAGCAATCCAGTCTCCTTTCCTGAAGGGCCTGGAGGAGTACCAGGTGCGCTTTTTGTTCTTGCCGAAGCCTCTGAGCTCCATGGCGGCCGCCACTATCTCTATTCTTTCCATGGAGGAGACTATAAGAGGGAAAAGAAGTGTGGCTGCACATTTAAGCCTCTTGAAGAGACTCTCCTTCTTTTTGTCCAGCTCAAGACCCCTTGCCTGCTGGGCCACTGAAATCTCCTTATATTCCCTCTGGATATCTGGAATATATCTTAGTGCAAGTGATACGGAATAGGAGATTTTGTAGCTGACTCCGATTCTGTTCAATGAGGAAGCGAATTCGCTGGGATCTGTGGTAGTGACGAAAAGAAGCACCAGAGGTATGGTGGCCAAGTACTTCAGCACCACATTCAGCTGGTAGAATAGCTGCTCCTTTGTGACCACCCATATGCCAAAGCCTTCCCAAAGCACGTTCCTTGTTCCATAGATGGTTACTCCATGCTCAGGAGAAAAAAGGAATATCAGAAGGTTGTTGAGGACCATGAATACAAAGGTGAAGTTCAATACGAAGGATACATCCCTGTATTTGATTCCTGAAGCAATGAAAAGCAGGAGGGAAATGATTGGAAGGGCCACTAGCAGCCTGGTGTCGAAGGTGGTCATGGCAGAAAGGGACCAGAGGACCAGTACCAGAAGCTTTGATGCTCCTGTAAGGGCGTGGATTGGGGATTTTCCCTTTATGTAGTTGAAAACGCTGCTCATTTTCTCACCTTCCTGTCGTAGGATATGAATCTTCTTGTGAAGAGAGTCTCGTCGATACCTGTAAGACTTGCCAGGTCTGAAAGGCTGGTGCGCTTAAGGCTGGCCTTCTCCAGAAGAGAATCATCTGTCAGGATTGCGGAAGGGTTGTCAGAAGCAACCACCTCTCCATCTGTAAAGACCACAGCCCTTTCAGAGTACTCTATCATCAGATGCATGTCGTGTGTGATCAGGATTATTGTGACACCATATGAGTTCAGCTCCTTCAGGAACTCCATGATCTCTGTATAGTGGCGGAAATCCTGGCCTGCTGTAGGTTCGTCTAGGATTATGATATCAGGATCCATAACCAGGATATCTGCAATGGTGACCCTTTTCTTCTGTCCGAAGGATAGGGCGCTGACTGGCCAGGAGCGGAAAGGGTAGAGGCCGCAGATCTTCAGAACCTTGTCTACCTTCTTTCCTATTTCTTCCTCTCCTTTCTTTCCTTCCAGCCTCAGGCCCAGGCTTACTTCGTCCCGGATCATAGGCTTGGTTATCATCTGGTTAGGGTTCTGCATTACGTATCCTATTCTTTCAGCCCTTTCCTTGATGGATAGGGAGGAGATATCCTTTCCTTCCAGAAGGACCAGGCCCTTCTTCTCCTTCTCGAAGCCGCAGAGCACTTTGGAGAATGTGCTCTTTCCGGCACCGTTCCTTCCGACTATGCTCATCATCTCTCCCTTTCGGATGGAGAAGTCTACGTTCTTCAGGCTTTCCTTTCCATTTGGGTAGGAAAAGGATATGCCCTTGGCTTCAAGAAGTATGGGCCTCCCGTCTTTAGCTTTATCCTCAGGAATATTCTCCATCCATCTTCTGACCTTTTCCTTATTCTCTTCACTAAGGATTAGGGTATCCATGGAACCTGGATGCATTTCCTCCTTTATCTCCACTCCTGCATATTTCAGGGCTGTGCAGTATAAGGGCTCCCTGATTCCATTTCTGATCAGGGCATCTGAGGACAGAAGGACATCTGGAGTGGTGTCCATAAGGATTTCACCTTCCCCCATAAGCACCACTCTGTCTACAGGACGATACAGCACATCCTCCAGTCTATGCTCGATTATGATTACTGTAGCTCCTGTATCTTTATGGATCTGGTCAATAAGCTCTATAGTCTTCTTTCCTGATGCAGGGTCCAGGTTTGCCAAAGGTTCGTCGAAAAGGAAGATTTCAACGTCATCAACCATGACTCCTGCCAGGGATACCCTCTGCTTCTGTCCCCCACTGAGTTCATGGGGAGCGTGGTCAAGGAAGCCCTCTATCCCTACCTTTTCTGCAGCCTCCACCACACGTTTCTTCATCTCCTCGAGAGGCCTCATCTCGTTTTCCATGGCAAAGGCAATGTCTTCCCCCACCGTAAGGCCTATGAATTGTCCGTCTGAGTCCTGAAGCACAGTTCCTGCAATCTTTGACAAGGAAAAGATGTCATAATCCCTGAAGGATTTACCTTTTATGGTCAGCTCTCCCTCCACTTCTCCTTCATAGAATGCTGGAATGAGACCGTTGAGGCAGTTGAACAGTGTGGACTTTCCGCAGCCTGAGGGACCGCAGACCAGGACCTTCTCTCCTTTTCCTATCTCAAGGTTGATGCCCTTGAGGGTAGGCTCTGCCTGGGAAATGTATTTGAAACTGAAGTTATTGAAAGTGATGACGCTATCCTTCACCTTGACCTCTCTGGAACAGATTAACAAAAAATGGGGAATGGAATCCATTCCCCGAAGAAACTCAAATGAGCTTAGTTCTCCTTCTTGAGGCTTCCTGCCTTTGGCTTGGCGGCAGCATAAGCGACGCAGAGCAGTGTTCCCACAATTGCTGTTGTAACGATATTTGCGAGACCTCCAACCAGACCCTGTAGGAATACCTTGTTTGCCGGCTCAGAGTAGATGAGGATATCCAGGACTGGAGCCACGATTCCCCAGGCGATAAGGTGTGCGATTACCTGAGTGATGTTGAAAGTGACGATCTCCTTTGTTCCGAAGCTCTTCTCAACATTGATTTTCTTTGCGCCAAGGCCCATTACAAGACCTGCAACGCCGCTGGCGATTACCCAGCTCCACCAGATTCCCCAGCCATAGGAGAAGTCGATGAGGGCATGGCCGATGAAAGCGATGAGGATACCTGCAACTGGTCCGAAGAGGGCAGCCATAAATGCCAGGAGACCATACTGGATGGAAATTGTTGTGTTTGGAACTGGGCTAGGAATAGCAACAAATCTTCCAAGGACGAAGAAGAGAGCGGCACCGATTCCAATGGCGACAATTGTAACCACAGGTGACTTTTTGTTCATAATTTTTCCTTCCTTTGTAAATGTTTGTAGCAATGATGTTCTACATTATTAGGGTTTTCCCCTGATTTTGCAATAATTCAGAGTAAATTGGTATTGGACATTGAAGGGTGTGTCCTGAAAAATACTGAGCTAGTGGACAATCATTCTATAGATTCGTCACTGCAGAGCCTCACGACTGTCTGAGATTTTCTTTACCTCAGATTCATCAAGGTTTGTCACTCTAGCAATTTCTGAGATAGTCAAAGAGGACGAAGAAAGCAGGTTTTTAGCTATCTGGATTCGTTGTCTTTCTATGGCTTCCTCGCTTTCCTTTTTTTGCTCTCCAAGCTTCTTTTCCACTTCCTCGTTAAGCTT